>NZ_JAQISN010000003.1:0-300000 GCF_037450285.1 Erwinia sp. SLM-02 | reverse complement strand
ATGATTAAGTAAGGTTAAATCAGCAGATTCCTGCAGAATCTGCTGTTTCATCCCCCTCAAGCCACCGTCTGTGACCGTGGCTTTTTTCTTATCGGTCCCGGTAACATCCTGCATTTTCTACTGACTATCCGCCTATAAAAAAATTTATTACGCGTTTTCACTTTGTAAAAGTGAAAGTCTGTTTAAGTATGGTAAGTATTATCTTAATAATTTACCGTATCGCCGGAGGTGGCTCCTGCAGGTTATGCGATGTAATCATCTTTACCTCAGCGAATTTTCACCACAAAAAAAGAATAATATGCGAGTTCCCACGGCATTTATGATAAGCCTCAGCCTCCTGCCGTTGAATTTAATAAGCGATAATTTATCGCAAATCTCTTTAGTGATATTCCTTATTTTTTAGAGCTTCAAATTTATTGGCAATATAGCTATTGTGTTGTTAATTGACTTGATTTAACATTCTTGTCTTGAGGATCGTTAAATAACATGCCCCACTCACTTAAAGGCATGCGATATACAAAACGCATTTTTACTATAAAGGGGTGTTTTAACTATCTTCTTGTTTTGATGTATTTACAGGGAATGTTTTATGAAGGAAAGATTTTTTGTCTCTTCCCCTTTTATCAAACGTAAAGCCGGACTGCTTGCGTTAACGCTAATTTCACATCCATTTCAGTACAGTTCGGCTGAAGTTGGTTCTGTTAGTGGTCAGTTATTACAGAATAACCCCGTATTAACCACGCCGCCCCCTTTACCTACAAAAAATACGGAAAAGCTGACCCCGCCGACTGAGAATCAGATCGAGGAAGTGGAAGGGGGGCCATCCATATTTATATCTGAAGTTGTTGTTAAGAATGTAACGGAAAAAGCAAAAAGTGATGTTCAACAGTTAGTTGATCGTTACAAAAATAAAAAAATGACGTTTCCCGCACTAAAGAATCTTGCTATCAATATTACCAGCCTGCTTCAGAAGCACGGTGATAGGTTAAGTTACGCCTATATTCCAGAGCAGAAGATGCAGAATGGAATCATAACAATTAACATCATGCATGGCCATATTGAAGCCATCCGGATTAATCAGAACAGCTCGCTGGTCAATGATAAAACGGTTAACCGCTACGTTGCTCAGATGTACGCGCTGAAGGATAAAATTAAAGCCGTAGAGGCGTCCATGTCACGCATTTCCGATCTGCCTGGCGTGGAAAACCTTTCCTCATTTCTTAGCGCGGGTAACGAAGCCGGCGGCAGTATATTGGCCCTTGATCTCACTCCCGCGCCGCGTATCAACGGCACGGTGCTGTTTGACAATATGGGTTCACTTTCCAGCGGACGCAGTCGTCTGGGACTGCAGCTCAACGTCAACAGCCCGACAGGAACAGGGGACAGGTTTCAGGCTCTGGCCTATGCCGCACCGGACTTTCTCCAGACAAACAATGACAGTAAGCACGGTAATACGCTGATAGGCCGTTTGTCCTATGATGCCCCGGTTAACCTGAAAGGATGGCGTTTGGGTGCTGCCGTATCTCGCGTGAGCTATCGGCTTGGCGGTCCGGTGTTACATGGCCTGGGCGATGGCTATGCCGATGTCGCCTCTCTTTATAGCAGCTGGACCCTGTTACGCCGTGAGAAAAGGACGATCAACCTTGGCGCTACGTTTGACTATAAACGTATGCAGGACAAGTTCTGGGGGATGAAAAACATCCGCCACGCCCCGGTATTATCATTACAGCTGTCCGGTGATAATCAGGGCGAGCTGTGGAACAGACCGAATGTTTTGCAGTATCAACTCTCCCCGTCCATTGGGCGATTAAGCAATCTGGATGACTGGAATGGCAATAATACAAGGGGGCGTTTCGTTAAACTGAATGAAAATGCCTCCTTTATTCAGGCGCTTTATCCCCGCATTAACTTCACCCTGAATTTTTCGGGGCAGCAGACCAGTAAAAATCTGGACGGCGCTGAACAAATGTCGCTGGGCGGCCCCTACGCCGTTCGGGCATACAGCAACTCGGCTGCCAGCGTAGACAGCGGATGGGTAGCCTCCCCCGCGCTGAACTTGACGCTGCCCTGGTTCGAGAACGCCAGCCTGAGTCTTTTCTACGATTACGGCAAAGGCAAAATTCAAAAATTTGCCCCCTCAACGCAAAAAATTGTGCTCAAGGGTTATGGCGTGGGGTTGAATTATCAATTTAACAGCTGGTTCTTTATTAATGCCAGCTACGCATGGCGGCAGGGAAAGGATGAACATCTCGTGCCGCAGAATAAATCCACAGGTTGGATAACCACAGGCATTAACTTCTAAAAGCAGAATTTTAGACAGGAAATGCCTTTACTATAAGCACAAAGGGAATGTTATGGAAAACAAAAATGCAGTAATCAGACCGCTTGCTTTAGCCGTCGCGCTATCGTTTGTTGGTGGAGCAAGCGCCGTAGGTACGGGTACCGTGGTTTCCGGTTCAGGCAACATTATCAAAAATGGAAATCAGGTAAATGTTCAGCAAAATACTGACAAAATGATTGTTAACTGGAACAACATGAACGTCGGGAAAAATGAAAACCTGAATTTTAAACAGCCTAATGCAAACGCTGCCGTTCTCAACAAAATCAATAGCATTGATCCAACGGTGATTGCTGGTGCCTTGAATGCAAATGGTAAGGTGTTTATTGTCAACCCTAACGGGGTGCTGATCAGTAAAGGTTCATCAATAAACGTCGGGAGTCTGATTGCCTCCTCTCTGGATATCAGCAACAAAGATTTTATTAATGGAAACATTAATCTGAAAGGAACCGGAAAAGGCAAGGTCGTTAACGAAGGTAATATTAACGCCGCAGATGCCGTTGCCATGTTGGGCGCCGGTGAAGTGACGAATAACGGCACGATCAGGACCCAGTCCGGAGGCGCTGCCCTCGCTTCAGGAAGTGATATTACTCTGTACTTCCCGGAAATGGGTAAAATGTCCGTTAAGGTGAATAAAGGCAGCCTGAATGCATTGATTAATAACGGCGGAATTATCGTGTCTGACCGGGGCAACGTGACTCTCACTGCCTGGGCTACGGATACCTTAACGCGCGGCGTTATTAATAATACCGGCGTACTGGAGGCAAGAGGCTTCCAGAATATTCTTGATGGCGGTGTTTCCCTCTCTACCAACGGTGATGTTAACCTTGGCGGACGGGTAAACGCTCATTATGCCAGGAGAATCGAAGCTGTCGGTAAGAATGTTAACGTAAGCGATGGGACTGAACTTAGCGCAGAGTCTACCATACTGAGCAGTACCCACGAAAATGGGTATGTTAAAGTTGGCCGTATCGAATCTAAAAGAGGAACCACTGCAATCTCCGCCGACAACGTTTTGACTACGGCAGCAGGTAACCAGTCAGAGTTTTCCAGTGATGTTAAGGTGTATGCCCGCACACCAGGTAAAAATATTGACATCGCTGATACCTCGGTAAAAACTGAAAATCAGATCCGTAACGAAAAAGGTGTGGTGAGTGCCGGTCTGATAGAAGCCGTTGCTAAAAGTGGAAATTCATTAGGAATTCAGAATGACGAAGGTCATATTAACGTCAATAATGCTGAAGTGGACTACGGCAATCTGACGTTAAATAGTGATAAAGCTGTCAATATCAACGGCCAGATGAAGGGTGACAGCCTTCAGGTTAATGCACGGCAGATTAATCAGTCTGTCGGTGCAAAAATCAATATGAAGAATCGGGCCCAGCTATATACCACTTCAGATCTGAAACAGAATGCAGATATTGTATCTGATCACATTACGATATCGAGCGGTGCTTCGATCCTGCAGAATAAAGATGCCAGCAATATAGCCAAAGAAATCAACTATTGGGGCAAAGACATTAAGCTTTCCGGCAATACGCAGGCCGACAGCCTGGCTATGTATACAGTCAACAATGCCACAGAAAGCGCGTCTGCAAGCATCTCAGCAGCTAAACTCGACCTGAACGGTGCAGACTATGATTTTAGCGCAGGGAAAAACCGTATTGATGTCGTTCATGCCGATCTTGGATCGTTGAGTCTGTCAAACACAGAAGATATCTCTTTAGATAATGGCTCATATATTACTGGCGATCTTAATTTAAACGGGGATAAGAACGTTTCCCTGCTGCATAACAGCCACGTTTTGGGAAATAGCAATATCACCGCGGCCGAAGACGTCATCCTCAAAGGAGCGTTCACGGCTGATAAAGACATCAAAATTTCCGGCAATAATATCCTCTCTAAAAGTCAATGGGGAGATGATATGAACATGCTGACAACGTATGGCAACATGACGTTACATGCAAAAAAAGACATCGACTTACCGTTCATCGAGGTCGGTGGTAAATCAAAATCGAATGCCAAGCCAAATAATGAGAATAAAAACAATCTTAACGTCACCGCAGAAAATATTTCACTGGGGCAGTTAGATGTTAAGGGAAATGCCCATCTTAATACCATTGGCGAGCCATCAGCAATTACGGGAAATATTACCCTTGGCGCTTCTGACATCATGGGGAATGCTAACGTAAAAACACAGGGTGATATTACTCTCACTAAAAGAATGGTGGTAGATGGTGATATCAATATGGAATCGAACAACCTTTTATCAGGTTCTTCGCCAGGAGAATATTGGTGGATACCACAAGATCGCAGCAGCATCCACGGCCGTAACGTTAATCTTCAGGTGGAAAATGATATTAATCTTGGTGGAGTTATCACAAACTTTGATGGCTTTTATTCAAAAAATGGCAATGCCCTGATCACTGCGAAAAACGTCACTCTGGATAGCTTATGGACCATGTCCGATGTGAAAATTACCGCTAAGGATAACGTATCAATTAAGGCATTCGATCCAATGTATATGTCCTTCCCAGGCAGCACGAATAGCCCTACCGTTCGTGCCGAAATCAATGCGGATAGTGTTAATATTGACTCATCTTCAGCCAGTGTCAATGTTGCGGTAACCGCAAACAATGACATCCACTATGGCAAAAGTATAAATAAGCAAGGCACCACGTTGACCTCAAAGAATGGCAGCGTTTACCTTGGAGAAAGAAATATTTTTGATGATTATGATTATGCCAATCACAAATCATTGACTATCAACGCCGCGAAAAAAGCTGCCATCAACAATAATCTTAGCGTTTCTGGTAAACTATCCGTAACGGCAGGTAAACCCGGCATTAGCCTGCCGTCTGAACTCACCGTGATGGGTGATACGGTCTTCACAACGCCGGGGAATATCTCCACTGATGCCTATTACACGGAGCATACTTTCTACGGAAACTTGACCTATATCCTGGGTAATTACAGCTACATATCTGCTTACAATCGGTATTTCCAACCGTCTGTTTACGGCAAAAAAACAATAATCAGAAAATAAGTTAACGGGGGACGGCCCACAGTGGCCGCCCTTTTTTCACGTTATAGATAGAAAGATCTGAATACCTCAGAACGCATGGCGAATTCGATAAACGAAGCCAGCGCAGGCGTATTAAGCTTACGTCCCGGATATACCAGCCATAATTCATTCCCCTCCACTTCCCACTCGGGTAACACCCGTTTCAGGCACCCTGAATTTATTGCCTCTTCCGTCAAAAAGCGCGGCAGCAGCGTAATGCCGGCATGATTTATCGCACACTCGCGGGCATAAACCAGATTATCGGTCATATGGGTGGGCGGAAGCAGCCAGCGATAATAGTCATCTCCACGTTTCAGGCCCCATTCACTCCAGGCATGATGGGCAATACAGCGGTGCTCGGAGAGTTGGGCAGGCTCGCGCAGCGGCACATGATGAGAGAGATACTCGGGCGAGGCCACCAGCAGGCGCTCACAGTAGCCGATCCGGCGGCCTATCAGCGATGAATCCTGCGGCTGACCGGTGCGCAATGCGATATCAAATCCCTCCTGGACAAGATCGCGGATCTGGTCGGAAACCAGCACTTCCAGCGTGACATCAGGATAGGCCAGCTGAAACGCCGCGTTAAACCGCGCAAGCAGCGTTGCACCAATCCCGGCCGGGGAAGTGATGCGAAGACGACCGCTGGGATTCTCCCGCAGGCGTTCAATGGCCTGCCCGGCACGTTCGCTGGCCTGCATCATCTCCTGGCAGTGAACCAGATAGCGTTCGCCGGCAAAGGTCAGACTCAGCTGACGGGTCGTGCGGTTAAGCAAGCGCAGGCCCAGCGCCTGCTCGAGCTGGCTGATGCGCTGGCTGACGCTGGATTTCGGCAGCCCCGCTCGTTTCGCCGCCGCGGTAAAGCTGCCGCATTCGGCCACCAGCGCAAAAAGCGCCATATCCTGAAGCTGCCTGAACATGATTGTTCACCTGAGAAGAACACTGAGTGCATTATTGTCCATCTTATCATCATCGCGCTGAGCTTCTACACTGGTGTTAACTCACTAAGGAGAACAGTATGACCATTAAAGCGATTGCCATTAACCCGGAAAACCCTCAGCAGTTTATTGAAATTCAACAGCCGCAGCCTGCGCCAGGCGAGTACGATCTGCTGGTGGACGTGAAGGCCGTTTCGGTTAACCCGGTGGATACCAAAGTGCACAAGGGTGCGCAGAAAAACGGCCTGCAGCAGCCGCGCATTCTCGGCTGGGACGCCAGCGGCGTTGTGCTGGCCGTTGGCAGCAAGGTCACCGGCTTTAGCATCGGCGATGAGGTTTACTACGCCGGTGATATCACTCGCCCCGGCAGCAACGCCACCCGGCAGCTGGTTGACGCTCGCATCACCGGCCACAAACCGCGCCAACTGGACTGGGCACAGGCGGCGGCGATCCCACTGACCGCGCTGACCGCGTGGGAAGGCCTGTTCGATCGTCTGCAGATCGACAGGGCCGCAGAAGGCAAAACGCTGCTGATCGTCGGCGGCGCGGGCGGAGTGGGATCGCTGGCGATCCCGTTTGCTAAACTGCACAGCAAAGTGAAAGTGATCGCCACCGCTTCACGCCCGGATTCCGCGCAGTGGTGTCAGGATCGCGGAGCCGACCTGGTCATTGATTACAAAGATATGGCGGCGGAGCTGGCGAAACACGGCCTTAAATACGTGGATTATATCTTCTGCCTGAACGACACCGACGGACACTGGGACGCCATGAGCCAGATCGTCGCGCCGCAGGGTCAGATTTGTACCATTGTGGAAAACGAGAAACCGCTGAGCATGGATCAGCTGAAGCTGAAAAGCGCGGCGCTGCATTTTGAGTTTATGTACACCCGCAGCATGTTCACCACCGACGATATTGCCCGCCAGGGCGAGATTCTGGAGGCGACAGCTGCACTGCTGGATGAGGGAAAAATTACCACCTCACTCAGTAAAACGCTGCATGGCCTGAGCGTGGAAACGCTGACCGAAGCCCACCAGCTGGTGCTGGAAGGCCATATGCGCGGCAAAGTGGTGATTGTGTATTGAGTCTCGGCGGGGTCAGCATCCGGATCGCACCGATTGCCGCTCGATAGCTTGATGCCGGGCTCAGTGACAAGTGCATCATGATGCGCAATCCGTCTCTCTCCACCGTTACAGTGCGGTAGAGAGAATTTACGGCAGCAGTGACGCCCTTCCACCGCAGTCGGTTGCAGCAGGAAACGTTTACAGCACCTGTCGCCTTTACTGCGCGCCCAGCATCGCCTTAACCAGATCCACGCAGCGCAGGAAGCGCTCGTCGTAGTTATCCTGCTCCACGTGCACATAGCTGATGCCGTTCTCATTCAGCATCGACACCAGCAGCTCCTGAAACTCTTTACGATCGACAGAGCTACCCAGGCTGCGCAGGCCGTCGGCCACCCACGGCACGTTGTTCTCCACCAGGATCACCAGATCGAAGCGGTACTCATCGATCAACGCCTGCACGAAGGGGTGTTCACGGCCTTCATACTTCTTACAGAACGCCTGAGTCGTCACAAAGTCGGTATCGATAAAGGCGACCTTGTTAGCGTATTTCACCGCAAAATCAATGTACTGTGCCTGCCCAAGGGCGATTTTGTCGTAGTCGGAATACTGCAGCGCCATCTCATCGCCGCCCAGGTGCGAGAAAACATAATCGCGGCCAAACTCCCAGGCGCTGGTGGTGTTGAAGATGTTCGCCAGCTTGTTGACCAGCGTCGATTTCCCGCTGGACTCCCCGCCGAGGATCGCCACGGTACGCACGAAGAACGGCTTCACCTCGGTTGGAATATATTCCCAGTAGCGGAACGGATCCTGGCGGATCTGCCCACCGCTGATGCTCATAAAGGACCGCTGCGGATCGATCACCACCGTATCCACATTCAGATGAGCCTTAAACTGCGGGGCATCCGCCTCTTCACTGGTATAGATCCGATCCGGCACAATGCCACGATCGTCCATAAAGGCGCGCACGCCCTCGCTCCAGACGTCCCAGCCGTGAGGATAAGGTTCCATCCCCTCTTCATTGAACGCGTGAATGCGGATATTTTTCTGGTATTTGAAGGTCTGTAACAGCCAGCGCAGGCGATCGCTTACGGTGGGCTGCTGCGACATCGCGCTGTCTTCAAACAGCTTTTTGTCGCGCGGCTCATCGTAGCCCATAATAATATGCAGCTCATCCACCTGGCTGCAGGCACGCTGGATCAGATATATATGGCCGGTATGCAGGGGATAAAATTTGCCAAACACCACGCCAATGGTTTTTTCACGGCGCGGAAACTCCAGCCCGAGGAAGCGGTGCAGCGCCTCCAGCTTTTGCGCGCTGGGGCTTTTGATTTTGGCATTCAGCAGCTGGCTGAGGTAGCCCTTGGTCATGCCGCTGGCGTCAGCAACCTGCTGCAGCGTGCAGCCCTGCTGACGAATGGCGGTTTTCAGATAATCAAATGACGACACAACATGCCTCCTGCGCGATCGGCGGGCCAGCTCGGCCCGTCCTGTCTCATTATAGGTCGTCAAGAATCGCCAGCGCATCCGCCAGCTTCTTCACTCCGTAAACCTTCATATTCTCCGGCATTTTCTTCGGCACGTTGGCCGCGGGAACGATGGCGCGGCGGAAACCGTGCTTGGCGGCTTCGGAGATGCGTTCCTGCCCGCTCGGCACCGGACGGATTTCTCCGGCCAGGCCGACTTCACCAAACACCACCAGATCCTGCGGCAGTGGACGATCGCGCAGGCTGGAAACCATCGACAGCATCAGCGCCAGGTCCGCACTGGTTTCCGTCACCTTCACGCCGCCGACCACGTTCACAAACACGTCCTGATCGGCCATCTGCAGGCCGCCGTGGCGATGCAGTACCGCCAGCAGGATCGCCAGTCGGTTCTGCTCCAGGCCGACCGCCACGCGGCGCGGATTCCCCATCATCGAGTGATCGACCAGCGCCTGAATCTCCACCAGCAGCGGGCGTGTCCCTTCCCACAGCACCATCACCGAGCTGCCGGAGGTCACCTCATCGCCGCGGCTGAGGAAAATCGCCGACGGATTGCTGACCTCACGCAGACCCTGCTCGGTCATCGCGAAGACGCCCAGCTCATTCACCGCACCGAAGCGGTTTTTATGGCTGCGCAGCGTGCGGAAGCGGGAATCGGCATCGCCATCCAGCAGGACCGAACAGTCGATGCAGTGCTCAAGCACCTTGGGACCAGCCAGCGATCCGTCCTTGGTAACGTGGCCGACCATCACGATGGCCACCCCACGGGTTTTGGCGAAGCGGGTCAGATAGGCGGCGGTTTCCCGCACCTGCGCCACGCTGCCCGGCGACGACTGGATATCCGCCATATGCATCACCTGAATGGAGTCAATCACCATCAGCTTCGGCTGTTCCTGCTCGGCGATCAGGCAGATCTGCTCAATGCTGGTTTCCGACAGCATATTCAGGTTTTCGGTCGGCAGCCCCAGCCGGTGCGCACGCATGGCCACCTGCTGCAGTGACTCCTCCCCGGTGACGTAAAGAGTTTTCATCCCTTCCGACAGCTTGCACAGCGTCTGCAGCAGCAGCGTACTCTTACCCGCACCGGGGTTGCCGCCGATCAGAATCGCACTGCCCGGCACCACGCCGCCGCCCAGCACGCGGTCAAATTCTTTAAACCCGGTGGTAAAGCGCGGCAGTGCCTCAAGGCTGATTTCCGACAGCTTCTGCACGCGGCTGGTCCCGGCACTGCCGGCGTAACCAGACAGACGCTCATTGCGTGCGGCAGCGGGAGATGCGGCCAGCCGCACCTCGGTGATGGTATTCCAGGCGTGACAGGCGCTGCATTGCCCCTGCCAGCGCGGATAGTCTGCGCCACATTCGTTACAGACAAAGGCGCGTTTTACCGCTTTAGCCAAAACTTCCCCTTAACGCTCTTCGTGAATCAGGCTGCCGCTGAGAATACAGAACACGCCCATCAGATCCGCATGGCGAATGGTCACCGCGGCCTGTTCATTAACCTTCGGCTTCGCGTGGTAAGCAATACCCAACGCGGACGCCTTGATCATCGGTAAATCGTTCGCACCGTCGCCCACCGCCACCGTTTGCTCAGGCGCAATGTTAAAACGCTCGGCCAGGCGCTTCAGCGTATCGGCTTTGTACTGCGCATCAACGATATCGCCCAGCACTTCACCGGTCAGTTTACCGTCGCGGATCTCCAGCACGTTAGCGGCCACGGCCGACAGGTGCAGCGTGTCACGCAGGTGTTCGGCATAATAGGTAAAGCCGCCGGAGGCAATCGCCACCTCCCAGCCCAGCGCCTGCAGTTTCTGCACCAGCGAGGTCAGGCCCGGCATCAGCGGCAGGACATCGCGCACCTGCTTGAGGATATTGGCATCGGCATCTTTTAGCGTGGCCACGCGCTGGCGCAGGCTGGCGGCAAAATCCAGCTCGCCGCGCATCGCACGTTCGGTGACTTCGGCGACCAGCTCGCCGCTACCGGCCAGCTTGGCAATCTCATCAATGCATTCGATCTCAATCGCCGTCGAATCCATATCCATCACCAGCAAACCCGGTGTTTTCAGGTGGGGGATACGCCCCAGCGGCGCAACGTCCAGCCCCATTTCATGGGCCAGTTTCGTCGCGCGCGGCGTCAGCGAACCCGCCAGACGCAGCACCTGATAATCTTCCACGCTCCATGCACTGACGATCACCATTGCAGCACCCAGGCGGTGCTGGTAATCGGTAAGGCGGGCTTTGTCGAGCTGACGCCCATACA
Source organism: Erwinia sp. SLM-02 (assembly GCF_037450285.1). Taxonomy (NCBI): domain Bacteria; kingdom Pseudomonadati; phylum Pseudomonadota; class Gammaproteobacteria; order Enterobacterales; family Erwiniaceae; genus Erwinia; species Erwinia sp. SLM-02. The sequence continues at coordinate 288,864 of NZ_JAQISN010000003.1, read as the reverse complement.
GCAGCCAGCCGGTTTGGCCAGCGCGGTAGTCCAGCGGCATCACTTCATCACCGCTGAGAGAAAGAGGTAACCCCGGCCAGAGAGAGACATCGGAAGGCAGATCGCACCAGGTCAGACTATTTGGCATTACAGCTCCTGTAGGGACTTAATAACTACGACAGAACGACGATAAAGCTGGCAAGAGGCTACCCTGTTAGCCCGCCTTCTGGCAACATAAAGCAGGTCTGTCTGTCTATTTTTTGAAGGGTCATGATGGCAAAAGCCAAACTTAAATTTCGCCTGCACCGAACGGTGATAGTGCTCATCTGCCTGGCGCTGCTGGTGGTGCTGATGCAGGGCGCGTCCTGGTTCAGTCTTGGCCGCCAGATGGCCCGCTCGGGACAGGTTGAGGAACTGGCTCAGACGCTGACCCGTCAGGTCGCGTGGACGTTGACGCCGCTGATGGAAAACAGCGACGACAATCATCAAAAAATCGTTGATACCCTTGAACAGCTCACCCACGAAAGCCGTATCCTGGACGCGGCGGTCTACGATGATGACGGCAGCCTGGTCGCACGCAGCGGCGAGACCATTAACGTGCGCGATCGCCTGGCGCTGGACGGCCAGCGCGCCGGTAGCTACTTCAATCATCAGATTGTCCAGCCGCTGACCAGCAAAGACGGCCCGCGTGGTTTTCTGCGCGTCACCCTGGATACCCACGTGCTGGTCACTGAAGCCAAGCAGGTGGATAACACCACCAATATCCTGCGGCTGATGATGCTGCTGGCGCTGGCCATCGGCATTATTCTCTGCCGTACCCTGCTGCGCGACCGCCGCACACGCTGGCAGCAGTCGCCGTTCCTGCTCACGGCGAATAATCCGATCGTTGAAGACAACGAAAGTGATACTGAACGTGAAACTGAGAGCGATTCTCCTGCCGCCAGTCCTGCAGAAGCGGTAAATGAAACGGCCAAAGATCCCCTAAGCAAATAGAGCTATTCGTCAGCAATAGCCCTTCATGATCTGTACAGATTTTCCGTTCCGCAGCATGGTGTTTATCGGTCAGGCGCGTAAGCGCCCCGTATCGTACCCAGTAAAACTAAGGAGAAACACATGCAACGGAACTCTCTGATCGCCATTATGGCCGCCGCAGCAGGTTTGTATTTTTCTGGCGGTGCCTTTGCAGCCGACCCACAGGATCTGACGGTCTATGCAACACAGAAAGCGCAGACCTCGCGCTCTTCGGGCGATCTCAATAATTACGGTAAAACATTCGAGGTCACCCTGGAAAATCTTTCAGCGAAATCCATCGATCTCAAGACCGTTTGTCTGCGCGGTTATTCCCACGAGGGCAAGGAATTTCCGGTCGCCCGGGTGCAGGATAATCTGACCAAAGGCCAGCTCAAACCGCAGAAAAAGGTGACCGGCCTGGCCGTTTTCTCAGCCGCGGATGACAGCGTGTTCGATGTTAATCAGCTGAAGATTTCTCATAACTGCAGTTAAAACGCGGAAGGGAAAAGCGGATTAACGAGGCTGGCGGACGCCAGCCTCGAAAGGGATTTAGGCTTTATCACCCAGCAGAACCGACTCCAGCGCGATAACAACCATGTCGCTGAAAGTGGTCTGACGCTCGGCGGCGGTCGTCTGCTCGTGCGTACGAATATGGTCAGACACGGTACAAATCGCCAGCGCCTTCGCGCCGAACTCCGCGGCCACGCCGTAGATACCGGCGGCTTCCATTTCCACGCCCAGAATGCCGTACTTCTCCATCACGTCGAACATCTGCGGGTCCGGCGTGTAGAACAGGTCAGCGGAGAAGATGTTACCTACGCGAGCATCCACGCCCAGCGCTTTCGCTGCATCAACCGCGTTGCGCACCATCTCGAAGTCCGCAATAGCCGAGAAATCATGGTCTTTGAAGCGCATACGGTTCACTTTGGAATCGGTAGACGCCCCCATACCAATCACCACGTCACGCAGTTTCACGTCGGCGCGTACCGCACCGCATGAGCCCACGCGAATGATTTTCTTCACGCCGAATTCGGTAATCAGCTCTTTCGCATAGATTGAGCAGGATGGAATACCCATACCGTGGCCCATCACGGAGATTTTACGGCCCTTGTAGGTACCGGTATAACCCAGCATGCCGCGCACGTTATTCACTTCTACCGCGTCCTGCAGGAAGGTTTCCGCGATATGTTTCGCGCGGAGCGGGTCGCCCGGCATCAGAACCACGTCAGCGAAATCACCCATCTCAGCGTTAATATGAGGCGTAGCCATGTTTTAATCCTTATTTATCAGGCCAGGCTGATGCCTGGCCGGTTACGAGTAGTATTACGTGTTGTCGCCCGGCTGGACGTCAGCATTACTTCAGCAGGTTTTTGCCGTATTCCATCGGTGACAGACCAAAATAGCTGGCTACCGTCTGGCCAATGTCAGCAAAAGTGTCGCTATAGCCCAGGTAGCCCGGCTTCACGCCTGGGCCATAAATCAGTACCGGGATATGTTCGCGAGTGTGTTCGGTTCCGACCCAGGTCGGATCGCAGCCGTGGTCGGCGGTGAGGATCAGAATATCCCCCTCTTTCACCAGCGCCATCAGCTCCGGCAGACGTCGGTCAAACAGTTCAAGCCCGCCCGCGTAGCCCGGAACATCACGACGGTGGCCCCAGGTGGAGTCGAAGTCGACGAAGTTAGTGAACACGATGCTGTTGTCCGGCGCGATTTTCATTTCCGTCACGGTGGCGTCAAACAGCGCATCCAGACCCGTCGCTTTCACTTTTTTAGTGATACCGACGTGAGCATAGATGTCAGCAATTTTACCGACCGAAATCACTTCGCCACCCTGCTCATCCACCAGTTTTTTCAGGATGGTCGGTGCCGGAGGTTCTACCGCCAGGTCATGGCGGTTACCGGTACGTTCAAAGTGGCCGGCGCTGTCGCCAACAAACGGACGCGCGATCACGCGACCAATGTTGTAACCGCCTTCGGTCAGCACTTCACGAGCGATTTCGCACAGTTCGTAAAGGCGATCGAGGCCAAATGTTTCTTCATGACAGGCAATCTGGAACACCGAGTCGGCAGAGGTATAGAAAATCGGCTTGCCGGTTTTCATATGCTCTTCGCCCAGCTTGTCGAGGATCACCGTCCCGGACGAGTGGCAGTTACCGAGATAGCCCGGCAGGTTCGCTTTTTCCACCAGCAGATCCAGCAGTTCCTGCGGGAAGCTGTTTTCCAGATCGCTGAAGTAGCCCCAGTCAAACAGCACCGGCACGCCGGCGATTTCCCAGTGGCCGGACGGGGTATCTTTACCGGAAGAAAGCTCGCTGGCGTAGCCGTAAGCGCCGATAATTTCCGCGTCTTTATCCAGACCCAGCGGGAATTTCCCCGTCGAGGCTTCTGCCGCTTTGCCCAGACCAAGTTTGGTCAGATTAGGCAGGTTGAGCGGGCCTTTACGCCCTTTATCTGCTTCACCCCTGAAGCACGCCTCGGCAATATGTCCGAGGGTATCCGAGCCTTTATCACCGAATTTATCGGCGTCTTTACTGGAGCCAATTCCAAAGGAATCAAGCACCATAATAAATGCACGTTTCATCCTGATCTCCTGCGCGATTGTCGCGATGAGCGTTAAAAAAATGCGATCAGAACAGAATACCGCTTATTGCGAGATTCTGCGATAGATAACCGGTGTTTTCTCGGGCTGTGTCTCAGACAGCGTGACCGCCGCTTTGACGGCGGCGGCGGCTTCCTGCCAGCTGTCTTCGCTGGAGGCGTGGATCACCGCCAGCGGTTGCTGACCGTCCACCGCCGTACCCAACGCGGCGACGTTGCTCAGCCCGACGCTGTAGTCAATGCTGTCGCTGGCGCGGCGGCGACCACCGCCCATCGTCACCACCGCCATTCCCAGCGCGCGGGTGTCCATTGCGCTGACGATACCGGCACGGTCGGCATAAACCGCTTTGCTCAGCATCGGCGCGGGCAGGTAGCTGTCCATCCGCTCGATAAAATCGGTCGGGCCTTTCTGGGCCGCCACCATGCGGGCAAAAATTTCCGCCGCGCGGCCGTTATCCAGCACGGTCTGCAGTTTTGCTCGTGCGTCTTCTGCCGAGTGTGCCAGCCCCCCGGAAATCAGCATTTCAGCACACAGCGCCATCGTCACTTCCAGCAGGCGCGGATTGCGATATTCACCGGTCAGGAACTGCACCGCTTCACGCACTTCCAGCGCGTTACCGGCGGTGGAGGCCAGCACCTGGTTCATGTCGGTCAGCAGCGCGGTGGTTTTGCAGCCCGCGCCGTTTGCCACGCCGACGATCGACTGCGCCAGCAGCTCGGATTGTTCAAAGGTCGGCATAAACGCGCCGGATCCGACTTTCACATCCATCACCAGCGCATCCAGCCCCTCGGCCAGCTTTTTCGCCAGGATCGAGGCGGTGATCAGCGGGATCGAGTCGACGGTGGCGGTAATATCGCGGGTGGCATAGAAGCGCTTATCCGCCGGGGCCAGCGAGCTGGTCTGGCCGATGATCGCCACGCCCACCTCTTTGATGATCTGCCGGAAGCGATCGTCCTGCGGGAAGATATCAAACCCGGGGATCGCTTCCAGTTTGTCCAGCGTGCCGCCGGTATGACCAAGGCCGCGTCCGGAGATCATCGGCACATAGCCGCCGCATGCCGCCACCATCGGTCCCAGCATCAGTGAAGTAACGTCGCCGACGCCGCCGGTGGAGTGTTTGTCGACGACCGGGCCGTTAAGGTTCAGCGACTGCCAGTTCAGCACCGATCCGGAGTCACGCATGGCCATGGTCAGCGCCACGCGCTCCGGCAGCGACATATCGTGGAAGTAGATGGTCATTGCCAGCGCGGCAATCTGTCCCTCAGAGACCGTATTGTCGCGCACGCCGTTGATGAAAAAGCGGATCTCTTCTTCACTCAGCGCCTGTCCGTCACGTTTTTTTCGAATAATTTCCTGTGGCAGAAACACGGTAACCCCCAATAAGTTTAGTGTGGCCGCCGGGCGGCTCGGTGCTTGCTGTTAAAAGTAACTGGTGCGGCCTGCCGCAATAGCGATCTACGCTGGCTGGCGGTGTCTGTGCCCGGGCGGGTCCTCGCGCCGCTTTGCGGTGCCTTCACGCCGCTCGTCAGCCTGCCGGACCGGCTCAGACGGCACATCCTTGTGCCGACCGAGCCTTGCGCCCGCGTCCTGCGGGCGCATCCTGGCTTCCTCTCTCCGTTCAGCGCTGCGGATTGCCCTTGCCACAGACACCGCCAGCCTGCTTTGTTTCGTTAGTGTCGTCTTTGTGAAACACCAGGCCTGATGCTTGTTTACATGCTATGTCTGCTGCATCGAATTTCTAATGCGCTCAACGATCGGCACACCGGATTGACTCGATCCAGGAACCCGCCGGCCTGCTTTGTTTCGTAAGTGTCGTCTTCGTGAAACACCAGGTCTGATGCTTGTTTACCTGCTATGTCTGCTGCATCCAGTTTGTGTTGCGCTCAATGCTATGCACAACGGATTAACCCGACCACCGACACCGCCAGCCCGATTTGTTCCGCTGGTATCGACGTTGAAAACAGCAATCGGGATGCCTGATAGTAAAGGGCCTCTGCGGTGGCTGGATGGCAATCCGCAGCGCTGAGGCGAAAGCATCTGGCCCGGAGACGGCAGCAGGGACGCTGACGTCAGGCGATGCGCGGGCAGGACGCCCGCTCATCGCCGGTCCGCAAGGCCGGATGCCGGAGCCGAGGGCACCGCGCAAAGCGCGGCGCGAGGACCGCCATCCAGCCACCGCAGAGGCCCGAAACATCCTTAATATCCACAGCCACTACACCAACGAAGCACTCACCATCAAGGCAGACCGGCTTTTTTTAATACTTACTATCGCTGGTTGCCCCGGCAAAACCCGCTGCGTTCAGCAGGCTGGCCAGCAGGCTCGATGCACCAAAACGGAAATGACGGGCGTCAGCCCAGCCGCTGCCCAGAATGTCATCGGCCAGCTTCAGATACAGCGCCGCATCATCGGCAGTGCGCACGCCGCCCGCTGGCTTAAAGCCAACCTGCTGCTGCACGCCCTTCTCGGCGATCACCCGCATCATAATTTCAGCCACTTCCGGCGTGGCGTTCACCGGCACTTTACCGGTTGAGGTTTTGATAAAATCAGCACCCGCATCGATCGCGATCGACGACGCTTTACGGATCAGCGCCGGATCTTTCAGCTCGCCGGTTTCGATAATCACTTTCAACAGCACATCCGCCGCCGCGCAGGCTTCTTTACAGGCTTTCACCAGCTCAAAACCGACGGTTTCATTACCGGCAATCAGCGCGCGATACGGGAAAACCACGTCCACTTCATCGGCACCATAGGCAATGGCAGCACGGGTTTCTGCCACGGCAATATCAATATCGTCGTTGCCGTGCGGGAAGTTGGTCACGGTAGCAATACGAATTTCCGGCGTGCCCTGTTCGCGCAGGGTCTTACGGGCAATCGGAATAAAGCGTGGGTAAATACAGATCGCTGCCGTGTTACCCGCCGGAGATTTAGCCTGATGGCAGAGCGCAATCACTTTCGCGTCGGTGTCATCGTCGTTCAGGGTGGTTAAATCCATCAGTTTCAGCGCGCGCAGCGCCTGCGTTTTCACATCGGACATGGTTCTCTCCAGAAAAGGGAATTAAAGGTCAGGCCTGACGCAGCAGCCACCCCTGCAATGTTAGAATAGTAACACTACGATAGAATGGTTTTTGCAATACAGCTCACAATAAGACGTTTTATCTTTCATGATTATTGCATTTAATGTTAGATAAATCACACATTATCCGTGTGAGATCCCTGTCATCGGCCTGTCAGAGACAGCATGACACGCGAATGTTACAATAATAACATTTTATGTGGCGTGGGATGTGAGCTGTGCTGCGCCTGCATTCAGGATAGCCCGTTTACAGGGCAAACAGCGCGCGGGTGTTTTCTCTGATGGTTTCGGCGATAAGTTCGGGCGGTTCGGTGCGCAGTTCGCACAGGCTCTGCCAGACGTTTTTCACCCGTTCCGGCCTGTTAGGCTGGCCCTGAAAGCCCTGCAGCGGCATATCCGGTGAATCGGTTTCCAGCAGCAGCGAACTCAGCGGGAGGCGGGCAATAGCATTGCGGGTTTTACTGGCGCGGGGATAGGTGATGGTGCCCCCAACGCCGATGGCATAGCCCGCACGGATAAACGCCAGCGCCTGCTGCTCGCTGCCGGCAAAACCGTGGACCACACCGCGCCTCGGCAGCGGGATACGGCGCAGATGCTGCGCCAGCCGGTCGTGCGTGCGGCGGGAGTGCAGGATCACCGGCAGATCGTAATCGCGCGCCAGACGAAGCTGAGCATCCAGCACCGCTTCCTGACGTTCAAACTGCGGGTTATCAATGTAGAGATCGAGCCCCATTTCCCCCAGCGCCACCAGCTTGTCAGGCCGCTGGCGCAGGATGTGCTCCAGCGCGGCCAGCGCTCGATCGTCATGCTCATCGATCGCCATCGGATGCAGCCCGAGCGCGGCATAAACCGGGGGATGCGCGGCGGCCAGCGCCATCACGCGATCGAAACGCTCAGCCGATACGCTGACGGCAATGATTTTCTCCACCCCTGACTCCGCCGCCAGCCGCAGGCTTTCCCGCTCGTTGCCAACAAACGGAGGAAAGTCGAAATGGCAGTGGGTATCAACAAAGTGCAGGCTCATGCCAGGGATCCTTTATCCAGTTCGCTGTCAAACCCCACCGCCGGATCGACAATGATCCCCTGGCGATCGGGTTCGTTCGCCACCGGAGCCGGCGGAACCACGGCTTTAGGATGCAGCTGCCCGCCGCCCAGCCACTGACCGAGCGTGGCGAGGAAATAACGCCCGCAGCGGCGGCCCAGATGATAATCCTGGTTCAGCGAGGTAACCCTGCTGCCCAGCGCGTTACTGGCCAGCGCGCGCGGCGGATAGATTTCAATAATGCGCAGCTGACCCGGCGGCGCGTCGATAAAGCTCTGGATCTGGTGATAGCTATCCTCATGGAGCTGAAGAATGTTCACCAGCGGCTGGAGCGCGCTGTCGCTCAGCCAGCGCTCAATCCGCTTCACCCACTGCGGCGTATAGGTCATCTGCGACGGCACGGTGCGGATCACCACAATGGTGTCCGCCCCCAGACGCGCGGCTTCGCGCACCGGGATAGCATCGCTGATCCCCCCGTCCAGATAGCTGACCCCGGAGAGATCCACCCCGTTGCGATACAGGCCCGGGATGGCGCTCGATGCCTTAATAATGTCATGCCAGCTGTCGGCATCGGGTGAGAAGTAGTTGGCCGCATAGTCGTCGCTGCGGCAGGCGCACATATAGAATTCACGCCCGGAGCGGAACAGTTTTTCCCCGGCATCCAGCGCCAGCGGAAACTCTCTGCGGGTAATGTCCACCAGCCAGTCGAGGTCAATGAGATTGCCACCGCGCACAAAGCGCAGCGGATTGAAGAACTGGCTGCTGGTGGTGTAGCGGGTGATCACCCGTCGGGCATAGCCAGGCTGACCGCAGACGTAGGCGGAAAGATTTTGCGCACCGGCGGAGGTGCCGAGCAGGAGATCAAAGGGATTGAAGTGAGCCCGCTGGAATTCATCCAGCACGCCGGCGGTGAAGATACCGCGCTGCCCACCGCCTTCACACACCAGGGCGAGGGTGCCCGGTCGGAAAGGTTTAAGACCCAGCGGCGCGATGTTGCCAAGGGTTATCGGGATGCGTTTGCCCAAGTCAGGTATCCTCTTAATTCACCAACCTCAGAGGATACCTGGTCTCAGTCACGCCCGTAAGGCGCTTTTTGCTTTTTGTTGCAATTCGATTAAATTGTTTCGGCTGCTAGAGTTTCTTACGTCCGGTAAACAGACTCACCAGGAAGATAATAATACCCACGACGAAGACGAGTTTTGCCGCCCATGCCGCAGTACCAGCCAAACCACCAAAACCTAACGCGGCTGCAATCAGCGCGATAACCAGAAAGATAATGCCCCAACGAAACATAAGCTTCTCCTTACCACCAAAGTTGAAATCGAACGGCTTGCATCTCTTCATAATCCGGCATCGGTCAGGTTAACCTCCGCCGGAGTCACTCCGGAATGCCATTCAGCGCAGCAACAAAGGCTGACTGAATGTCCTTTTTACTATTTAACGCTCAGATCGTTCTTCACACTTTTGACGCCATCAATGGCTTTGGCAATTCCTTCAGCGCGTTCTGACTGCGCCTGTGTTTTCACCGTACCGGAAAGCTGGACCACGCCGTTGGTGGTTTCAACCTTCACGTTGCGCGACGGAACGATGTCATCAGCTAAAAGTTTAGCTTTAATTTCGCTGGTCGTTGCCGCATCACCGGCATAACCGCTCATACTCTGTTTAGTGCTGTCTTTTACGTGCAGTTTATCGCTGACGGATTTAACTCCTTCAATCCCCTTCGCAAGCGCAACGGCTTTTTCAGCCTGATCCTGAGAGGCAACAAAGCCGCTCAGCGTCACCACGCCTTCATGGGTTTTCACGGAGATATCCGTACTTTTAATCGCTTCGTCATCAACCAGCGCCGCTTTAACTTTCGCCGTTACGCCGCTGTCATCCATGTAGTTACCGACTTTTTTCATAGAGCTATCGATTTTTGAACCCGCACTGTCGGCAGAGCTTTGCGTTTTATTCATCATGGACTCTTCTGCCATCGCAGAACCGCCCACCAGCGCAGAACCTACCAATACAGCCATCAGAGTTTTAGCAATCTTAGTCTTCATCATCGATTCGTTCCTTTTTAGTCTTCATCACTCACAACGGTGAGCTTTTCAGCTACAAACGGCGTAGCTGTAGATTCCGGTTTCGGTTGTCCATAACCGTCAACATCGCAGCATTTGCTGCCGTCCGTTTTGCGTCCTGTAGAAATTAATATAGTCAGGAATCAGGATTTCACCGGATAAGATGGATGATTTGATGAGTAAAGCAGCAAAATGAAAGGGTTTTAGGAGTAGTCTGTAACGAAAAAGGGGGGCGCCCTGCTGTACAGGTCGCCCCCCTTTAAACTGATTTCCTGCGGCCGGGCAGCCGGGTAAATCCCGTAATTAGTGCTCGCGGGTTTTACGGAACACCACATCAGGATAACGTTCCTGGGTGATATTCAGGTTGACCATCGTCGGCGCAATGTAGGTCAGGTTATCCCCCCCATCGAGCGCGAGGTTAACTTCGTTCTTACGCTGGAACTCATCGAATTTCTTCACGTCGCTGCACTCCACCCAGCGGGCGGTAGAGACGTTCACCGATTCGTAAATCGCTTCAACGTTGTATTCGCTCTTCAGGCGCGCAACCACCACGTCAAACTGCAGCACACCGACCGCACCTACGATCAGATCGTTGTTATGTACCGGACGGAAGACCTGAACGGCACCCTCTTCCGACAGCTGAACCAGCCCCTTGAGCAGCTGCTTCTGCTTCAGCGGATCGCGCAGGCGGATACGGCGGAACAGTTCCGGCGCGAAGTTCGGAATACCGGTGAACTTCATGTTCTCACCCTGGGTAAAGGTGTCGCCAATCTGGATGGTGCCGTGGTTGTGCAGGCCGATAATATCGCCCGGATAGGCCTCTTCCACGTGGGAGCGGTCACCGGCCATAAAGGTCAGCGCGTCGGCAATCACCACATCCTTGCCCAGACGGACCTGGCGCAGCTTCATGCCTTTTTCATATTTGCCGGATACCACGCGCATAAACGCCACGCGGTCGCGGTGTTTCGGGTCCATGTTGGCCTGGATCTTGAACACGAAGCCGCTGAACTTTTCGTCGGCCGCGGTGACGGTGCGCACGTCGGTCGCACGCGGCATCGGCGATGGCGCCCACTCAACCAGACCGTCCAGCATATGGTCGACGCCGAAGTTACCTAACGCGGTACCGAAGAAGACCGGCGTCAGCTGTCCTTCCAGGAAAGCCTCGCGGTCAAACTCGTGGGAGGCACCCTGCACCAGCTCCAGCTCATCGCGCAGCTGCGCGGCCAGATCTTCACCGATGGCCGCATCCAGATCCGGGTTGTCCAGCCCCTTGACGATGCGAACTTCCTGAATGGTATGGCCTTTACCGGTCTGATACAGGTAGGTTTCGTCTTTGTACAGGTGGTATACGCCCTTAAACAGCTTGCCGCAGCCGATAGGCCAGGTGATAGGCGCACAGGCAATTTTCAGCTCGTTCTCCACCTCGTCCATGACTTCCATCGGATCGCGGATATCACGGTCCAGCTTGTTCATAAAGGTCAGGATCGGCGTGTCGCGCAGGCGGGTGACTTCCATCAGCTTGCGGGTACGATCCTCAACGCCTTTCGCGGCGTCGATCACCATCAGACAGCAGTCCACCGCCGTCAGCGTGCGGTAGGTATCTTCCGAGAAGTCTTCATGCCCCGGGGTATCCAGCAGGTTAACCAGGCATTCGCGATACGGGAACTGCATCACGGAGGTGGTAATCGAGATACCACGCTGTTTTTCCATCTCCATCCAGTCCGATTTCGCGTGCTGGTTGGATCCGCGGCCTTTTACCGTACCGGCAGTCTGGATAGCCTGCCCGAACAGCAGCACTTTTTCAGTGATGGTGGTTTTACCGGCATCCGGGTGGGAAATGATGGCAAAAGTGCGGCGGCGGGCCACCTCTTGCATAAAGGGTGCATTCGACATGAAGTTCTTCTGAGCCAATTAAACGTTAATGGCCGGCATTTTCGCCGATTCTGACATCAGAAACAATGCAGAACGCCGCTTAATCGCCCGAAAGACTCGCCGTTATCCCTCATGGCCGTTTCAGCCGCCCTCTTTCCGCCTCGCAGATATCACGCACGCAGCAGCCCTGAAGGTGGTCGTTCACCAGTCCCAGCGCCTGCATCAGTGCGTAAGTGGTGACCGGTCCTACCCAGCGCCAGCCGCGTTTTTTTAACGCTTTCGACATGGCTTCCGCTTCCGGCGAGGTGTTATTACCCTGCCAGTAATGAATATCCACCACCTCCGGGCGCGCTTCCGGCTTCGGTTCAAACTGCCAGAACCAGGCGGCCAGCGAACCCGCCTCCGCCACCATTTCAATCGCACGCTGCGCATTATTAATCGTGGCAAGGATTTTCGCCCGGTTACGGACAATGCTTTTGTCCGCCATCAACCTGGCGATATCGGCCTCGTTGAAACGTGCCACCCTGTCGAAATCAAATCCGGCAAAGGCCCGGCGAAAATTTTCCCGCTTGTTATAGATCATCTGCCAGGACATCCCGGAATGAAAACCCTCCAGGCAGACCTTTTCAAAAATCAGCCGATCGTCAGTGACCGGCCTGCCCCACTCGCCGTCGTGATAATCGGGCATCAGCGGCTGCCAGTAGCAGCAGGTTCGGCCTTCGGCATTAACGATCAGTCCTGTTTCGTGTTGTGCATCGTTTTTTTCGTGTTTCATCTTCACCTCAATCCATTACGGTGCTCGTTGCGGATAAACGCCGCTCGGTTAGCAATGCTATATCTAAGCAGAGAAAAATGCGGCATTTGGCTTTTGGCGCGGCCGTCCGCTATTTTTATTTCACCTGCGGCATCAGAGCCGACTCACTTCTAAACAAGGGTATCGCGTTATGAGCACCAATGATTATCAGCCAGCAAAAGTCTGGAGCGAAAATAAGGCGCTGGGCGGCACATGGGGTAGCATTAACCGCCCGACAGCGGGTGCACGCCACGAAGCCACTCTGCCCACCGGCAAACATCCCCTGCAATTGTACTCGCTGGGCACGCCTAACGGCCAGAAGGTCACGATCCTGCTGGAGGAGCTGCTGGCGCTGAACGAGCACGGCGCTGAGTACGATGCGCACCTGATCCGCATCGGCGAGGGCGATCAGTTCTCATCCGGTTTCGTTGCGGTGAATCCAAACTCCAAGATCCCGGCGCTGCTGGATACGTCTACCACGCCGGCAACGCGGGTGTTTGAATCCGGTGCCATTCTGCTGTATCTGGCGGAAAAGTTTGGTCACTTCCTGCCAAAAGATGCTGCCGGACGCACCGAAACGCTGAACTGGCTGTTCTGGCTGCAGGGCGCCGCGCCTTACGTCGGCGGCGGTTTCGGCCACTTTTATCACTATGCGCCGGTGAAGATCGAATACGCCATCGATCGCTTTACCATGGAAGCCAAGCGCCAGCTTGATCTGCTGGATAAGCAGCTGGGTGAGCATCGTTACATCGCGGGTAATGATTACAGCATTGCGGATATCGCTATCTGGCCGTGGTACGGCACGCTGGTACAGGGTCTGATGTATGAAGCGGCAGAGTTCCTGGATGCGGCGTCGTACAAGAACGTGGTGCGCTGGGCGGACGAAATTGCGCAGCGTCCGGCGGTGAAGCGTGGCCGGATTGTCAATCGGACCTGGGGTCCGGAGGATCAGCAGCTGGCCGAGCGTCATGACGCGTCGGATTTTGCGAAGCTGGGGCTGTAAGTTGCGGTGAGATCCGTGAACGGGGCGACCGTTACGGGCAGATCGCCGGGTCGCCGTAAATACCTCCCTGTAGGCTTGGCTGCCGCATCCCTGCGGCAGACACCCGGCTAACCTGTCCCGTAACGGTTCCCTTTCAAATCATCGCGTTGCTGCCAGAGGACGATCGCTATTCTGGCCGTTCGGAGACTTTTTGCGGTGAGATCTTTGAACGGGGCGACCGTTACGGGCAGATCGCCGGGTCGCCGTAAATACGTCCCTGTAGGCTTGGCTGCCGCATCCCTGCGGCAGACACCCGGCTAACCTGTCCCGTAACGGTTCCCTTTCAAATCATCGCGTTGCTGCCAGATGCTATCAGTTCTTCAGGCAGCAACTCAGGAACATTCAGGCAATCGGGGCTGGCCGGAAAAGCGGACCGTCCGAGCACAGGGAAGTGCGAGGCCGAGCGAACAGGGATGTGACAGCGGGTCTGCGTTCCGGCCAGCCCCGATACGCCAGACGCAGGATCTGAAGCAACTCCCTGAGCACTGGAACGTGACAGCGGCTCCGCGTTCCGGCCAGCCCCGATAAGCCAGACGCAGGATCTGAAGCAACTCCCTGAGCACTGGAACGTGACAGCGGCTCCGCGTTCCGGCCAGCCCCGATACGCCAGACGCAGGATCTGAAGCGCCTTAATCCAACCTTAACTCAATAACTTATCCTGTAACTCACGCAGCGACGCCACCTGCCACGTCGGGTTGATCCCCTCCGGCTTAGCACGCCCGTCAGCATTCAGCCAGCAGGTCGCCATGCCGGCATTGATCCCACCAAGGATATCGGAATCCGGATTATCTCCAACCATCATCACCCGATCGCGCGGCGGATTGCCCATCTGGGCCAGCGCATAATCAAAAATCGCCGGATGCGGCTTGGCGTGACCCACCTGCTCGGAAATCACCAGCAGATCGAAGTAGCCGAGGAAGCCGGTGCGCTCCAGCCGCGCCTGCTGAAGCGCGGTGAAACCGTTGGTAATAATGCCCATTTTCACCCGCCCCTTCAGCGCGGCCAGCAGATCCGTTGCGCCCTCCAGCGGCAGACAAATCTCGGCCATCGCGGTCAGAAAACCACTGTTGAGATCGTGCGGTGTCACCTGCAAACGATCGGCCCAGCCCTGAAAACGCTGGTGTTGCAGCTGCAGTGCGCTGATAGCGCCATTCTGATAATCGACCCACAGCGGCTTATTAATCGCCTGATAATCATCGAAGTCGGCGTGGCTGAACTGCACGTCGTAATGCTGGAATAACCGCTGCAAACCGGCAAAGGCGTCGAAGTGAAACAGCGTGTCGTCAGCGTCAAATAAAATCCAGTCCCATTGGGTAAGCATTGGTGGTTCCCGGTTAAATCGTTAAGGCCATAATCACGGCGTCTTCTTTGCCGTCTGCGGTCGGGTAGTAGTTGCGTCGAATCGACACCTCATTGAAATCCAGCTGCTCGTACAGCGCGATGGCAGGCCGGTTAGAGGCACGCACTTCCAGCCAGAGGGTCAGAACGCCACGCTGCTCAAGCGCAGCGATCAGGTGCTGCAACAGCTCGCGGCCAAGACCACGGCGCTGAAACGCCGGATCGACGGCAAGATTGAACAGCGTAGCCTCGTCAAGCACCACCTGAGTTATCGCGAACGCGGCCAGCACGCCATCCACCTCCAGGCGGAAGTTCAGATAGCGCTCGCCCTGATTGCTGGCAAAAGTTTTTTCCGACCAGGGAAAAGCATGGCTGCGCTGCTCAATGGCAAACGCAGCATTAAGATCGTGCGTGGTGAGTAAAGAAATCTGATTCATGTTGGCAAATCTGCTGCCATAGCGCCCGTTTGGCACCGGCATTGTGGTAAAGCTCCGCCAGCACCGGCGAAACAAGGTGGGTTCCGGCAAGCGTGCCCGGAGCATCTAATCCTAAGCACCAGCTGTGACAGCGGGTGTCATCCGGCAGCATCGCCAGCTGTTCAGGCGTAAGCATCTGTACCTGCGGTTCGTGCAGTTCCAGCGCGCGCAGCACGTCCGCGACCAGCGGATCCTGCAGCGCGGGTAGCACCTCGGCAACGATCACCAGCCGGGTTTCTGCGGGCAGGGTCACCGCAATCTCGCCCTGCAGGGCGCGCGGACGCCGCAGCGTATACTGCGTAATACCCATTTGCTGTAATAACCAGTCGCGTCTGGAAGACATCTTTTTTCCTGTCTGGCTGCCCGTGTGACCGGCATAGGGTAACAAAGCCTTCGAAACTGCGCCAACAAACAACTATAATCGCCGCTCTGATTTTTAAGGAGTGAACGATGTCCGCATTTACCCCGGCCAGTGAAGTGATACTGCGCCACAGTGATGAATTTTCCCAACGCCGCGTGCTGTTTGCTGGCGATCTGCAGGATGACCTGCCCGCCCAGCTGGAAACCGCACAGAGCCGGGCGCATACCCAGCAATATCATCACTGGCAGATCCTCAACCGCGCTATGGGTGAAAACGTGCTTTTCGGTCTGGTGGCCACGGCAGAAATCGCCGAAGGCTGCGACACGCTGGTGTACTACTGGCCGAAAAACAAGCCGGAAGCCCAGTTCCAGCTGCAAAACCTGCTGGCTCTGCTGCCGGTTGGCACCGATATTTTTGTGATTGGTGAAAACCGCAGCGGCGTGCGCAGCGCCGAAACGATGCTGGAAAACTGGACCAAACTGGAAAAAATCGACAGCGCCCGCCGCTGTGGTTTGTACCACGGCCGTCTGGAACAGCAGCCAACGTTTGATGCCGACGGCTACTGGGAAGATTACGCGCTGGGCGATCTGACCATCAAAACCCTGCCGGGCGTATTCAGCCGCGATGGCCTGGATATCGGCAGCCAGCTGCTGCTTTCCACGCTGACGCCACATACCAAAGGCAAAGTGCTGGACGTGGGCTGCGGCGCGGGCGTGCTGTCCGTCATGCTGGCCAGCCACTCTCCTAAGGTCCGCCTGACGCTGACCGATGCCAGCGCCAGCGCCGTGGCGGCCAGTGAAGCCACCCTGGCCGCCAACGGCCTGGAAGGCACCGTGGTTGCCGGTAACGTCTATTCCGGCATTACCGGGCGCTTCGATATGATTATCTCCAACCCGCCGTTCCACGACGGGATGCAGACCAGCCTTGATGCAGCACAGACGCTGATCCGTGGGGCCGTCACCCATCTGAATACCGGCGGTGAGCTGCGCATCGTGGCCAACGCCTTCCTGCCTTATCCGCAGGTGCTGGATGACACCTTCGGCAGTCACGAAGTGCTGCTGCAGAACGGCCGCTTCAAAGTGTACCGCGCCGTTAAAGGCCGCGCGCCGAAAGCATCACGTTAATGATCATCAGGGGGCCGCACGGTCCCCTGAAAGTGCGTTAAAACCACCAAAAATGCCCCATTCGCTGTTTTTTCAGGCGATTGATCCAGCAATAAAAAATAACTGTTGACGTACCTGGTAAAATCTCTAGAATGCGCCTCCGTGGTTGCGATACAACGTTGTTGTGTTGCGGGTATGCGAAGGTGGCGGAATTGGTAGACGCGCTAGCTTCAGGTGTTAGTGTCTTAACGGACGTGAGGGTTCAAGTCCCTCTCTTCGCACCAAAAACCATGTTATTCATATTACGCAGCATCTGCGCGAAGGTGGCGGAATTGGTAGACGCGCTAGCTTCAGGTGTTAGTGTTCTTACGGACGTGAGGGTTCAAGTCCCTCTCTTCGCACCAAATGCGGTGATATGAATAAAAAGATCAACAGGACGCGAAGGTGGCGGAATTGGTAGACGCGCTAGCTTCAGGTGTTAGTGTTCTTACGGACGTGAGGGTTCAAGTCCCTCTCTTCGCACCATGTTGATTATCTCTTCCTGAAAGAATCCCAGCGCTTTTCCCCAGTAGTATTTTATTCACTCCGGTATGATTCGTTTTATTCTCATCAGTCCTGAACGTTTGTAGTGCTATATCCGTCGTCCACGATGGTGCTTAACGGGCTTATTGCGTACTGAAGTTGACGGTAATTGCCGCTACCCCACCCACCAGCGCAATACACGACGGCAGCAGCATATAGTGACGCAGACGCTTGTGGAACAGCATCACCACGGTGGCCAGAAACGCCACGACCATCAGCATCCGCCATTCGGTGAACGACAGCTCCATCATCGCCATCTGCGGCATAATCGTGCAGGGCAGCAGTACGCCCCATCCGCTATCGAGTCTTTTCCCCATCATCCAGCTTATCCCCCATAGTCCACACGCAGCGATCATTGCGGCTTCCATAGCTGTGTCCACACAATTTCAAATGATAATGATTACCAATATCATATGATAGTTTTTATCACTTTGCAGCAACATTGTTGAAACTTTATTCCCGCGGATGACAGCCTGGACGATAAATGTTAGATTGACTCCGATCACAATTCAGAAAAATCAAATAATAACAGCTCTAAACTATTCCAGTTGATAAGCATCTGCCACCTGCAGCAAGTCATGCTTTGATATTCCAGGGCAGTCACGAGTAATTAAAATGCAAACTAAAATCTATGATGAATTGCTTAACAGCAAGCGTCGCCTGTCGTTGATGCTATTTCTGTTTTTAAATATTGTTACCGCTTCATTTCTGTCGCTTCGTGCCACCAGCCATACGCCACTCACGGCCTGCGCCCCCACATTACTTATTGTGATATTCAGCTCTGTATTGCTAGCAAGATTGCTATTCAATCCGGCGGCGCAAATTCAGCGCCTGAACGGCGTGGCATTATTTACCGGTTTACTCTGGGCCTGGCATATATTTTCCCGCTATCATTATCAGTTCTATATTGCCGATAATTACCTGCTGGTCGCGCTGGTCAGCGTATTTTTTATTAGCGCGATTGCACTGGGCGATCACCTGCTGGCATTCTGCCTGCACGCCCTGCCAACCGCCGCGACCGTGCTGATGCTGGATGCCGGACGCAATACGCTGTTAATGATATTTACCATCACCCTGCCGCTGGTCGGCTTCACGCTTCATCACCTGATGCTGCGGCGCCTGGATAATTTTACCCGCCGCCTGCTCGGCCAGCTTTACGCCGAAAAAGAATCCTACAGCGATCTGAGCATGCTCGATCCCCTTACCGGCTTATATAACCGTCGCGGCCTGAATAATCGGCTCCAAAGCATCCTTGAGAAACATTCGGGATATCACTTTGTCCTGCTGCTGGATATCGACAACTTTAAGGCCTACAACGACAATTACGGCCACACGATGGGCGATCAGGCGCTGATACGCGTTTCTGCCGCCATCCGCGATGCGGTGCGTTCACGCGATATTGTGACCCGCTGGGGCGGCGAAGAGTTTCTGGTGCTGCTGACCAACGTGAATGAAACGATTGCCATGCAGCTGGCGGAGCGGATCCGCCAGTACGTGGTGAATCTGGAAATTTCCCACCGTTTTAACGACAGGGTATCGACCCACGTCACCATCAGCGCCGGTATTGCCCCACTGGAAGGGGACGATTTTAACAGCGCGCTGGCCCATGCCGACCGGGCGCTGTACCTGGCAAAAAATCAGGGGCGGAATATGCTGCTGTCTTATCAGGATCTGATCGACAGCACCCAGCCGCAGGACACCGATCCCCGGAATGCGTTTACCGGCGGCAAATAAAGGAGAAGCAGTATGAGTCTGGAATCCGTACGGCAGTTTTTCGCCGAGCGAGCACCTGAAATCGCCATTATCGAACTGGAAGAGAGTACGGCCACCGTCGATCTGGCCGCCCGGGCACACCGGGTGGAACCCGGGCAAATTGCCAAAACCCTGTCGCTGAAAGTGAAAGATCGCGTGGTGCTGGTCGTAACCCGCGGCGATGCCCGGCTGGATAACCGCAAGCTGAAGCAGGCGCTGGGTGCCAAAGCGCGGATGTTAAACAGCGAG
Source organism: Erwinia sp. SLM-02 (assembly GCF_037450285.1). Lineage (NCBI taxonomy): Bacteria > Pseudomonadati > Pseudomonadota > Gammaproteobacteria > Enterobacterales > Erwiniaceae > Erwinia > Erwinia sp. SLM-02. The sequence continues at coordinate 269,531 of NZ_JAQISN010000003.1, read as the reverse complement.
GAAGTCGTGAGCTGGACCGGCCATCCGGTTGGCGGCGTCTGCCCGTTTGGCCTGGAAAATCCGCTCACCGTCTACTGCGACGTATCGCTGCGCGACTATCAGGAAGTGTTGCCCGCTGCAGGAGCCATCCACAGCGCGGTGCGCATCGCGCCGGAATACATGGCCCGCCTGACCGACGCCGAATGGGTGGACGTCTGCCAGCCGCCTGAGTGATCTGACGACGACAGCCCGAGGGCTGTCGCCCCGTTAACGGTTTTCCGCTGCGGCTCCCGCCGCCTCTTCACTGCCTGAAATTTTCACGCCCTGCGTTTCGCGGCCAAAAGCGACGATCAGGCAGATCAGTATCGCCACCGTCCCCGCCACGATTGCCATCGCCAGCCCGTAGTTATTTCCGTGCGCCTCCGCAATTTTCGACTGCAGCGTGGCATTCACCGAGGCAATAAGGTTGCCTAACTGATAGACAAACCCCGGCAGCACCGCACGGGCATTGGCCGGCACCAGTTCGGTCAGATAGGTCGGCACCACGCCCCACGCGCCCTGCACCATAAACTGCATCAGAAACGCGCCGCAGCCAATCATCCACGAGCCGCTGGAAAATGCCCACAGCGGCAGCACCGGCAGCGCAAGGAAAGCGGCAATAATCATGGCTTTCTTGCGGCCGATTTTCTCCGACAGCGAACCAAAGAATATGCCGCCCAGCATCGCCGCAATATTGTAGAAAATGGCAATAATGCTGACGGTTTGCGGGTTGAAGCCGTGCTGAACCTTGAGGAAGGTGGGATAGAGATCCTGAGTGCCGTGGCTGAAGAAGTTAAAGCAGGCCATCAGCAGCACCAGATAGATGCACAGCTTCCAGTGGCTGCGCAGCACCGGCATCAGCGCCACGCTCTCCTTACGTTCACGGGCGGCCAGCCACACCGGCGACTCCGGCACTTTAAAATAGATAAACGGCAGCAGCAGGATCGGCACGACGCCAATCAGGAACATCCCGCGCCAGCCTACCAGGCTGTAGCACAGACCGAAGATGATTGACGCCAGCAGGTAACCGCACGGATAGCCCGCCTGAAACACGCCGGACATCAGCCCGCGCGAGCGGTCGGGGATGGTTTCCATCGCCAGCGAGGAGGCCACGCCCCATACGCCGCCCATTGCCACGCCGTAAATCACGCGGAAAATCAGGAACCACTCCAGCGTGGGTGACCAGGCGGAAAGCAGCTCAAACAGCGAAAAGATAATGATGTTGGTCATCAGGATCGGGCGACGCCCGTACTTTTCCGCCAGGCGACCAAACAGCAGCGCACCGATCGGCCTGACTGCCAGCGTCAGCATGATCGCCAGCGAAACGTCGGAAATTTCGGTGTGGAAATTGGCGGCGATATCGCTCAGCACAAACACCAGAATAAAGAAGTCGAACGCATCCAGCGTCCAGCTGGCAAAGCTGGCGAACGCCACATTGCGCTGGGTTGAAGTCCAGTTAAGCATAGGGATTTCCTGTCCTGTAGGGGATACGGTAATTGTTATTTATTTGTTTATAGCATGTGAATTCAAAGCCCGGACCGACGCTTTTGTCAGGCTTATGCTCAGGATGTAAGCAGGAATGTCAGTTTGTTTCGTGCGTAATTATTAGGCAGGTAATCGTCGGGAAAGTGCCAAAAACGGGCCGAGACCAGATAGTGCCAGGCCGCTTTGAACGAATGAGGAAATCGGTGCATTTTCACCAGAATCCCGGCAAAGGAGGGAAATAGCACGTACCGGCCTGCATGATAAAAGCCAGAGGATACTGAAGCAGCGGCCTCGATCTTGTGCAATCGAAAGACCATACTGCATCAGCCTCAGGCTTTCGTAGATTCAGGAAATTTCAGGTGGGATCATCGCCAGATACTGCTCCAGCATCGCCAGCAGCAGGTCGTTATTCACGGATTGTAACACGTGGATCAGGCCTCCTTCCGGCTGACCAATCCCCACATCCAGCCGCAGCGGCGGGCGATAGCGCCAGGATTTACCGCGCGTCATACCCGGACGCAGTTCTACGTCCACGTAGTAATCTGCCGCACGGGCAACGTGCTGATTGATCAGCCATGCCACCACCAGCGCATCGTGGATCCAGCAGCCCGGCAGGCGACGGGTCTGCATTGAGTAATCAATCCACGGCCGCAGCGTTTCGCTGACGAACTCCGCCAGCGGCCCAGGCAGCTGCGCAATGCGGTCCAGATCGCCATGGGTCATCATCGTTTTGCTGGTGACGTCCATCGGCACCAGGGTGATATTCGCCCCGCTGGTCAGCACCTGATGCGCCGCCTCCGGATCGATGCCGAAGTTGGTGTCCTTAATGAAATCATCCAGCGCGAACACCCCGCCCATAATGGCAATTTCCTGCACCGCCTGCGCCATCTGCGGATAACGCTGCAGCGCGAGGGCGACGTTGGTCAGCGGACCAATCGCCACCAGGGTAAATTCACCGGGGTTGTCGCAGATAAGCTGGCCAATCGCATCCGCCGCCTCCTGCTGCGTCGGTGTAAAGCGTGCGGGCTGGCGCACTCCCTGCCACAGATACCCCAGCTGATTACCGTGTACCCGGCGGTCCAGCACTTCACGCCATGGCCCGGCCGGTTCACACAGCGCCCTGTCTGCCCCTTTCACCACCGGCACCGACCTGCCGGTGCGCTGCATCAGATCCCTGGCCACGCTGTATCCCACTTCGCTGGGAGTATTTCCCGCCACCGTGGTAATCAGCTCCAGCGAAAGCTCCGGGGCAGCCAGGGCCAGCGCGATTGCCAGGCCGTCGTCTACGTTTGCTCCGGCAATCCCGTTGCCGGGATCGCAGTCAATAATGATTCTTTTCATAACTCGCTATCGGAATAACGGGCTGCCTGGCAGCCACAGGATTCTCCAATCTCCAGACGGTGTGAAAATTCGCGCAGCATGGCCTCTCCGTTCCATTCCGCCAGCATGACGATCGCCGTTTTCGCTATCTCGGCCACCGGCTGGCGCACGGTGGTCAGCGAAGGCACGTGATAGGCGGCCTGCTGCGTGCCGTTGAAGCAGACCAGCGCCACATCCTCCGGAACCCTTAACCCCTGCTCGCTCAGCGCGCGAATGCAGCCAATCGCCTGCGCTTCATTGGTGGCAAACAGCGCACGCGGCACCGTTGCCCCCTGTAACATTTTTTTTGCCGCCAGATAGCCGCCTTCGCGGGTATACGGGGTGCTGAAAATCCATTCCGGCTGCTCCTGCACGCCGTACTCCGCCAGCGCTTCCCGCCAGCCAAGCAGGCGCTCCTGCGTATTCAGCCTCTCGAGGGGGCCACAGATAATGCCCGCCTCACCGTAGCCGTGGCTTAACAGGTGAGCGGTCACCTGGCGGGAGGCCTCGCGCTCATCCACCTGCAGCACGCTCACCTGCAGTGCGGGATCGACGCGGTCCAGCATGACAAACGGCGTGCCGCTGGCCTGCAGTAAATCGGTGTAGGGATGACGATCCACGCTGATATAAAACAACCCGCTAATCTGCTGGCTGAGCATATTGTTAATCAGCTGCAGTTCGCGCCGGCGGCTGTCGCCTGAATCCCCCAGCAGCATCACCCTGTCATTCGCCAGAGCCTCCTGCTGTAGCGCATGAGCCAGCGAGGCGATAAAGGCATTATCGATATTCGGCACGATAAGGCCCCATGTTTTGGTGGTGCCGGAAGCCAGCGCCCTCGCCACATTGTTGGGCCGATAGCCGGTTTTTTTAATCGCCGCCAGCACGCGTTCACGGGTAGCCGCCGCCACCGGACGTGGACCGTTATTGATCACATAGCTGACCACCGCCACCGATGTTCCGGCTTCTCTGGCAACATCGGCACGCGTGGCGCGGTGAGGATTAGGCTTTGCCGCCACCGACTTCGCCAGATTTTTTGTTGCCATTCCGCCACTGTCCTTATGTTTTCGTTAAATAGCGTCGTGGGGATCGTTCAGATCGCGTCCCCGCGTTTCCGGTGCAACGAATGTGGTCGCCAGCCCAATCGCCGCCATCACAACGAAATAGGTTGCGATGGGCCACCAGTGCCCGGTCCAGGAGAGCAGCGCTGCGGCCACCAGCGGCGCAGTTCCGCCGGAGAGGATCGATCCCAGTTCTTTCGCCGTGGCCATTTTCGTGTAGCGATGCGTTACGCCAAACAACTCTACGCCCCATGCCGCCTGTACGCCAAAAATGCCTAACGAGGCCAGCCCCATGCCGGTCACGATGGTGGCAATCACCACGGCAGGCTCGCGGGAATCCAGCAGCATAAACGCCGGGAAGGCATAGAGGATCAGCAGCAGGCAGAAACAGCGATAGGTAATCCGGCGGCCAAAGCGGTCGGACAGCCAGCCCGCCAGCGGGATAATCAGGAAGCCGAGCAGCGAGGCAATAAACACGGCGGTGGTCGCCACCGATTTATCCACCGCCAGCACTTTCACCACGTAGCCGATGATAAATCCCTGAGCCAGATAGGAGGGTCCGTTTTCGCCAATTCGCAGGCCGACCATTACCCTGAAGGCGCGGCTGCGCTGCCAGAACCCGCGGCGATCGGTGGCTTCCGGTGCGCTTTGCGCCTGCATACGCTGCTGCTGCAAGGCCGCTTTCTGGCGCTCAAACACCGGCGTTTCACGCAGATGACGGCGGATCCACAGCGCCACCAGCGCGATCAGCGAACTGCAGAGGAACGGAATGCGCCAGCCCCACTCCTGCAGCGACTGCTGATCCATCTGCACTACCGCCAGCCACACCAGCGATGCCACCAGCGTACCGCTGTTGGAGCCCAGCGCAATGACCGAGGAAACCAGCCCGCGCCGCTGCGCCGGTGCATATTCACCGAGCATTACCGTCCCGCCGGAAAGCTCCGCCCCGGCACCGAAACCCTGGGTAAATCGCAGGATCACCAGGCAGGCGGGCGCCCACAGTCCGATAGAAGCATAGGAAGGGATCAGGCCGATCAGCGTGGTTGAGAGACCCATCAGAATAATGGTGGAAACCATGACGAGTTTTCGGCCGTGGCGATCGCCCAGCCAGCCGAAGAACAGCGCGCCGATGGGGCGGGCGATAAAGCCAACCGACCAGGTCGCGAAACTGGAGAGCAGTGCCATTGAGGGGCTGGCCTCGGGGAAGAAGACATCGCCAAAAATAATACCGGCAGCCAGCCCGTACAGCGCGAAGTCAGCGTACTCCATCGCCGTACCCAGCCAGCATGACAGGGTCGCACGCCAGAAATCCTTACGCCCTTCTTGAGTGGTTAACCGTTCATCGGCCGCCGCAGTGGACGGCACGGAATAGGGTTCGGCAACGCTATGAGGTTGAGACATAAACAAATCCTGTTTTGAAAATCCATTTAAGGCCCCTGCCATGAGCTTCCTGCACGAGGAAAAGACACGGTCGGGGGAAAGGAACAAATAGCCATAGTGCAAAGATCGGTAACGGGTTCCCTGGTGTTGGAACATGTTTTTTGCTTCGCGGTCGCTGGATTAAAAGTGACCAGTCATATAAGTAACGCGAAACAAAATTGATCTTCACGTGGCCGCCGGATTTCCCACGCCGTGAATCTTCTCTCAACACGCATTCTATCTACGCGTGTAGATAAATCAAGGCAGCAGGAACAAACTCATTAGTTATTCTTGATACTTACCAACAAAAACCAACGGAATAACAAATAAAAACAAGGGGATATTAAAGCTCAATAAATCGACTTTTTCTGCAGTGCGAGCGCCGGGTTGATGGATGACGTCATCCCTCTGGCCGGATACCGCAGCCCGATTTTTAACGGGAAAAGATGACAGAAAAATGAACGCGGGAAAGATTTGTGAAGGTGCGCTTAGGGTCCGGGGTAACGGGATTCGTCCCCTGTCGCGATCAAAGTGTCTGTAATTCAACCAGTTCCTGACTATCGTAGTTTGCCTGGAAAATAGACATACAAAAGTTAAACGCTGGATCGCCGCGCGCAGTTACATTATAATCCCGCGCCTCAGGCCCCTTAGCTCAGTGGTTAGAGCAGGCGACTCATAATCGCTTGGTCGCTGGTTCAAACCCAGCAGGGGCCACCAAATTTTAGCTTTAGAATCATATAATTAAGCCACTCTCAGGAGTGGCTTTTTTGTTGCTTTGAATTCAACTGGCAGCAGAATGGCAGCGATGATTTCATTAAAAAGCCCACCTGAAGGTGGGCTGAAGATGCAAACTCGTGCTCTATATCAGCTAACCCGCGGCTGGCTGACAGGCGGCTTCTGCAGCACTTTCGGATGCGGTGGTGCAGAACTGATTTTATCCGGCCGGCAGACGGATCTGACGTAGGTTTCATGCGTAACAAAGGTGTGCCCGCACTCAATATTCGTACACTGGTTATAACGCTCTTTTGTCTCGGTAGAGACCTGGAAACTACTTCGGGTGTGGGCTGCGCGGCCACACAATGGACAGTTCATCATCTTCATTACCTCCATGTTCATCATCGTGATGAGTATGGTACTCCTTAAAACCATTTTGTGAAGTTAAAAATTCATAATTGGGGTTTTCATTCCCTGATGTCGGCCACGCCGGCACCGTTAAAGCGGATCGTCGATTTTCACCTCAAGGGAGATAACGGTGGTGAAGCCGGTGGTCGGGCTCAGCGCGTGCTGCAGATTGCTAATCGTCCAGTTTGCATCATCAATCGGTTGCTTAAAGCCAACCACTTTAACCGGCATCTCCGTAAACAGATCGGCCCGCCCTTCTGCCAGCGTCAGTCTGAACGTCACCGTCCCACGCCGCAGCCTTGCAAGCTGCACCTTAGCGGCCCGCTGCGCCTCGCTCCGGCTGGCATAAGTCCGGTTCAGTACCAGTACGTTGCCATCCTGTCCTTCCAGCCAGGCATTCCCGCCGCTCTTCTGCTGACGGTCGGCTTTTGTCGTACTCTCCTTTTCTGGCTCCTGCGTATCCAGCCAGTGGGCCTGAACGCCACTGTAGGTATTGACGTCATCAAGCGCAAAACGATGGGAATCCCCCTCCTTCCGGTTGAGTGTTATCAACGGAAGCGGTATGCCGCTGGCGGTGGTTCCCTGCCCCATCAAAAAAAACAGCAGATGGCCGTCTTTCATCGAAGCCGTGGCGCCATACATGCGCGCCAGCCTCATTAAGAAACTGGCATCGCTCTCATTCGTCTGGTCGAGATGCTCCACCGGCTTGTCCGCGGTGCCTTTGCCTAACTCCGCTGACAGGTTGTTATCGCTGGCAATCTTCTCTACCACTGCCCCCACGGTCGTCTGATGCCATGACCGGTTTTGACGGGTATTAAGAGTTTTACACACGTCAGCGCTGGAGGCGCTGACGGTGATCCTGTCGGGCGCACCGGTATGCTCGACCTTATTGATGATAAAGGAGCCTTTTACGTACAGCGGTTCGCCTTTCCATCCGATTGCCAGCCTGATTTTCACGCCGCGCGACGGCAGGATGACCTGCCCGTCTGCGTCGTCAAACGTCATTGTCAGCACGTCTGATTCAAACCCTTTATTATCCGACAGCGTCAGGCTCATCAGACGGTTACTCAGCGGTTCGGTCACATTTTCACCATCAACAGTCAGCCGGTAATCAGGCATCCTTCTGCCGGTATTGGCGAGGTCTGAACAAAAGCCCATTGCGCTTACCCTCCCATCGCATTTGAGATGTCACCCACCGCCGATACCGCAGAGTCCGTTAACAGCACCATCTGTTGTCGCAGATCGCCAAACATTCCCGGCAGAGACTCATCTACGCGTCGGAGTTTCAGGGTGAAGTCAATTTTGCGCGGCGATCCGTTCGAATGAAACTCGGTCTTAACCTGAGTCAGCGCCTCAATTACAAACATGCCGTATATCGCTCCGCTGCCCTCAATCAAGGGCCATGCCTTACCCAGTTCCGCCATCTGCCCCAGAGCCATCAGCGACAGCGCCCCCCCGGTGACTTCCGGCAGCAGAGTACCGGAGAGCGTTAGCGAATCGGCATCGGGGCCAAGAAACTGCGCCGTGGGCCGCCGGTTGATCCGCTGATTAGCCGCGTGTCGCCAGCTACGCTGATAGTTCAGCGAACTGTACGGCGTGGTGCGCAGCATAAAAACATACAATCCCAGTGCCATCATCATGACTCGTATCCTCCCCGATCGCTGTAGCTACTGCGGGCCCGTGCCAGCGCCAGACGTTCGCGCTCATCAAGCTGGCGCGCGACTTCACGCGCAATATCCCGGGCGTCCTGGCCTGGCTGAGCATAAATAGTAATCGGCGCATGCGTTTCGATATGCACGTCGGCCGCGGTTACCGCCTGCGGCGTCGGTGAAACCGCACGTTCAGCGGCAAGGCTCAACGGGTGCAGCGGGGCCAGCTCAACGGGGGCTGCCGCTGCCCCCATCGATACGGCAACCAGCGAAGCCAGAGCCGCCGTCCGTCTGCGGCTGGTGACGTGCGCTGGCCCACTGACAATTTCCGGCCCTCTTTCACCCACAATGCCAAACTGGCCTCGCAGGATGGAACCCCCGCTGTCATACACGGGGAAAGGGGCTCCCGGATACCACCATCCCGCCGTATCAGGTAGCGGATAGTTGTCTGCGCGGGTAAAGGCACTGGATTTTTTAGCGGCGTCGGCGGGCAGCTTAATCTCTTGCGTTTTTTCCCCAACCAGGCCCAGCTTATCCAGCAGCCAGTCCAGACTGTCATGAACAATCAGCAGCGGCTTCAGAAGCCCATTAAACGCAGCGGCCAATACCTGACCAAATTCAGATCCCATTGCCGCCGCATTATCGAGTGCCTCAGCCGTGGATTTCACCGGCGTGAGGATTTGGATAAACCAGTCCCGTAACCCGTTAAGGCTGCTGCCAATGGATTGAAACATCGGCTTTAACGGTGCAAAAAGAGCCGTGATGGGCGCCGCCGCCGCGGCAAATCCCGCCACCACACCGCCGATAAAGGCACCGATCGGCTGCCAGAACTTCCAGATAACCATACCCACGGCAGCCAGTGCAGCAATCACGCCGCCGACCGGGGTAAGGAGTGCCAGCATCAAAGCAGAAAGGCCGGTCCACACCATACGCAACATGGCAAAAGGCCCGGATGCCAGCCAGGCGATCATCCCCCCGGCACTGCTAATCGACCCCGTCAGTGACGCAAACAGGCTGCCAATGCCTGACCCCAGTACGCTGATGACAGCACCGATAACGGAGACACTCGTTCTCAGCCCGGCTAAAAGGGCATTCAGTTCTCTGATTGCCTCAGCGGGGCGAGTAAAGGCGAGGATCAGCAGGCTCATGGCTTTCTGCGCCTGCCCGGTGATGGCTTCCAGAGCACCGTCCCGCAGGGCATCCAGAATACCGCCGCCTTTCTGCGCCTCCTGCTGGCCATTAAACGCCTTTTTCAGGCGCTCAATCGCTTCTGCGGCTTTGGCTGCCCCTTCACCGGCCAGCTGGCGGAACGCCTCATTCGCCTGTTCGGCCAGCCGGCTGATGCCGCTGCTCAGCATCGCCAGGGGTCGAAACGCCGCCGACGCGGTGACGGTGAGATGGCTTACGCCGCCCGAGGCTTCTGGTAAAATCAAAGCGACACAACGCAGAGGGCCCGCCATTTCCCGACAGGCGTTAGCCCATTGCTGGACGGAACCGGCCCCACTTTTCAGGGCGTCGGTCAGGGCGGCCACCTGCTCGCGGATATCCTTACCCGGGAGGCCGGCAGGCAGAGCCGAATCCGGCATCAATACCGGCCCCGGGGGATTATCTTTAACGTTAACCGCACCGCCAGCGGCTCGAGATACAGATCCCGGCGTCACCCCGGCTGGCCGCACGCCTTTCAGCTGCACGTCGATCATCTCTACGATGCGGTGAATCGAGACCCGCACTTCCTGCCCGGCCTGCTGAGAAGCAGATCTACGCTGCTCACGCTCCGCTCCCGCGCCGTCGTTCTGCATCGCGGGGGGCTGAATACCGGCGCCCACGTTGAGGTAGCCGTTTGCCACTCGTCTGGCCGGGGAATTTGGCATCAGCCCGTTTGTTTGTGCTGCTCTGGCGTTTGTCAGGCTTGCCAAACCGCCGGAGGCTCCTTCACTTCTGGCCCGGGCCGTGCTGACCATCCCGGAGCGGGTTTCGCTTCCGGCAGTCACCTCCCTCAGCCCCGGCAAAGAGGCCCACTGCCGATCCGGTCCCTGCCGGGCATCATGGAAGCTGAGTTTCAGCGCGCGCTGCGCCTGGCCGAGCGACCGGCTGCACAGCGCTAAGACGATATTCAGCCCCTTTAGCGACTGACGAAGCGCACGATATGGGTTTTGCAGTGGGTTAATGCCGCGTTCCTTCTGATGCCATTGCACCTGCGGCTGTTCAGCAAACAGGCCGGCCCTGACAGACCGCACGCCAGGTTTTGCCGCCTCCTCGCGAGACGAGTTCAGGCTCTGATTGAAAAACACCGACTGCACACCGGCACGGAAAAAACCATCAAAGCGCCGGATCTGCGCGTTGATTTCTTTCAGCCGGAGACGGCTGTTTTGCACGGCAGCGGCCAGCATTTTCACGCTGGCGGCAACCGAGTGGAATGGGCGGGTGAGCTTGTCAACCGCATTCAGAATGACCTGCTGACGCAGGTTTGTGTCACTCATCGCTGGCCCCGCTTCTGATCATTGCTTTATGCCGCCACTCCAGCACTTCAGTTAGCGACATAACATCAGTGACGGACGGCGACCAGTGAAAAATAGTGGCAACATCGGCCACCAGATCTTCTACCGTCAGATTTTCGGCAAATCGGCAAGGACCGATTTCTTCAATAAAAAAGTTACCACCTCCACCGACAGCGCGGTGAGATCGGCCGGATCGAGCTCGCTCATTTCCTGCGCGGTCAGCGTGGGCGTTGAAATTCGCGGAATAATGGTCATCATCGCCGCCACGTCCATATCCATGATGGCCTGCAGGCGGGTGCCACGCAGCGCCCCGGACTGCGGCTTACGCAGAACCAGTTCGGTGATTTTTTCCTTGCCGCGATGCACCGGCGTATCCAGTAACACGGTTTTTTCGTGCGCTGTATCAGTCATTTTTCGTTCCTGAAATAAGGGAATAAGGCGCGGGGATCCGCGCCGTTTAAAGGCAATCAGAGGCCCAGCGCTTTGCGGTGTTCAGCCATCAGATCGACGCCGCCAACGATTTCAACCATGTTGATGACGTCAACTTCATAGAGAACTTCGCCATCAATGGTCAGCTTCACGTAGCTGTTGGTGCTGCTGACTTTGGTCGAATTGCTCTCGCCGGTTTTCAGTTCGCCGGAATCAATCTCTTTGTGACGGCCGCGGACCACCAGTTCCAGCGCCTGCACCTCACCGGTGTCGTCCCGCTGCAGAGAGGCGGTAAAACGCAGCTGCACGCCGTCCGCGGTATTTTTCGCCAGCTGTTTAAACACCAGCGATTCCATACCGCCAATCGAGAATTCGGTATCCAGGGCACCGTCATCCAGCCCCATATCCACATCGACCGCACCCGCCATACCGCCGCCGCGATATTTCTCAAATTTACGGGTAAATTTCGGCAGGGTCAGAGATTCAACGATCCCCTGCCAGTTATTCCCGTCGTTGAACAGGTTCAGATGTTTTAACTTACGTGGTAATGCCATGATGCCCCCTTAAGCGCTGACCTGGCTGGCGAAATCCATTAAATATCGATCGGTAATACGCTGACGCAGCATCAGATTTTCCAGCGGTGGTACCGGCGTATAGTCGTAATCAATCAGCAGTTTCCCGGCCTTGAGCGAGTCTTTATCGTTCACCGACTCATCCAGCCAGCAATCACCGCCAATCAGATAGCCCTGGCTGACCAGGCTACGCATTTTGGCGCGAATGCCTTCCACAATGTCGCGGGCCAGCGAAGGATTGAGGGGCTTATCCACCGCCCACATCTGCGCATCGGCCATCGTGTCGGCCAGCACCTGCGCGGTTCGGGTATAGCTTTCAAAGGCGAACAGCGGATCGTCGCTCAGCGTGCGGGATCCCCAGAAACGAAAACCGTCTTTGCGGATGAGGGTAGTGACATCGTTCTGGTTCAGCACGCCCGCGTCGGTTGCCGGGTTTTGCAGATCCCAGAACACGTCGGCGGAAAGGCCGGTAACCCCGTTGACGCCGACGTTTGACAGAGTTTTATGCCAGCCGGTCTGCTCATCGATTTTGGCGCGCAGGCCCAGCGCACGCGCCGTGGCAAATGCCGTGGCCTCTGCCTGGGCAACGGTGTCGAAGCTGATAAAATCGGGCCAGATCAGCATGCCTTCTCGCTGGCTGAAGTTGTCACGATAGGTAATCACCTCCTCCATCGTTTTACAGCCCCAGGCAGACAGGTAGGCGAAGCCGCGCAGGCTCTGCGCCACGCCCAGCAGTTCAGTGGCCACTGCCAGGGTATCCAGCCCCGGCGCGCCCAGGATACGCGGCTGAACGCCGAGCTGTGACTGGGCCGACAGCAGGGCTTTCATGCCGGTTTTCTTGCCATCAGCGGTCACGCCGCCGATAACGTTGGTGTTGTTTTCCTCTTCCGTCTTGCCCTCCGCTACGCGGACGACAACGGTCACCGGGCTGGTCTGGTCAGCAATCGCTTTCAGCGACGCGGCCAGCGTACCGGATTTGCCGGCTTTACCGCTGGCGGTTAGCACATCGGTCAGCAGAACGGGTTTGTTTAGCGGGAATACGGACGCATCGGCATCATCGCCGGTGCAGACCATACCCACGATAGCGGTACTTACCGTGGTGATAGGGCGGGTGCCTTCGTTGATTTCAACAACGCGCACGCCGTGGTGGTAATCCTGTGCCATAAGGCATTCTCTCCGGTTTACAAAGGGTATGCCTATGTTCTGGCCGGCGGGGATTTGATGCACGCGCCGGGCGTTGTTTGGCGGGTGATACTGAATGCGGATAAAAAAATCCCCGCGGGTGCGGGGACGGGATTAATTTTCGGGAAGTTTGGGGCAGTTGACATCTGGCACAACTGACGTCTCTGCCCGTATTAGAAAAAACGATACTTTCTCCATGCATCATAAAAATTATTATCTTTAGAGGCTTCCATATTCTATATAACCGTGTCCTCTAATGTGTTGACAGACACTTCTGCAGCAATAAATAATTATGCCTTTATGGAAATTATATTTTCGAAATATCAGCCTTTTGAGCGACTTAATCCGTTAACCCGTGCGCACTTTCTCACCTATGATTAGGAGTTAGTGGCGCGACTGTTGTAGTATCCACTGAATAATCTTCCGGTAGATTGATTGCTACTGGTTTATCATGTTCAGTATTCCCAGCCACCCCCGTCAATGGTGCGATAAATAGCAAATTGACTTTTATACTCCGGTGGAGAACAGGAACGGTCAGGGAGGCCTACACCAACGGAAAAACATTCCATATTAGCCCTCCCTCATGTATGCTTCATAATTAAACATCATAATATTTCCAGCCATATTGGAGACCTTACCCCCAAAATACCCGTCTAAATTATAATGCCCTTACTATGTAGTTAAATGCGATGTTACGCGGCCTCGTTTCATCACCAAACGTTCCTGACGCCTGATTGGATTTTGCAGAATAAGTCTGCAATGTTGTTCCATTGGTTGGGCTAGGGTTGTATTCATTAGTTCCATTTGGATAATATGCTAACGATGTATTATTATCGACAAAAATAGCCGTCATTACGCCATCACCACCATTACCTGATGATGTTGGAAGCCAGTGCCGGTGATCCTGTGCCATAGATCCCTGACCTGAAATTAACCCACGACGTAAATCTATTCCCCTACCGTCATCCCAACCACGAATAAACTCACCTCGCAGGTCGGGCAGACGTAACGCAGGATAAGCCTTCGCCAGTTGTGGATACTGTAATGCGCTGAATACAGCACCGTTACACTTCAGCCATCCTGCAGGTGCTGATGCAAGTGGCCATGGGACAGGCACACCAACGGGTAAAGTTGATCCAACGTTCAGACCAAGGGTATTTAACTCGCTTGCATAAATGATCCGATCCCATTCCGTCCATTTTTTTAAACTAACCTCATAAAGCCGGCGCCAGGTATTCCCGGAATGGTATTGCGTATACTCCTGAACGCATCCATCATTGCCGTTCGCGCCATTTTTGATGATTAGCAAACTGCCGGCGAAGCCGTCCTCAGGATAATTCAGTGATTTAAATACGGCGGCGTTCGTCTGTTGAAAATACGCACCGGGAATTTTCAGCGTATTAAGATCGGTATTAGCTGGAATGGTAACCGTACCCTGGGGGAAGAAGCCGCTTGCGGCTCTGCTGTTACTGTCTCCGATCCCCAGATTACGCAAAAAAGCCCCGGTATCCGCAATATCAGCGCCGTTTGCGGCTTTATCCATTTTCTTCGACAGCTGCTCATCGACATACACCCGCAGCTCCAGCACCTTGTCATCAACGTATTTCCGCGTTGCCAGCACCACTGACGGGTCGATTTTCAGCGTGATGTTTTCGGTACTGCTGGTAATCAACACCATGCGCACGGTCTGCGTGCGACCGCTGCCTTCTGCCAGCAGCGGCTTGTAGGTTTCCGGGCAGTTGCCGACGGCAATCAGCGCGCCGGACTCATCAAACAGCCCCACCTCCCGGATCCACCAGCCGCCTTCCGCCTCGGGAATAACCTGCTCGGCGATAATCTGGCTGCTGTTCTGCGGATCGACAGACAGCGAGTTGAGGCTCGCCCGCCGCTTTTCACCCGTCAGCGCCGTCTGATTCGCGCTCGGCGTTGGCAGCGCTCCACCGCCATCGCCCACGGCCATCTGGGTTATTTTTAACGGAACGCCCAAAGCGGACGCATTGGCCAGCTTCGCGGCACCGATATCCGTCAACAGGGTATAGAATTTTGTGCTCATGGATTCACTCTCATTGCGTCAATAACGTGGACCGCGCCGCCTTCGTAAGCGGTGCCGCCGGATGTAATCACTTCGTTGATATACGGGTAGACGGTAATTTCTTCACCGATATAGCTGGCGGCTCCCACCCATAGCGGTCCACTGGTTTGCAGATGGATGGAGAGGCCGATTAGCTGGCGACTGCAGGGTTTCGCGTCATCAATCAGGCGCTCAAGCTCCTGCCAGGTTTCATCGGTAATACCCTGGTCCTGCACGCCAATATCCAGGCGAAAGGTGCCGGGTGGATCGCCGGTCTGCCACCATTCAACAATGCGGATCAGAAAACCAAAGGGTTCAACCACACGGCGTATCGCGCTGGTTGTGCCCTTATGTTGATGAATATAGAACGCGTCCTGCACCACCCGGCGACGGATGCTCTCCTCCCATCGCTCATCCCAGCGATCCACGGAAAAGGCCCATGCCAGCCAGGGCAGAAAACTCGCCGGACAGGTTGCCGGATCCCACAGCGTGCGTAGCGGTGCCTGAAGATCGGACATACCGCTGCAGCCCTGTGCAAGCCGTCGTTCCAGCGAGGTAGAACCCGGCGGCAGCAGGCTATTCATCGGTGCCTCCTCCGACCACGCTCCACTCAGAGCAGGACGCAGCCTGGGTTTTATCCAGCACCATATCGGCCAGCGGCGCGGCCAGCTCTACGCGCTGCACCCCCTCGACGTGAAGTGCGGCGTAGATCGCGCTACGGCGAATGTCACGCCCCAGCCGTCGCTGGCTGGCAATATACTTTTGCAGGCTGGATTGTGCTGCGGCCATCACCGGCCCGGCCTCCGGCCCCGGATAGAAGAAGAGCGTGGCATCCACGCGATAGGGCACAATCTCCGCACTGCGAACCGTCAGGCGATCGGCCACCGGCCGCACATTCTCCGCGTTCAGCGCCTGTGCAACGATCGCCAGCAGCGCCTCCCCCGCCGTGCCATCACCTTCCCGGCTCAAAACAGTGAGGGTCACTTCAGCCGGTGCCGGGCTGATCGCACTGGCATCGGCCACGCGGCCGTCGGCGCTTAATGCGTGGAACTCGTAGGCCGCCGCAGGACCGGCAACGGAGACGCCTTCAAACGCCGCCGGGATGCGCAGCCGCAGCGACTCGTCGCTCTCCATAATTGCCGGAACCGGCGGTAACGCACCCGGGTCGGCGGGCTTCACCATCAGGCGTTCTACGTTGTAATTGGCGGCCAGCTGGTCGAGATCGCTACCGAGCGAATAGGCCACCATCACCGCCTGGGCGGCTTCGTTGATACGCTGGCGCAGCAGGACTTCCCGGTAGGCGCTCTCCTGAAGCAGTTTGGTCACGGGTTCGGATTCCAGCGCAATCGTACGCCTGACGATCGGCTGCTCCTCTGCAGGATAGAGTGCGATAAACGCAGCTTTGCGCTCGGCCAGCAGCGTCTCGAAGTCCGGGACGTGAACAATCTGCGGCGCGGGCAGTTGGGAAAGATCAATGACGGCCATTCTCAGCTCCTGTTGATACGGAAAAAGAGACCGGCGCGCCGCCATTGCGCTCTCCGGTCAGTCCAACCACCATAGAACCGTCGATGTGGCTGTTGATAGTGATAGCATCCAGCGTCAGCCGCGGTTCCCAGCGGCTGAGGGCGACATAAACGGCAGACATCACCTGCAACCGCAGCCCGGGGGTCTGCGGCTGGTCAATCAGCTCGGAAAGCAACGAGCCATATTCCCGCCGGGCGATGCGGCTCCCCAGCGGCGTCAGCAAAATATCGCGCACCGACTGGCGCAGGTGGTTCATGTCAGTCACTGCCTCTCCGCTGCAGCGGTTCATTCCGATGTACAGGGTCATACCGGACCTCCTGATGTTTCTCCGCCGGACCTCACGCCCGTATGTCGGTGTTTATCCACCACAATGCCGTTGGAACTCATCGCGCCACCGCTCTGGCTGACAGCGCCTTTCACGGTGATGTCGCTGGTGATGTGTGTGCTGTCGGCTTCCAGTACAAACTTCCCGGTTTTCAGGGTGATACCGTCAGACGCTTCAATCACCATGGATTTAATGCCTTTGACATACCACCGTCCGCTGGCGGGTTCATATTCAAACCAGCCCCCGTCGGGGTAGGCCGTGACGCAGCCGTCGACGGAATCCGCCGGCGGTGAGCACTGGCGGGAATAGATGGCGGGAAGAACAAAAGCGGTTTCAAGATTGCCGCCCATGCTCAGGATCACCACCTGTTCCCCCGGCGACGGGCACCACCAGGTGCGGGCACTGCCGGCACGCAGGGTCAGCCAGTTGATCCAGTTGGTTTCAAGGCCGTTCACCTTTACCCGGCACAGGCATTTTTTCCGGTCCACTTCGCTGACAACGCCTGAGCGGATCAGATTGGTGATAAGGCGCATAATTTCGGTTAGTTGTGCGTTCATAGCCTTCAGATTGTCAGTTTTCTACACAGGCATCACACCGGGCGCATTGTCTGCAGCCGGGAACAATGCGCTGATTCATTTGCGTTTTACCGTCCACATCTCTTCAGGGCGGTCCGGTTCGGGCAGCAGGTTGACCACCTGGCTGCCGCCCGGGTTATCGAGCAGCACGCGCTCGGTCAGCCGCAGGCTGAGGCGGACATTGTTGTTGCTGCCGTCGGCGCAGGGGGTGATGGAAAAAGTGAACACCTTTTCACGTAGCGCAGGGTTGTTGATCGCGTCAGGCTGATTGTCATTGAGCCAGAGCATCACCGGAATCATTAGCCGGTGGGGCTCATCGTCGTAACCGTCGATGGTGACGTTGAGCGTGTAGCGATACTCCCATGATGCTGAATGACCACCGGTGGCCACCAGCGCGCCGTTGCGCACCGAGGGACGCATTTTCTCGGGATGCTCCCGCAGATAAGGCACACCGTGGACCAAAGCCTCGTAGAGTGATTGCGGTTTATTCACGTTTTTTCTCCTGTTCTGTTCCCTTTAAGCACCAGGCCATTTCCCGTAAGCGGCGGTTTTTCAGCCCCTCGTTGATAACGCCTTTGACATAAATCCAGCGGGGCAGCTGGCGACAGGCCTCCTCCCAGCGTTGCTGGTTGATTAACCTCACCAGCGTGGAGCGGCAGGCGCTGGTGGTACCCACGTTGAACGCAAATGACACCAGCGCGTCATAGACCTGCTGCGGCACCGCTGGCAGCACGCAGTTTTCCAGCCTCTGCTCAACGCGCTGCACATTGGTCATCAGCCCTTTCGCGGCCTGTCGTTCGGTAATGTCCTTACCGGGAATTACGCCGGAGGTGTTGCCAATACCGTCGGTCCAGACGCCGGCGCTGCACTGATAGGGCTGCAAACTGCATCCTTCATAATCAGCAAGCAGCCTCAGCCCCTCCGGAGAGGTACGGAGCGACTGGAATTCAGGAAGCGTGGCGGCCAGTGCCAGAATGGCGCCCACCAGGCAGCGCTTAACGACGGGATGCGTCATGCTTCATCCGCGCAACCCGGCAATGCCGTGCGAAATAGCGCCGCTCGCGCGTTCCAGGATCATCATTAATCCCACAGTTGAACGTGCTGCATCGAGGCAGGTGCAACGATATCCGGCAATTCCACCTGCAGCCCATGGGGCAGCCAGGGGCCGTATTCAGCCAGTCCGGGGTTGGCCAGCAGCACCTGCTCCACAACGCCCTGAGTGCGCTGGTAATAGCGCCAGCAAAGCGCATCTATCGTGTCGAGCTGGCAGGCAGACACTTTCATCCATTTATCTCCTTTTAGTCGTGCCGTGGCTCCAGCACATGCCTGCCCCAGCGGAGTTTTCCTGCGGGGCAACCGACGAAGCGGAGAGGGAATAAAGCTGAACATCGCTCCGCACCGTTAAAATGGCTGGAGCCTTATGTTTGCGGGGATAGGAAAAGTGAGCAACGTGCGGGTCTTGTAAGGCTTGTGATACTTAAGAAGAAAACCCGCCGGAAATAGCGGGTTTGGGAAAATCGTTTTTAACCTGGTGTCGGCGTAACCCGCTTAAAATTACAGGCAGCGGGAATGACTATTATCATTAACTGGAAACATCCATTGACCGACTGTATTCATGCCCACGAATTTTCGCCATAAGTTCGTCCGTCAATTCGGATACCCACTGAATTGCCAGCCACTTTTCCTCGTCATTACATTCGCTCGCGGCAACCAGTTTAATAAAGAAATCGATACGTTGAAGTTTTAATGATTCCAAAAGATAGTCCTGCATCTTCCCTCCTGTAACAGCTCCGATGTTCCAAACAATTGTATATATATCCACTGTTTATATATACAGTAAAGAACAATTTAAGTATTGTAAAATGTTTTTTATACCTTAGAGATATGACTCTGACGTGGATCACTAAATACGAGAATCACTAACGTAAAAAATCAATCGTATTTCGCCATCGCACTCCTGGCTTTCGCTGTTCACTTATGTTCATTTTTAAAGTCCTTTATTGTTTCCTCCTCCTTCCGTTGAACACGTATTCTGTGATGCGCATTTATCTTTTCACCGTGGGGACAGTTATTGCCACGAGTCCAAGGGGTAAAAAGATGTCCCCGGCCAGGGCTTATCTGCCCGCCGGAAGTTTTACGCACTCTTTTCCATTTGAAGCTGTGCGTGCAGATGCGCTCCTTCGTTAACGGTGACCAGATGCCATAGATCCGCCGGCTGCGATCGCCATATTTATTTTGCACATCGCTTAACTCATAGGCGGTGCGCACCAGATACTGCCGACGCGGCACCAGCACCCCTCCCTGCCTGCTGATATAGGTGGCGAAACAGCCCGCATCAGCGGCGGCAAGCACGGCATCCAGGCGCCTGTCAGCCAGTACCGGTGCACCTGCTTTTCGTCCGTTGTGCTGCCTGTTGACCTGCCCTGCCAGCAGGCGTAGCTCACGCCAGGCCTGCCGGCCCGGAATACCAAAAAACCGGAACTGCTGGATCCGATGTAAAGAAGCCCAGGACGTGACGTGTTCGGCGCTATCGCGCAGCGATGTGCCGGTTTCTTTGCTGATGTGTTTACCCAGCCCGCGTCCGTCAATATTTTTGCTGATGTATTTGGCGATATAGCCGGTGGGCGTCCCTTTGCGGGAGTCGATCGCGTTGGCTTTAAAGCGTGGCTCAGTAACCTTACCCAGCTCCTGACGATCCTCTTTGATCGCAAACCGGCGTAATAACGCGGTGATAGCGGAACAGTCCCCGGGCGGCATAAAGCACAGCAGGTGCCAGTGAACCGTCCCGTCGTGGTGCGGCTCCGCCACGCGAATGCCGTACCAGCGCAGCCCGGCCTTGTGCATCGCTTTACGGAAAGCCGCAAAAACGCCCACCAGATATTCGCTGCTTTGCCGTACGGTGGTACCGGCCCACATTGGATTAGGCTGGCCATGGCTCAGCGTGGCATGGAAACGCGAAGGACAGGTCAGCGTGTAGAAAATCGCACGGTCACCACGCATTTCAGCGATTAACTCGAGCCCTTTCAGACAGGCCATCATTTCATTACGTCGACGTACCGGATGACTGGTGCTGGCCCTGACCACGGCCTCCATCTCCAGCCTGTCGCCGTGCTCATTAATCAGCTCATGCGCCCGAAAGAACTCCAGCGATTTTCTACGCTGCTCGCGTTTATACAGCGCCATTTCACGGCTGATATAGGGCGATGTTTTCCTGCTAACCAGACACACCGCGCGCAGCTGTTCCTCACGCCATTCGCAGCGCCGCTGCCACAGGCGGCGATACCACCATGTCGTGCAAATCATCCGGGCCAGGGAGCCAGGGATCCGATCGTAAGATACCGGACGGCGGCGATGCCGTTTACGTTTGAGCTGTTCGAAAGCGGGTGGAATCACCTCAAGCCGCATCACCTCCGCCGCCAGCTGCTCCCAGACGCGGCGAATCGCCTCGGGCTGCACGTCATTATCGAGCGGCAGCAGGCTACAGGCCGATTCCAGCCGCCCTGCCATATGTGCAGCGACCAGTGCGGAGAGCCGTTTCACCTGGTTTTGATTCATATCGCTTAACACCAGCAGCCCTTCCAGCCCGGGATGTCCGGCCATCTGACGGATTGACGGGCCTGTTTGATCGTCACGCACCCGCGTCAGGCGATCCAGACAGGGGCGGACCGTCGCACATAAATAGCGCTGGCAGGGGCCGGGCCGTGACAGGTTTTTCAGAAAGGCAATACGCTGCAGAAGCGGCCGGGCAATCCACGCGGGCTGGGCATGAATATCATCCATTACGGTCTGTTCGGGATTAAAACGCTGCCGCTCCCGCGCCATCCGAGCCTGGCCGGTCAGTTTGTCCTGCGCAATTTCCCGCAGAACAGGATCCCGATCCGCATTAAAGAAGTAACGATCCCAGACCGCATTACGCAGTGATTCGCCCGGCTTCTGATGCCGTCGGTTATCCGCCGCGTAAAGCGCGATTACCTCGCGTAGCGCGGATTTCTGTACGGGATCGGGCGGATCGAGGTAAGGGTTAATCGCGCTTTTGGGCGTATTCCAGGCAAAGGCATAACCTGCCTGATTCTCGGACATATCGTTAAGCATGCTCATGCTCCACTCGGGGTTACGGCCTGGTATGGGCAGGACTAAACCGGCATCGCCAGCCGTTTAGGAAACAGGCTCACGGCAGCCCGAAAGTGGTTCATGGCGATAATCAGTGCGCGTTTCTCATCAACAGTGAGATCGCTGACGCTGGCGCCGTGTCGCTCCGCGGGAAGCCTGGCCATATAAAACAGAGCCGCCAGCACGCGCATATTGCGCTGGCGGTGTTCGCTGTGGGCATCGCGCATCTGGCTGATAAATCGTTCCAGCTCCGGCTCGATATCTCTGCCGAACACCTGCGCTCTGACTTCGGCAATATGGTTCAGCCCGTCCAGCCGCTTAGCAGGGCTGAGCGGAACCCTTGCCGCCGTCTGTTCAATTGCCATGACATTCCCCGTCTGTAATCAACACCCATCCCGATCCGGCCCGCCTTTCTCGGATTCAAACAGCGGAGGGTCAGTAATAACCGGCTGCACGGGCGAAACTACTGGCCCTGCAGAGTGGCTTCGCAGCCCTGGGCGGCTTCCAGGGTCAGGGCAAACATATTGACCTCGACCAGACTGTTGACGCCGATCTTCTTGCGGATTGGCAGGCGGTTCTCGCGGATCATCTGGCGGGCGTAGCTGGGCTTGTAGCCGGTACGCCGGCAAAATTCATCAAGGGTGATAAAAGGTTCAGAGACCACAAGATTGATGCTGGGGCGCATTGAAAAATGGCTTTTCATGATGCATGATTCCTCAGTTTGTGTTCAAAAAATCACTATTCGGATGTATAAAGCCCGAAAGCAGTCACCACACTCGCGATAATAGGATCACAATTTGGATATGTCAAACGACAAAAAGAACCCAAATGGAATTTCTGAATTTAATTTTCCTTCTCAAAGCGGGGGAAAAGAGGCCATCAATCGCATCCTGCAGGCCTATGGTTTTAGCACCCGACAGGCGCTGTGCGACCGCCTTGGCGTTTCGCAAAGTACCATGGCAAACCGCTGGATGCGTGACACGTTTCCCCACGACTGGCTGCTGGCCTGCCATCTGGATACCGGAGCCTCTCTGCTCTGGCTGGCCACCGGGGAGGGAGAGCCGCAAACATCTCAGAACAGCGACCGTGGATTAACATTGCAATACAAAGAAATCTCAAATGGGGTTTATGGACCGACGGAGAAGATGCGCTATGATTCGCGTCTGATGCCTGCAGATATCGCATCGCCGTTCCTGGTAAAGTTCGAAAAGACGATTTACCTGGTGGACACGTTCAACAGCGCGATCAACGATGGGGTCTGGCTGATTGAAATTGACGGCCTCGCCAGCATCAGACAGGTTTATCGCCTGCCGGGCGGCCGCCTGCGGGTAGAAAATGGCCCGGCCTCATTTGAATGCAATACCTCGGATATTCATGTCGCCGGCAAGGTCATCAGCAGCACGGAATTTATGGAGTAAAGTCCGATTATGGCGGTAAGGAAACTCGATAACGGCAGATGGCAGGCCCAGCTGTTCCCCAACGGGCGCGACGGCCGGCGCATCCGCCGTCAGTTTGCCACCAAAGGGGAAGCGCTGGCCTTCGAACGCTACACCAGCGAACAGTTGCAGGATAAGCCCTGGCTGGGGGAGAAGGTGGATAAGCGCCGCGTAACCGACCTGGTGGAAGCCTGGTATAACGCCCACGGCGTCACGCTGGCCGACGGCCTCAAGCGCAAAGGGGCGATGGAATTTGCCTGCATGGCCATGGGCAATCCGCTGGCCGCCGAGTTCAGCGCCAGGCTGTTTGCCAGCTATCGCGAACAGCGCCTCAGCGGCAAGATCACCCGCTCCGACAGGGTTAAAGCCGTCACGCCACGCACGGTCAATCTGGAACTGGCCTATTTTCGGGCGATGTATAACGAGCTGCGCAGGCTGGACAGCTGGCATGCGCCCAACCCGCTGGAAAACGTCCGCGAATTTAAGATTGATGAGGCGGAGCTGGCCTGGCTGACCCTGGATGAAATCAGGCTGCTGCTGACCGAGTGTGAGCAGAGCCGATCGTCGGATTTAACCACCGTCGTGAAAATCTGCCTCGCCACCGGCGCACGCTGGGGAGAGGCAGAATCGCTGACCGGCAAGCAGATCGCTCCCGGTAAGCTCACCTGGATAAAAACCAAAGGTAAGAAAAACCGCACCGTACCGATCGGGGATGAGCTTTACGAGGCGCTGCCCAAAACGCGCAGCGCAAAGCCGGTCTTTACCGCATGCTACTCCGCCTTTCGGGGCGCGATAAAACGGACGGGAATCGAACTGCCGGACGGCCAGCTTTCACATGTGTTACGCCATACCTTTGCCAGCCATTTTATGATGCGCGGCGGCAATATCCTCGTGCTGCAGCGCATCCTCGGCCACACCGACATTAAAGTCACCATGCGCTACGCGCACTTCGCGCCGGATCACCTGAATGAGGCGGTATTACTGAACCCTTTAAGCCTGATTTAATCATTCCGTTGTCAAAAACGGTCAGGCGTGATGCTATGATTCGGATAACGAGGGATCTGAAAAAACCGTAATGAGGACAATGAAACACTATTCCTATCTTTACCTGTTCACTCTCAGCATCGCGGCTCTGCTGGTGATATTCGGTTTTATCATCTGGCGCAGCGGGATTTATACCGAAACCTTTCTCAATGATGCCACCAGTAAAAATTTCATCCTGGTCACCCTGGGGTTATCGATCTGTCTCTCTTTATATGCGTTCCATCGCGGGGTAATCAAAACCGGTAAGCGTATTGATTACCTTAAATTTTTCATGGGAACGTTTATTGTTTTAATGGCGGTTGCCGTTATTCCATTAATGACGGTGGCCTACTATCTTCCCGGTAAAACCTCCGCCTACGCCGCCGGCTACACCTATTCTCCGCGCGGCCATAAATCCTGTGCGGGGGCCAATGTTGACGACCCCGATCTGGGCCGGAATATCAAAATATGCTATCCCGAAGGAAACTATCAGTTCGATAAAGTCATATTCGTTTCCAAAAAAACCAATGCGCTGGGTAGCGTCATTCTCTTTGCGATGACGACCCCCTGACCCACTTAGTTCAACCGTGAGCCTGATATGTCACCAATTCACGCCATCGACAGGTTAAACGACCTGCTGTGCCTGATGGAATTGAGGAAAACCGCCCGTCATCTCGCTACTGACAACTATGTTAGAGCTATTGTGGAATGGGCCGGGGAAGCCGTGATTGCGGGGAACGATTCCGAGCCGCTGCTGATCCTCGCCTCGTTAGGCCTGGATGCCACGCCGGATGAGGATGAAGTCAGCGACTACCTAGGCCGGTATATGGCGGAAGCGGGCCTGATTTATCCGGGGCCGAACCTCAGCGCGCTGGTGTGGTTGAGAATTCAGCTTGAGCATCTTATTCGCTGCGATACCGTGCCGGGTGCAGAATCTCATCTGCGTTTTTTTGCTGAGCTTTGGATAGAATCCAGATCTAAATTCGTTGGTAAAACCTGCGAGCATCTCAACTGGCTTTACTACTATCTGTTCGACGACGGCATTGGCTACCCTTCTAACGCATCAACAATGACCGATGCTGAAATTCTGGCGTATATCAGAACATCCGTACGCCCTTTCGCACAGGTGCTGTTCAAAAAACAGTGGCTAAGCTGGCTTGCCGGCGAGCCGCTGCCGAATCGTTAATGGCAGCAAAACGGCAGCAGAGCACAGAACTATGCAACAGTATTAAACAGCACTCAACAACTCAGGCCGTTAAAATTAAAGTAATTCATTGTTTTTAAATGGATTAGGTTGGGACTCATAATCGCCTGTTAAGAATAAAGAGCGACAGGCAATACAGAAGTCACAAAGCAGGCAGGCTGATGCCCCGAGCGGGCCATCCGCAGCGCTGAACGCAGAGAGAAAGCCAGGATTCATCCGCATGGACGCGGATGAAAGGTTCAGCCGGGCCACGGAAGGCCCGTCTGAACGGGTCCGACAGGCTGACGAACGGAGTGAGGGTACCGCGAAGCGGCGCGAGGACCGGCCCGTTCGGGGCATCAGCCAGCAAGCACAGGCACACTATTCCAGAAAACATTTCCCCCGCATCACCATGAATGCTTCCGCCAACAACAATAAAACCAGCTGTTAACTGAACTACATTTTCAAACCAAGGAAGGTAAACGGCTTCGCCTCTTTATAACTGTCGTTGGCCATTCCCGAATAGATGTTGGTCTGATTTGGCCCCAGATCGAGCTTCATCACCCTGCCGGTTTTTTCCGAGAAATCGATCTTTTTCAGATCGGTCCAGAACACGTTTGGCGTCAGCGCCGACTCAAAGAAGTAAAGCCCGCGCTTCTGATCGGAAACGGTCCGCCAGCGCGTGGAGGAGATATTCGGCTGGCCGGGCGTGGAGATACCATAAGGAACGGACACATTGCGGATCACGCTAAAGGTACTGGCGATGGCCTCAACCGCGTTTTCAGATTTAGGGATCGCGTTGACGTAGAAACTGGCGCGGGCAAAGCGGTCCGGCGCGCTGTTGGTGCCCGGCAGCATCACCGTGCCGCCAATCTGCTTCCAGTACTCTTCCATTGCCAGCTGCTTCTCAAAAATCGGTGAGTTGGTCATTACCTGATAGCTGCGGCTGTGGTGAATAACCTGTTTACCATCGATATATTCGATAATCGCACTGTCGCCGGTGGCGTCAGACAGCGAGAGATGCAGCGTGGCCAGCCTGTCCTCGCCCGGCACCTTATCGGTGACGATGCTGAACGACTCTTTGCTCAGAGCATCAACGGCTTCCTGAACGGTGGCGAAATTATCCAGCGCGTACTGCGCCCATGCAGCAATCGTTAAACCGGGTTTTTTCTTGTCATATTCCGGGTAAGAAGACTCCACCAGCCACAGCACATTCGCCACCAGCCCGGCTTCGTTCATGCCGTCGGTGGTGGAGATGTCGTAGCCCGAGGCGATCACGCTGCCGTACTTCGAGGTCCACTTGACGGAATTTGGCCCGGCTTCACCGGTGCGCTGCATACCGCGTGGAAATATCCAGAGATTGGTACCGACATCCACCTTCCAGTCCATCGAACGTGCGGTAATCACCTGGTCATTTGCGCCAAGATAAACCAGCCGCGTGCATGCTTCCACCGTCGGCATCAGCATGCCAATCGACAGGAGTGCCGCACTACACTTCGCAAAAAATGAGTTCTTTTTCAAAATCATCGTTCTGTTTCCCTGTGTTTTTTTCTGTGAGAAATTCCAAAAAGCGGTATGTTAATGTAACAGTAACCGGCATTATTTTACCCAATACCGTTAATAAATTTAATAATAGGGACGATGCTTTGAAACGATTTGCCGTCTTAGCCATGCTGCCTCTCTGCGGATTTCAGGCCGCCGGTGCCGCTCCCTCCGCCTCCCCCGCCACCGATCGCCCCCTTATCAGCGCAGCAGAAAAACCGGACCGGGCCTTTCAGGTCACGCCGTTTTTGTGGGCGGCCAGCATGAGCGGCAGCATCTCGCCGTTTCAGCGCGGCTCCACCGTGGACGTCGATAAGCCGTTTTCAAAAGTGATGGACGATCTGAACTTTGGGGGATTTCTCGATATCTGGGCGCGCTACGACCGCTTCGTGTTCTCCGGCAATCTGATGTATGTCGACACCACCGACAGCCACGCCAGCGGCCCGCTCTCCGCGTTCCAGATCCCGGGATTCGGCGTGACTATCCCCCCCGGGTCTAACGTTGACGGCAAAGTGGATTCCCGGCAGTTTATGGCCACCCTGCTGGGCGGCTATCGGGTAATGGACACGCCGGACTTTACGCTGGATCTGCTGGGCGGCCTGCGCCTGTGGCACGTGTCGAATGATATCACCGTGTCTGCCAGCCATTCGCTGATCGGCAGCCGTACCGCCTCGTACGGTGAGAGCTTCAGCTGGGTCGATCCGCTGGTCGGTGCACGCGTGTTCCTGCCGCTGACGGACGCGTTTTCGTTCCAGTCTGAAGCCGACGTCGGCGGGTTTGGTGCGGGGTCCGACGTCACCTGGTCGGTGCTCGCCAGCATCAATTACACCTTTACGGATAATATCTCGGCATCGGTAGGCTATAAGGCGCTGAAAGTGGACTACGACCATAACGGCCACGTCTATGACACCCTGCTGCGCGGCCCGGCCATTGGGGTGACGTGGCGTTTTTAACGCTGGCCTCCCTTCTCCCCCCATTTAAAAAAAATGCCCAACCTGTTCAGGCCGGGCATATATGCAGTCATGCAGTCATGCAGTCATGCAGTCATGCAGTCATGCAGCATTTTGCTGTCAGGGGCATCAGAAGTCGTAAGACATCGACACCTTCAGCTGTCGCGGCGTGCCCTGGTAAATGTAGGTGCCGCCGCTTTCCACGCCGGACCAGTAGCGCTTATTGGTGACGTTATCCACGCCCACGCGCCAGACCAGATCGTTGTCCTGCACCTTCATGCGGTAGCGCGCACCGAGATCCAGCGTGGTATACGCATCCAGCTTTTTGCTGTTTGCCGCATCCGCATACTGCGATCCGGAGTGGGTCAGCCGCGCGGTGGCGGTCAGGCCATCGATCGGCTTGATGTCGTACTCCGCGCCCAGCACGGTGTAAAACTCGGCTACGCCCACCGCGTTCTTACCGTCGTTGGTGCCGTTCTGGGTTTTGGTCATCTTCGGATCAAGCCAGGTCGCGCTGCCGTTCAGGCGCAGGCCAAATACCGGTTCGCCGAAGACGTTCAGCTCCACGCCGCGGTTGCGCTGCTCGCCGCTCAGCGAGAAGTATTTGGTTTCAGGGTTGGTCAGTCCTTTCGGCTTTTTGATTTCGAACAGCGCCAGCGAGCCGCCGACCCGACCGGAGTCAAACTTCACGCCCACTTCATTCTGCTTCGCCAGCGAGATCCCGGAGACGGTTCCCGTGTTGCTTGCCGTTGACGGTGCCGTCTCGCCCGGAGACAGCGACTCGATGTGGTTCGCATAGAGTGAGATCGGCTCCCAGGGCTTGAACACGATGCCATAGGCCGGCGTCCAGCGATTTTTGGTGAAACGCTCTTTGTCCTTCTCAATTGCCGTGCCGTAGCTGTAGTTACGCACCACCACTTTCTGATGTCGCGCCCCCAGGGTAAGCAGCAGTTTATCGTCAAACATTCCCAGCGTGTCCGACAGCAGGAAGCCCTGGCTGCGCACGCGGCTGGTTGGGCGCGGAGAGTCGAGATCGCCACCGAATGAGGTCATCTCCGGCGGGTTAACGGCGGATGGCTCATAGATGTTGGTCGCAACGGCGTCGGCCGCTTTCGCCATGCCGTAGGCGGTTTTCTCACGGCGGTTCATCGCCGAATAACCGAGGTTAACGCTGTGGTTCACCACGCCGGTGGCGAACTGGCCGCGAAGACCAAACTGGCCGCTGAAGGCATCGACAAATTTATTGGTATCCATACGGCTAATCACCGCATTGCCGTTCGCATCGCTGATTTTCGGCGTGCCGTAGGCACCGTATTCATGAGAGTGCTGCCCGCCGAGCGCGCCGTACAGCGTCCAGTCCGGGGCAACGTCATACTCCGCGCGCGCCATGCCGAACTCGCTTTCCAGATTGCTGTACACCCAGTCCTGGCTGTAGTTGCTGGTCGCTTTTGGCACTTCAGGAATAAAATCCACGCCGCTGACGTTCACGCCCAGCCGGCCGCCGTGGAAGGCCTGCTTCTGATAGCCCATATCGAGGGAGGTGCGCAGCCGATCGCCGCGATAATCCAGCCCGATGGAGGCCAGCGTGGTGCGGCGTTTTTCATTATCCACCGCGGTATCGCCTTCGCGATCCAGCAGGTTGACGCGCGCGCCCCACTGGTTGTTGTCGCCAAAGCGGCGACCGGCATCGATGCTGGCTCCCAGCTGGTTTTTTCCGGTGTAGTCAACGCCCACGCGGGTCAGAGGCACATCGTCCGCGTGTTTCGGTTCAAGGTTGATCATCCCGCCCACGCCGCTGGACGCACTGCCATTCATCAGCGCATTGGCGCCTTTGAACACCTCCACGCGCTCCACCATCTGGGTGGAGACCACCTGGCGCGGCATCACGCCGGGCAGGCCGCCAAAGGTCATGTCATCGCCGTTGAGATCGAAGCCGCGAATGCGGTAGGTCTCCGCGAAGTTACCGTAGCCCTGCACGTTCTGGATCGACGCATCGTTAGCCACAACATCTTTGATGGTTTTGGCCTGCTGATCCTGGATCAGTTTTGAGGTGTAGCTGACGATGTTAAACGGCACGTTCCGCGCGTCCTGTTCGCCCAGCATGCCCATCCGCCCACCGTTCGCCACCTGACCGTCCAGGTAGGCCGGAACCAGCCGATCGCCGCCGGGGGTGAACTCAGGGTCGGCGGTCGCGGTGACCGTCAGGGTCTGCTCGCTGCTGTTGGAGGACGCCATGGCCGGCAGCGTTGCAGCGCCGACGGCCAGCGCCAGCAGTTTAAGGCGAAATAGGCCAGAGGGGGATTGGGAAGCGAACATCTCTCATCCTGTCGGTATATGAAATGATAATACTTATTATTGAGCTTGCGATTATCCGACTCATTCCTGTCAGATCAAGCTAAAAATTCGCGGCGCGAAACAGGATCGCCCTCTCCGGTTACGGAGAGGGAAGGAAGCCGAAAGGGATTATCGCTGACGTAACAACCAGATAAAGCAGGGTGCGCCGATAAAGGTTGCCAGCAAACCCGCCGGAATTTGATAGGGAAAAATCACCACCCTGCCCAGCAGATCCGCCAGCAGCATCATTCCGCTGCCGATGGTGACCGCCGCGGCCAGCTGCGGTAACGGCCGGTGCCAGCCCATCAGGCGCGCCAGATGCGGTGCCATTAAGCCAACAAAGCTCAGCGGGCCAATCATCAGCGTGGCCGCGGCGATCAGTCCGGCCGACAGCAGCAGGATCAGCAATCGTGACCTGAGCATCGGCACGCCCACGCTGGATGCGGTGACGCCGCCCAGCGGCAGCACCGTCAGCCAGCGGCGCAGCAGCGGGATCAGCGCCAGCAGCAGCACGGCCAGCAGCGATACGCCCAGCGCCTGCTCGCCGGTCACCCGATAGGTCGACCCCGCCAGCCAGCTCAGCACCACGCCGCTGCGCGGATCGCCGCTGGCGAGGAACAGGGTCAGCAGCGTGCCGTAAACGGTACTCAGTGCAATCCCCACCAGCAGCAGCCGGGTAACGGAGAACCCCTCCCGGCGGGAAAGCATCACCATTAATCCCAGCGTCAGCATCGCCCCCGCCGTCCCCGCCGGCAGCAGCCAGGCATCCACATCGGCAGGAACGATAACCATCAGCAGCACAATGGCGCAGGCCGCGCCGGAGCTGACGCCCAGCACTTCCGGGCTGGCCATCGGGTTACCGGTCATCCGCTGTATCAGCATACCCGCCGCGGCCAGCATCCCGCCTGCCGCCGCCGCCGCCAGCACGCGCGGCCAGCGCCACTGCAGTAACGAGAGGTCGGAAATCAGCCACTGGCCGCCGTCGCCGCTGAACAGCGCAGCGGCTATCAGCAGCAGCAGCCCACTCGCCACCAGCAGCGGGAGCGCGCGCGAGGTTCCTCGTTCACGTGCAGTAGCCGGGGCAACGGACTGCGACACCTTGGTATGGCGCAGGCGCGGCAGCATCCACAGCATCAGCGGCGCACCGATCAGCGCGGTCACCGCGCCCGTCGGCAGCTCGCGCCAGTAGTGGGCCAGCAGCATCACCGCCTGGTCGCTGATTAACAGCAGGCCCGCCCCCAGCGCTGCGGAGCAGCACAGCCGGGGGCCAAGCCGCCGCACGCCCAGCAATCGAGTCAGCACCGGCGCAAACAGGCCGATAAAGCCAATCACCCCCACGCTGGCGACGGTTAGTGCGCTGAGCGCCACGGCCAGCAGCAGGCCGCCGATGCGCACCAGCGCCAGCCGCATCCCGAGATTGCGCACCACGCTGTCGTCCAGGCCCAGCAGCGTCAGCGGGCGGATCATCAGCCCAATCAGCACAACCGCCGCCAGCATGCGCGGCCAGAGGAACTGCACCGCGCTCCAGTCATACTGGTTCAGCATGCCGCTGCTCCAGATAAACAGGTTCTGCAGCCGTTCGTGATTGAACAGCGCCAGCAGGCTTTTGACCGCCCCGCTGTAAAGGCCGAACACCAGCCCGGCGAGGATCAGCGTGACCGGCGAGAGCTGCCGCCCCCAGGCGATGGCCAGCACCACTGCGCCGGCGGTTAAGCCTCCGGCCAGCGCCGCCAGCTGCTGGCCCGTCTCTCCCCAGCCGGGGGCAAACAGGATCGCCAGCGTCAGGCCAAGCTGGGCTCCGGCGGCCACGCCGAGCGTGGACGGTTCGGCCAGCGGGTTACGCAGGATCTGCTGAAACAGGATCCCGGCCACGCCCAGCCCGGCACCCACCAGCAGCGCCAGCGCCGTGCGGGGCAGCAGGCTGAAGTGAAACAGCATCTGGCTGACGTCGCTTTCATCGGGCAGGACAGTCGCCTGAAGCCACAGCCGGAAGTCCAGCTGATGCATAAAGTTGCCCGCCATCAGCGCCAGCGCTAACGTGGGTAAAACCAGCCATAACGATCGGCTCATGCCCTGGCCTCCAGCGTCTGCTCCAGCAGCTGACAGAAACGCAGCGCCGAATAGTTGGCGCCGAAGAACCACACCGCCGGCAGCAGATGCAGTTTCTCTTCCCGCACAAAAGGAATGCTGCGCCACAGCCGGGCGTGGGCGAGCTCCCGCATCGGGTCGTCGTCGCCGTGCAGGAAGCAGAGTGCCCGCACGCCCTGCATCTTCGCCAGGCGTTCAATCCCGACGATGGTGCTGCCCCACTGGTTGGTTTCGCCCTGCCAGGCGCTGTTCAGCCCCAGCCGGTTAAGAATATCGCCGAACAGGCTGCCTTTGCCGAACACCATCACCCGCCGGCTGTCGAGGAAGCTGAACATCAGCAGCTTTTCCTGTCGATAGCCCCGCAGCCGTTCTGCGCTGATATCCAGTCGCCGATCCATCGCGGTCAGATAGCGATCGGCCTCGCCTTCTCTGCCGAGCAGGCTGCCCAGGGTACGAATATCGGCGACGGTGCTGGCCAGCGGCCCGCGTTCTGCGGTGCTGAACTGGCTGGTCCACTGCGGGGAAAGCGTGCTGATGCGTCTGGCGTTCGGGCCAAAGCCGCGCGATAACAGCATCAACGACGGCTTAAGGCGCTGAAGCAGCTCCAGATTGGGCTCGTTGCGCAGCCCGACGTCAATGACATCAGGAGCCAGAACCGGCTCCACCACCCAGCGACGGTAGTTAGGCAGGTCGGCAACCGCCAGCGGCATGATCCCCAGCGCCAGCAGCAGCTCCACCGGCCGCCACTCCAGCGCGATAACGCGGTGGGGATCGGCAGGCGCCGCGCGGAGTGCCGGCGAGGCGAAGAGCGGCGAACACGCCAGCAGCATCAGCAGGCGACGACGGGCGTGCTGTTCAGAGGTTAAGGTCATAACGTTCAGGCATCAGTTTACGAATGAGTCGCATTATGCCTGAGCCGTCGTTCAGCGCCAAAACAGTACGTCCGGCGGCGGGCGATCCTGACCCGGAAGGAGTCGTGCTGAACGCCAGGTGGGTATTTCCGATTACCCGCCAGTGCACATCAACAGCACATAAAAATGCCCGCCCTGCACTTTTAATGTGCAGCGGTGCCTCCGGCTGTACTACCGACGCTTGCGGAATTTTATTTTTCGCCTCAGCGCCAGGATGAAAAATTCCCTTTTAAAAATAGCGCCTTATTACTTTATTCATCGCCATTGCCACACCCATTCCCCTGAATGGCACGCTTCATGCTTATGTCATTACATTCAAGTTACTTGAATACACTTCACACCACTTTCACCGGGGCGGTCATCATGAAACTTAAAACAACACGTTCTCTCTGCTGGGCCATGCTGTGTTCGGGACTCTTTTCTGCGGCGGCGCACAGCGCCGATCTGCTGGATCGCATTAAAGCCGACAAGGCGATCACCATCGCCACGGAGGCGCGCTACGCCCCGTTTGAGTCGGTTGAGAATGGCAAGATCGTCGGCTACGACGTGGACCTGATGAACCACATTCTGCAGAAAAGCCTGCCGGGCGTGGCGGTTAAACAGCTGGATCTGCCTTTCCAGGGCATCCTCCCCGGCCTTGATGCCAAAAAATTCGACTTCGTGATCACCGCCGTTACCGTCAACAAACAGCGGATGGATCACTTCGCTTTCACCGTGCCGATTGCTGAATCCACCGTTGCGCTGCTCAAGCGGGACAGCGACGGATCGATCGCCTCGCTGGACGATCTCAGCGGCAAAATCGTTGGATCGCAGGCCGGATCGGGCCAGCTACAGGTGCTGCAGGAGTTCAATGAAAAGCTGAAGGCCAGCGGCAAGCCGGGGATCAAAGAGATCAAACAGTACGTGTCGTTTGATGAAGCCTATGCCGACCTGGCGAACAAGCGCCTGGACGGCGTTGCCCAGTCGCTGGCGAACCTCGGCCCGCTAATCAAAGCCCGCCCGGGGATCTTTACCACCCTGAAACCGATGCTGGGCCCGACCACCTACTTCGGCTGGGTTGGCCGCAAGGATTCTGACAGCGCCAGCATGGTGAAACTGTTCAGCGACGGCATCAGTGAAGCCAACCGCGACGGCACCATGAAGGCACTGCAGCAGAAGTGGTTTGGCTTCGTGATGGACATTCCGGCGGACAAAATGCCGGCACCGGCGCTGTAAGAGGAGTGATGATGGGCGAATTTCTTCCGCTGCTGACCTCGTGGCTGCCGATGCTGTTTAACGGCGCGGTGACCACGGCCTCGCTGTGCATCGTGGCGATCGTGGCCGGTTTTGCCGTCGGCATAGTGATTTATCTGATGGAAAACGGCCGTTCACCGGTCGGCAGAGCCTTCGCCCGTCTCTATATCAGTCTGTTTCGCGGCACGCCGGTGCTGGCGCAGGTTTTACTCTGCTTCTACCTGCCCGGCGAGCTGGGGCTGTCGCTGCCGGGCTATATGGCGGCGGTGCTGGCCCTGACGTTCAATACCGCCGCCTACCAGTCGCAGATTTTGCGCAGCGGCTTTGAGGCTATCCCGCCGGGGCAGCTGGAAGCCGCGGCGATCTGCGGGCTCAGCCCGCGCCAGACGCTGTGGCATATCCAGATCCCGCAGGTGCTGCGACTGACCCTGCCGTCGCTGATTTCAGAGCTGATCGACGTGATTAAGGCGTCGGCGGTGGTGTCGGTGATTGCGATTACCGACCTGATGCGGGTGGGGCAGCAGCTGGCGTCCGCTACCTACCGCCCGTTAGAAGTGTATATCGCAATCGCCCTCTCCTATCTGGTGCTGACCAGCCTGCTGGCGCTGCTGGGGAGCTATGTTGAACGGCGCTGGAACCGGGAGAACCGATGAACGATTTTATCCTTTACCTGCCGGACTTCGCCCGCGCGCTGGGCGTGACGCTGGCGATAAGCCTGAGTGCCGCACTGCTCGGGGCCGGCGGCGGCTTTATCCTGCAGGCGGTGGGCAACCTCAGCCGCTGGCTGTTCTGGCCGTGGCGCGCGTACGTCTGGCTGATCCGCGGTACGCCGTATCTGGCGCAGCTGGCGGTGTTCTATTTTGGCCTGCCCGCCGTGGGCATCACGCTGAGCGCCGTCGAGGCGACGGTGATTTCACTGGCGATCTACAGCTCGGCCTACTTTGGCGAGATCTTCCGCACCGCCTGGCACAGCATTGGCCGCGGCCAGCTGGAGGCGGCGCAGGTCCACGACATTTCCGCCTGGCAGAGCTTCTGGCATATCCAGGCCCCGCAGGCGCTGCGGTTCAGCCTGCCGCTGCTGGGCAACCAGTTCATTCTGACCATTAAAGAGAGCGCGGTGGCCTCGATTATTACCGTACCGGAGCTGACCATGACCACCGGGCAGATCGTTGCCAGCACCTATACCTACATCGTGCCTTACACCCTGCTGATCCTCAGCTACTGGCTGCTGGCGCAGGGTGTCAGCGTGGGCGTGCGGCTGCTCGGCCGTCAGGCAACAGAGGGATAAGATGATGAGTAACGGACCGATTTTAGAATTACGCCACGTCGGCAAATCGTTCGGCAGCAACCGGGTACTGGCGGACATCAATCTGGCGGTGAACGCCGGCGAGATCGTCACGCTGATTGGCCCTTCCGGCTCGGGCAAGACCACCGCGCTGCGCTGCATGAACTTTCTGGAAGCCTACGACGAAGGCGAAATCCTGATTAAAGGCCAGCTGCTGGGCTACAGCGGCACAGGCCGGGAGCTGAAACATCGCGACGGAGCCGGGCTGATTGCCGAAGTGCGACGCCCGCTGGCGATGGTGTTCCAGCAGTTCAATCTGTGGCCGCACCTGACGGTGCTGGAGAACGTCTGCGCGCCGCTGATGCTGGGCAAGAAGCTGTCGCGCGATGACGCCCGCAAAAAAGCGACGGCGGCGCTGGCCCAGGTCGGCATGCTGGAGAAAGCGCAGGCGCGTCCGGCACGCCTTTCCGGCGGCCAGCAGCAGCGGGTGGGTATTGCCCGCGCGCTGGCGCTGGAGCCGGAGCTGCTGCTGCTCGATGAACCGACCTCGGCGCTGGATCCGGAGCGCGTGGAGGAGGTGCTGGATGTGATTAAGGCGCTGGCGAACAACGGCATGACGATGGTGATGGTGACGCATGAGATGTCGTTCGCCGCCAAAATTTCCTCCCGCGTGGTGTTTATGGCCGACGGCTCGGTGATTGAGAGCGGCGCACCCGCCACGCTGTTCCGCCAGCCGCAGACCGAACGCCTGAAATCGTTCCTCGCGCCGTGGTTTAAGCGCCCGCTGCAGCTGGATGATGCGGAGGCCACCCATGCCTGATGCCATCGCACTGCGCGCCGCCGAGGCCATCAGCCAGCAGCGGCTGATAGGCCGGCTGGCGCAGCTGGCCCGCTTCGGTGCGCTGGAGAACGGCGGCGTTGACCGTCAGGCGCTGTCGGACGCTGAGCTGGATGCCCGAGCCTGGCTGATTGACTGGGCCTGCACTCTCGGCTGCGAGGTATTTACCGATGCCTGCGCCAACCTGTTTATCCGCCGCGCGGGCCGCGAAGACCTGCCGCCGGTGGTTACCGGCAGCCATATTGATACCCAGCCCGGCGGCGGCAACCTCGACGGCTGCTACGGCGTAATAGCCGGGATGGAGTGCCTGAGCGCGCTGGCGGCAGCCGGGATTGAAACGCTGCGGCCGATTGAGGTCGCGGTGTGGATGAATGAAGAAGGCAGCCGCTTTGCGCCCGGCGCGATGGGATCCAGCGCCTTCGTTCAGCCGGAACGACTGGCGGATTACCTCAGCCATCAGGATGCGCAGGGCACCACGCTGGCCGACGCGCTGACCCGCTGCCATCAGCGTTTCCCCGCCCTGCCGCGCCGCAGCGCCGTACCAATGGCGGCGTTTATCGAACTGCATATTGAGCAGGGACCGGTGCTGGAGCAGGCCGGGCTGCCGCTTGCCGTGGTGAAGGGCATTCAGGGCGTGCGCTGGTATCAGGTGACCTGCCACGGCCAGGCGGCCCACGCCGGCACCACGCCGATGGCCGATCGCCAGGATGCCATGACCCTCGCCCGTCGTATCGTCAGCCAGCTGGAGCGGCGGGCAGAAGCGCTGCCGAAAGACCAGCTGCGGCTGACGTTCGCCCGCTGGGAGGTGGAGCCTAACGCGATCAATACCATCGCCGGACGGGTGACCTTCACCCTCGATTTCCGCCATGCCGACCCAGAGGTGCTGGCCGAGTTTGACGGCTGGATGCAGCAGATTGCCGCCGATAACGTGCAGGTGGCCTGCGTGTTCAACAATCCCCCGGTGGCGTTTCATCCACAGCTGCTGGCGCAGCAGCTCGCCTGCAGCGACGCACTGAATATTAAAACGGCCACGCTGACCTCCGGGGCATTTCACGATGCGATGCACCTGGCCAGCCACTGCCCGACCAGCATGTTTTTCGTTCCCAGCCATAAAGGCATCAGCCACAACCCGGCTGAATACACCGATCCTCAGTATCTGTACCTTGGCGCAAAAGCACTCGCCTGCTGCCTGACAGAACTGGCCAATCAACCGACAGGAGTTACCCCATGAGCACCCATACCTATCCTTCCTGCTGCGACAAAGATAACGGCAGCGCGCTGGGCACCAACGCCACCATCGGCGAGCCGATTTCCGCCGACGGCACGCCGGTTATCGGTGAGCTGTACACCGTTCCGGCCCGCTGCGGCCGCGCGGTGCGCCTGAGCAAGGGGCAGGTTATCCGCATCATCAACACCCCGGGCAGCCAGGTGTGCGATACCTGGCTGTTTAATAGCGCGGATTTAAGCGAGTTCTCCTCAATGGAGCACACCCGCGCCTTTATCAATAAAATCATCCCGCAGCCGGGCGACGTGCTGGTGACTAACCAGCGCCGCGCCATCGGCACCCTGCTGACCGATACCTCACCGGGCGTGCACGACACGATGATCGCCGCCTGCGATCTGTATCGTTACAGCAATATGGGCATCACCGAGTATCATGACAGCTGCGCGGATAACATGCGTCTGGCGCTGAACGCTATCGGACTGCGCGCGCGTGAAGTGCCGCAGCCGCTGAACCTGTGGATGAACACCCCGGTTAACCCGGATTACACCATCTCCTGGCTGCCAACGGTCAGCAAATCCGGCGATTACGTGGAGATCCGCGCCGAGCTGGACTGCATCGTGGTGATGTCGGCCTGCCCGCAGGATATCGTGCCAATCAACGGCCTGAACCCGCAGGAAGTTCATTTCAGCGTGACCGAATAACCGGCCTGTTTGGCCAGTGCAACAGTGCCCGGCCGCAGAATGCCGGGCGTTTACGGATTGAAGGGTTGCAGACAGAAACATATGAAAAAAAACGGCGATAGCGTTGGCTTTGTTTTACCTGATTTGGGCATGCGCCTGCGCCATGCGCGCCTGGCGCAGGAGATTACGCTGAAGCAGCTGGCGCTGAAGGTCGGCTGTTCGGAGAGTTTGCTCTCCAAGCTGGAAAATGACGTGGCCTCGCCTTCGCTGGCGATGCTGCACCGGCTGGCCAGCGCGCTGGAAACCAATATTTCTGACCTGATGGCTGAAAGCTGGGTGGCGGATTCCCCGGTGCTGAAGCCCGCTCAGCGACAGCGCAAACGCTTTGTTGCCCGCAACAAAAAGGGCGGCATTGAGCTGGAGAACCTGACCCATCACCACAAAGGTAGCCTGCTGCAGGGCAATATTCATATTATCGAACCGGGCGTGGCCAGCGACGGGCAGATTGAACACCACGGCGAAGAGATGGGCTACGTGCTGGAAGGCGAAATCGAACTGGCTTTAGGCGAGCAGGCCTACACCCTGACCGCCGGAGATTCGTTCTATTTCCCCAGCAACGTGCCGCACGGCTATCGCAACAGCGGGAAGTCGGTGGCGAAAGTGCTGTGGGTGAATACGCCGGTGACGTTCTGATTGATTTCCTGGCCGGAGCATCGACTAATCTGACGTGCTTAACGGGAACCGCCTGACTCAGCGAACCGCCGCTGTGCTTCGCGCTGAAGTCCGCCAAGTCGTCGATATCGATTCAGCCTTCCGTAATGGTCGCCAGTTTGCTTAAATAGATCATAATTAGGCGCTTTGCAGTGATCTAAACGGTTAAACACCGAACTTATTTAGCCATTATGCTTAGTATTTTTTAGAGTATATCGATTGGCGGAGAATGTCATTTTTGCCAGACTTTGCACTGAAAAATAAAGCACTGCCCATAGTCTGGGAAGCACGAATGAAATCCGCTAAGTTTATTACTCCGACCAAGACAGTCGACATACAAGTATAAATTTCATATAGTTACGATGAATACATCAGATAAAGCGAAACCTAAGTCGCAGAAGAAATTACCTGAACAATAGTCCAATTTAACGACTTTTAAGCAGAGTTAAAAAAGAACAGGGCCAGAATATAGTTACGAAAAACTTAGCAAATCTGTCACAGCAATAAAAAATTACATCACGGAACCTTAGAGCCAACTGAGGCCTCATCACTATAACAGTGGTTAGACGCCGTATAAATAAGAACGATTTTTTTGGGAAAACTCTGGAGACATGGCCAATTTTTATCTCACACTAAAAAACGAAAAATAACCACCTCACAAGGAGGTGGTTTTAGGCTAAAAATTAAACATGGGAAACAA
Organism: Erwinia sp. SLM-02; assembly: GCF_037450285.1. Lineage (NCBI taxonomy): Bacteria > Pseudomonadati > Pseudomonadota > Gammaproteobacteria > Enterobacterales > Erwiniaceae > Erwinia > Erwinia sp. SLM-02. The sequence goes on along the minus strand of NZ_JAQISN010000003.1, from coordinate 229,996 downwards.
CGTTGGGTATAAATATAAATTCTTTAGGTATGTCTGTTTTATTGTTAAGAAACTTCAATATCTATTATGTCAACGCAGGTTTGTGCTTGGCTATGATTTTCTGCAGAATGCCAAGTTCCCGGCCGTAACGTTACATCGGTTAGACCATCTACAGGAATGCATCGCCAATTAGAGGTAGCTCCTGGTAAGACGGCCCCCCTACTGCTTTCACCAGCAAACTGATAGAAAAGGGCTTGCTGCCGTCCATTTTTTGAGCCAAGTGCATGTGGGCACATCTCGCGATAATAACCTTGATAATAAGCTGTTATTTGTAGCTTCTCTCTTATCGCGCGCGCTATGATTTCGTAGTTGCTAGACATACTCATCCATCTCCAAAAAATTGGAAAACATGATATTAGACCGACCTGTTGTGGGCAGGTCGGTCACGTCCTACTTCCTGCTCTTGCCTGCATCCGAGCGTTTTTTTCGTACAGTACCGTCATTATTACGATCTCGCGGCTGTGTTCCACCGCCAGGTTTAGGTACTGTAACGTTGGGGTTTAAAGGTCTTCTATCGGCCATACATCCTCCTAAGTGATTACAAATCCCCTTAATATTCTCTTAAAAGGGGGTTAATTTTTATCCTTCTTCACCGGTATCTTGAACATTCCACCATTAGGACGGGTAATGCGTTTACCTTTTACTGTTATGTATGGCCTAAAAATATACTCAGTTGTATCAGTTGGAGTCATAGTTCTACCTATAAATTTCTACCAAATTCGTTGAATTTCGCTGAAAATCAGGTAATCTTCTAGTTCAACAAATTTGGTGAGCTGTTACGCTTTAGGTCGAAGTAAAGCGTCAAGTTTGTTCTCGTCTATGGAAGGCTCGTTCGTGCGAGCCTTTTTTAATTTTTTTGCGTTTTTTTCATACAAACCCTCCTATGTTTCAGACGTATGCCCGTGTTTTCCACCAACTTTAGCGATAAATTAGACTGATTCCTTACGTATCATCACAACGGTCTGATCATTTTAGTCTGATCATTGTGATTAGATCAATAGCTGTGCGATTTTTTTTGTGGTGGAGATCAAGATTATGAGTAATAAAGATGAGTTAACACATGCAGCTCAAGAGCGTTTGGAGTTCATTGAAAGGCAGCTTATCTTTAAGGGATGGGTGTCTCGGATGGATCTAACTGAACAGTTCGGTATAGGTGAAGCTGCTGCAACAAGAGATTTTAAAGCATATAAGGAATTGTCAGTAGACAATATGGTTCTTAATCATACGGTTAAAAGGTATGAAATAAACCAAGCTGACTTCAAACCTGTTTTTGAAAAAAGTGCATCGATATACATATCTGAACTGAAGGACTCTTATTTCAAAAATGGCAGTGAAAAAAAACTGATAGAGCCTATGGAGAGGATTTCCTATTTAAAAATGAATATATTTTCAGAGTTATCCAAATTCATCAGCAACGAAAGACCCGTCAGTATAAGATATAGATCTCTTGAAAATGACGTATCAGAAAGAGTCGTAATACCACACTCTTTTTTTGATACAGACATTCGTATGTATATGAGATGTTTCGATCGAAAGCGTGCTAAATTCTCTGACTTTATGGTTAATAGGGTTATTTTTGCATCTGGAGATTTAGTTATTGATAAAACTGTTCATGAAGAAGAAAAGCCTGTCCATGACAAGGAATGGAATAATTTTATTGAATTAATTCTTGTTCCACATAAAAATAACTTCACAGGGAATGGAAAGGCCTGCGTAGAAATGGATTTAGATATGGATGAAGGTAAGAAAATTGTTTCAGTCAGAAGATCCCTTGCACCTTATTGGCTAAACAGATGGGATGTGGACTGTTCAAAAGATGGGGTTTTAGATAGTAAGAAATTTCAGCTTAGTTTGTATAACTTTGATGTTCTTAATGACATTAGTAATAATTTTATAGCACCAGGATACGGAAAATAAGAGATAAGCGCAAATCAAGCGCATGACCAAGGATTAACTTCAGTCGTAAACTTTGGCTTCGAAACGAAAAACCACCTTCTTAGGTGGTTTTTCTATAAATCAGTAAGTTAGATAACCTCTGCTCCTTGAATAAGGTGTGCTGGGCTACGCCAAGGCGAAGCCGGGCATCGGGCTGCGGGGTGTTTTCCTCGCGCAGCACGCGCTCACGTTCCTGCTGGCGCAGCTGTTCCTGCGCATCTATCAAGGCGGCTTCCCGCGCGGGGCTGTTGGATGTAGCCAATACCGGCGTAACTGCGATGGACAGGCCAAGCCCTCCCCACCGAATAAGACGTAATAAACCCTGAGCGCAGTCCTGGCGCATTCCCTGCTCCTTGCGTTGTCATCCATGCTGGCACCTCGCCTTTCGCTTTCCAAACCAGAAAGCAGGCTGCGATCGCATTAAGGTGCCTGTTCAAAATACTGCAAACCGTAAAATAATATGTCAGGCGACAATACTATTGGAGCCACTGGAGAAAATGCAAATTAAATCGATAAAATATTCAATCTGTACAGGAATGATTTATTTTACCGTCCAGTTGAATATTTAAAATCAGGATTTTATCTGCCCCGTCAGCCAGAACTTTTTATAGCGCGCAGGCGGGATCCCCACAAGATTATGAAAAATACGGTGGAAGTTATTCACGTTGTCATAGCCCACGGCATTAGCAACTTCCGTCACGCCTAAATCGGTACTGAGCAGCAGCGTCTGCGCTTCCCCTATTCTGCGCCGGGTTTGATACTGCTTGGGGGAATAGCCGGAATAGGCTTTGAAAACGTGCGCCAGATAAAACTGGTTCATATTCAGCGCGGCGGTAATTGATTTCAGCGCAATATCACTTTTATAACGGCTGTCAATGTAGTCTTTAATTCTCTGCCCCAGCAGGGATTCCGAGGTTTCTTTTTCCTGTTTATTGGCAACCCAGATACTGCGGCACAGCAATAGCAGCGCACAGAGCAGCGCCTGGCTGATTTCCTCTCCCCAGGCGCTTCTGCTGCGCACGTGCTGCCACATCTGGGCGAACATGCCGCAAATCTCGGCGTAAGCCTCACCGCTGGGCATCACGGCAACCTCAGAACGGGCGGTCAGGAAATTGAGCGGCAGCCCGTCAAACTTAAGCTGCTCCACGCCGCAGCTGAAAATCAGCAGATCGTCGGAGGCATGAGGGTTTTCATCATGCAGAATGCCGTGGTTAAACAGCAAAATATCGCCGCGCTTCACGTGATAGCCCCGGCCATCAATGTTATAGATGCCGCTACCCTCGGCGATAAACATCAGCTCGAAGCGGTCATCATGCTGGTGCATCACGCGGGGGATAGCGGCCTCCATGCCTTCAGCCTTGCAGACAAAGGCCAGTTTTGGCCGTGTGCCCTGCTCAAAGAAGCGGGAAGAGGACTGTGGGTTGAGGCAGTAGATCTGCATGATGTCTCCAGTGAATGTGCCGCTATTCTTGCATCATCGATGGCGGCAGTAGTCATCATTTTTGCTTTTTATGATTATTTAACCCGTTGAGTTTAAAAGCTTTGAGAATAATCGCCAGCGACAATAATCTATAAATTTGCGATTGCTACTTTTACGGAAAACGAAACATGATCGCCATCACGTTTTAATCCGCTCATCAGCCACGCCCGCGCTGAGTGATTTTAATACAAATACGCCTGCGGGAAAAAAAAGCAGTGCAGGAGATCCGAACAAAATTACCAGAATTTATCCACTAAAATGCCCGAATATTTAAAAGTCATCAAAACGGCATATACCTCAATGCGTATTTTAGCTCTTCTTTTTTTACTGCTATAAAGCCGGGCGATCCGCTCAGCCCCCGTCCCTGCCACAGCCGGCTGATGCGGCAGGCAAAGGCTTATCAATCAGGTCCGCACCCGCCTGTTCACCCACCTCAAAACATTAATTTCGGCACATCTTCATTCTTGCTTTGTCAATCAATGAGCCTGTTAGTGTGATTTAAATCACTCAATAATCTCAAACTCGTGCGTAATTTATGATCTCCGGCACGTTCTGAAATCATATCTTTCCGCCCTCATGGTTTTTTATTTTCACTTTGATGTAACGTAACCTCAACGACAGCACTTTCACTACGTAACAACCCGGTGAAAAATGGATTTCTACTCTGTCCTTCACATTCAGGAAAGGTGACTGAATATTTAGCGCCTGATTTGCGCTATGCAAATTAATTAATCATAACCTAATCGATAATATCGGCTTGTCCCTGTTTGCCTTATAACCAGATGGAACAGTTATGTCTAATAATACAAACCTGCAAAATAATAAACGGATGCGGATGATTACTATCGTCTCGACGATAGGGGGTCTGTGTTTCGGCTATGACACCGGTGTCATTTCCGGTGCATTAATTTTCATGAAATATGATTTAAATCTGACGCCCGCTGAAGAAGGGTTTATTACCTCATTCCTGTTATTCGGCGCAGCCTTAGGTTCATTATTTGGTGGTTATTTCTCCGATAAACAGGGGCGCCGCAAAAATCTGCTGTGGGTCGCCGCCATCTTTATGTTTGGCGCGCTGGGAACCGCATTTGCCTGGGATGTGCCCTCGATGATCGTGGCGCGCTTCATTCTGGGGCTGGCGGTCGGCTGTGCCTCGGTCACGGTGCCGATTTATATCTCCGAGCTGGCGCGGGCTGACCAGCGCGAGCGGCTGGTCACGGTGAACGAACTGATGATTGTGACGGGCCAGTTCCTCGCCTACAGCGTTAACGCCACCATCGTTAACCTTTATCCCGACATGGGCCACAACTGGCGCATCATGCTGGCTATCCCGGCATTACCGGGTGCCCTGCTGTGGATCGGCATGCTGATGATGCCGGAATCGCCGCGCTTCTTCATGCGCAGTGGCGAAACCGAGAAAGCGATTAAGGTATTGAAAACCATTCGCGAACCGGAAGAGGTTGAGCGTGAAATCAGAGAGATCCAGCAGGTCATAAAGGCCGATGCGGTGAAGTTTAATCTCTTTGAAGAGCTGAAAAAGCGCTGGGTGGTACAGCTGCTGTTAATCGGCCTGATGATCGTCCTTGCCACCCGCGTCACCGGGATTAACACCATTATGTATTACGCCCCGACGGTGCTGAAATCGACCGGCCTTGGCGATGCGGCGGCGGTGACCGGCGCGGTCGCCAACGGGGTTGTATCGGTGCTGGCCACGCTGCTGGGCATGATGCTGATAGGCAAACATTCGCGGCGAAAAATGTTCTTTACCGGCCAGGCGGGCGTCACCATCAGCCTGATATTAATCGGCCTGTCCTTTAACGTTTTCTTCCACACCGAAACCCTCAACGGCGTCGATACGCTGCACGCGAATTTTGACGGTGCCAGCTACATCATTCTCGGCTTAATGCTGGTGTTTTTAGTCTTTATGCAGGGATGGATTGCCCCGGTGTTCTGGCTGATGCTGGCGGAAATTTATCCGCTGCGGATGCGCGGGGTGGGAATGGGCTTTGCCGTCTTCGGCCTGTGGATCTTCGACTTTATTATCCAGCTTATTTTCCCGGTCCTGCTCAGCCAGTACGGCGGCGGCATGACCTTCGGCTTCTTCGCTGCCACCAATATCGTCATGCTGGTTCTGCTGGTGAAATATCTGCCGGAAACGCGTGGCCTGACATTAGAACAGATCGAAAAGAAATTTCGTTTTTAACTTAAAGATGTAAGGGAAAAGAAATGACGATAAAAATTGGTTTAATCGGCCTGGGCATGATTGGCCGCGATCACCTTCAGCGTTTTAAAAATGTGATTACCGGCGCGCAGGTGACTGCGGTCTGTGATATTAACCGCGCGGCGGCCGATGCCGTTGCCGCCGAATATCACGCCACGGCGTTTTATGATGCCGACGAGCTGATTAATTCAGACCAGGTTGACGCGATATTTATCTGCTCCATTGGCCCGGTACATAAAGCGCAGATCCTCTCCGCGTTTAAAGCCGGCAAGCCGGTATTCTGCGAGAAGCCATTAACGCCAACCGCCGATGAATCGCAGGAAATTATCGCCGCTGAAGTTGCGGCCGGTAAGCGCCTGCTGCAGCTGGGCTTTATGCGCCGCTTCGACCCGGGCTATCAGGCCCTGAAGCAGACCATCGCCAGCGGCGAGCTGGGAGAGATCATGCTGATCCACTGTGCGCACCGCAACCCGTCGGTACCGGAAAGCTATACGCTGGAAATGGCGGTCAACGACTCGGCCACCCATGAAATCGACATCATTCGCTACCTGCTGAATGAAAATATCGTCTCGGTGCGCGTGGATAAACCACGTAAGAAAACCAGCCGGGCGTATCCGCATCTGCAGGACCCGCTGATTGTGATTTTCGAAACGGAATCCGGGGTGCGTATTGATGACGAGCTGTTTGTTAACTGCAACTACGGCTACGACATCCGCTGTGAAGTGATTGGTGAGAACGCCATCAGCGGGCTGACCGAGCAGGCGCTGACTTACACGCGTTCACCAAACGGCGTCAGCCGCCATATTTCCCAGTCCTGTATGGAGCGCTTCGCCACCGCATACGACCGTGAAGTGCAGAACTTTGTCGACAATATTTCCCGCGGCAGCGCCATGACCGGCCCTTCATCGTGGGATGGCTACGTTGTTGCGCTGGTTTGCGACGCGGGTCTGGCATCGCTGAAAGATGGCCAGAAACATGATGTCACTATTCCAGAGTGCCCTGCCCTTTATTTGGCATAACACAGTCAGTGTCAGGAGAACGCCATGTTGAAATTGTCCGAAGAGGTTATTTATCTGCAGTGCCAGGCCACGACTAAAACCGAGGCTATTAAAATCGCAGCGGATGAGCTGGAAAAGGCAGGCTACGTTAAGCCGGGCTTTTATGAGGCCATGCTGAAGCGGGAAAAAGACGTCTCGACCTGGATCGGCGCGGGCATCTCCTTTCCACACTGTGCCAAAGAACATATCGATCTGGTTAAAAAAACCGGCTTCCTGATTTTCCAGTTTCCAGACGGCGTGAGCTGGGGAGCGGGACAGGTGGTCTTTATTATGGTCGCCGTGGCGGCGACGAAAAATGAACACGTTCAGGTACTGGCGGATATTGCCGATATGCTGGGAGATGATGCCAACACGTTAATTCTCGCCTGCGCTAAGACCAAACGTGAATTTATTGACCAGTTTGAACAGCATTAATTTCTATTAAGGATTTACCATGAAACTTGCATTATGTACCGACGTTCTGGCCGATCTGTCCTTCCCGGATATGCTGGATAAAGTGAAAGGCTACGGCATTTCCGGCGTGGAAATGACCGCCGGCGGCTGGTCCCCGTGCCCGCATGTGAAAACCGAAGAGCTGCTCGGCTCGCCGGAAAAACTGCGCCAGTTCCAGGCAGAGCTGGCCGAACGCGATATCGAAATCGTGGCGCTGAACTGCTCCGGCAACCCGCTGGCACCCGGCGAGCTGGGCGAGAAGCACACTCAAAGCAGCTACCGCGCCATTGAGCTGGCGGGCAAGCTGGGGGTGAAAAAGATCGTGATGATGAGCGGCCTGCCTGGCGGCGGACCGGAAGATCGCGTGCCGAACTGGATCACCTCCACCATCTCCTGGCCTGACTATATGCCGGGCGTGATCGACTATCAGTGGAACGAAGTAGCCATTCCATGGTGGAAAAAATTCGTCCAGCACGCAAAGCAGCACGGGATCGAGAAGATCGCCATTGAAGAGTTCCCGTGCCAGCTGGTGTACAACCCGTCCACGCTGCTGCGCCTGCGTAACGAAGTGGATGAGATGATCGGCATGAACCTCGATCCTTCGCATCTGATTGCCATGGGCGCGGATCCGATCGCCGCGGCGCGTAAGCTGGAAGGCGCGATCTTCCACGTTCACGGTAAGGACGCCCGCATCGAGCGCGGCCTGGCGGACGTTGACGGCCTGATGGAGTATCAGCCGGTCACCAACACCAAAACCCGCACCTGGAACTATGTGGCGGTGGGCTGCGGAAAGGATCTGCTGTGGTGGAAGGAGTTCTTCTCGGTGCTGCGCATGACCGGCTACGACGGCTACGTGTCGCTGGAGATGGAAGATCTGACCATGAGCGTGGAAGCGGGATTACAGACGTCGATTGATGCGCTGAACGCGACGCTGAGCCGCTAAATCGGCTTCGGCTTCGGCTCAGGCTCAGGCTCAGGCTTCAAAGCCTGATTGATATGGGTAACGACATGGCTACGGCGATGCCGTTACCCTCAAAAGATCGGCAATTCGACGCGGTCTGCACACCTTTCTCACGCCACCTGCCAACCTTCACACCAATCCCCTGTCATCCGCTATCAGCCCTGATCTTTTAGCCTTCAGCGGGACAATTATCAAACCGCGGCGTAAACCAGCGGGATAATCTGCTTCGCCGTCAGCGGCGCCAGCATCAGGCTGTCGAACTCTGTCGGAGGCACCCACCTCACCTCTTCGATCTCCGCCGCGGGCTGGAGATCTCCGCTCACGTTATGGATGCGGAAAATATCCGCCACCAGCAGATGACCCGGCTCGTTGGCGGCCACGTCGGTAAACTGCCCCAGCGGAGTCAGATCGCCCGGCGTAATCACCAGATCAAGCTCTTCCCGAAGTTCGCGGATCAGCGCAGATTCCGGTGATTCTCCGGCATCCAGCTTGCCGCCAGGCTGCATAAAGTAGAGCGTGTTACGCTTACGCACCAGCAGCAGGCGCCCGGCATCATCGACGATCGCCGCCGCGGCAATATGCTTATCAACCATGCTGGCTCCCGACTGGCGAAGCCCACTTAGTTGCCGGCGGCGTGTAGTCGTTAAAATAGTCGATGATCTCCGCCAGGCTGTCGGAAAACAGCAGCATATCGATGTAGCTCTGCCTGATAAATCCTTCGGCGGCCATGCGCTCAATCATCGCCTTCAGCGGCTGATAGAAACCGTTCACATCCAGAAACGCGCAGGGTTTATGGTGCATACCGAGCTGCGCCCAGGTCCACTGTTCAAAAATTTCTTCCATCGTACCGGCCCCGCCCGGTAACGCGATAAAGCCCGAAGACAGCTCCGCCATCCGGTGCTTGCGCTGATGCATATTCTCCACCACCACCAGTTCGGTCAGCCCGGTATGGCCAATCTCCCGTTCAAACAGCGCATGGGGGATCACGCCGGTCACGCGCCCGCCGTACTGCAGAGCGGAATCCGCTACCGCGCCCATCAGCCCCACCCGTCCACCGCCGTAAACCACGGCGATATCCCTTTGCGCCAGCAGCTGGCCCGTGGCGCGGGCTGCATTCATATACTCCGGGGAACATCCTTCCGCCGATCCGCAAAAAATGCCGATTGAATTCATCTTTTTTCCTTCGGAATTGTTCTGTTCAAATAAGGCGACTGCCCTTTGTCCCTAAGATACGCGGGAGCAGTCATCGCTGCCAGAAATGGTCACGGCACGTGGCTTTTCCCTGGGGCATCCAGCGGACATCATCGAGGCTACACGGCGTGTATGACCGCCATTCGCGAAGGGGGAGCAGAGGCTGCCGATCGCGTTTTTTCACCGCTTTTCTATTGCCAGCCTTCCGCACAATGGCGCATGCTGCGACGTGATAAATAGACTGCTTCAACGTTGAGTAAGCCCGTTTTATGCCTGCAATCGATCAACTCTTCCAGCGGCTTTCCCGCTCTCCCTTTCGCCAGCGCTTTCATTTAGGCAGTGCGGAATATCGCTATTGTCAGGAAAAAGGCCGGACGCTGGTCGAAGAGCATACCGCTGAGTTTGTCCGCACCCGGCTGGCCCCGGCCGAGCCCGCTAACGATGGGAAACAAACGCCGATGCGCGGCCATCCGGTGTTTATCGCCCAGCACGCTACCGCCACCTGCTGCCGCGGCTGCCTGAGCAAATGGCATGATATCCCGGCACATCAGCCGATGAGCGAACGGCAGCAGCAGTGGGTGTGTGAGGTGATCCTGCACTGGATTAACGATGAAATGCAGCGGCCTGCTCCGCCGGAAAAAATCAGGAAAACGGTGAAAATCGCTAAAAAACCGCAGGAAGATGGCGGGCAGATGGATTTACTGTGAGCGCGTCCGATTTTATGTGTCCTGGGCCAGTCTTTCGCACTGCTGTCGCATACCCACAAAAATAGCCTCGGCGATTTCAGCAGGAAATGAGCCTGGCAACAAAGCGGTCACTTTTTCAATCACTTCCGGCGTTATTCCGATAAGTTCATCGATCATAGAGTCAATGTATTGGCTATCCAGCCCAACTAATTCTCCATGATTAAGCCAGTGTCGCCGCTGGATCCGAAAAAGTTCGTAATAGTTACTGCTACCGCGAACAGCCATGGCCAGCTTACATTTCCTCCAGGCAAGCTGACCCCGTGCCGTGCCGATCACCGGCCATGCGGATAGAACATCATAAAGAGGCGTCAGCTCATATTTGTTTTGCGGTTCAAGCGTAATGCTGAAATTCTTTGCATGCCCATCCGTCGCAGCCAGTAGCCAGAAAATAATCTGCACTTTAAAGAACTGTTCCCTGTCACGCGCCGCCCGCTCTGAATGATTCAGGATGGCCATAATATCGGAAATTCCCGGACCGCCATCCGCCTGATATTTCTTCAGCGGTGAAACCCCCAGGGCCTGGCACAGATCCTCCTGGGGTAGACGAACGATCCATTGACGATCCTGCGACCACCTCCGGTCAAAGCGCTCAACGCTCAACACTTTCTGCTCTTCAAACTGCGCAATATGCGTTTTTGCGACAGGAATACCATAACTTTCAAGGATCAGAGAGCACAGCCATTCATTTTCCACAGAGGTACTCATGTCTGCCTGCATATTGCCGACCAGCCCTAGTGGCAGCTTGAATATATGGGTGGTCGGTGTGTTGCCTTCAGGCAGGCACCACTGCCCATTCTGCCAAAGAAGGGCCGTTTTTTCCTGAGCACCGGCGATAGATAAACGCAAATCGCCAGGTTCAGACTGCCGTCCTGGCAACCCTGTCGTGGTATCGCGCAGTACAGCGGCAACTTCAGCTTCAGAAAGCGGGCGGCAGTTCACTGAGAATAAATGACTGGGATGCTCACCTGCATTCAGTAACTGTATCGCACCAACACAGTCCCTTCCCAGCTCAGCCAGAAGATCGAAAGGCTCAAGACTTTCAGCCTGATAACGCATCGCTAAACGCCTGCGGATCCCTTCGCTATCAGGCAGCAAATTATCAAAATAGTCGCGTACAATACTGCCACGCCAGGGTTGATTACCCGGCGTGAAAGGCAGTGAAAGCGACAGGGGCCTGCCCAACTCGTCATCAATCCACTCAGGCAGATATTCCAGCCGATCCTCTCCCCTGACCTTTTCCCAGAACCCCACATGAATGCCGTTCATCCAGATAGCTAAACGCTGCTGAGTACGCCGCATAGTTTCACCATTTCTCCTGTCTGGCAGGCGAATAGCCTTCTTCCATTGGCTCCTTCACAGCGGTGACCATCGGCGAATAAGGTCCGGCAGAGAGCACCATTTCAATGCCCAGCACAGTAAACACCTTATACAGACGTTCGATGCTGGCGCTGGCAGGATTGGCTTCCAGGCGGGCATAGGTTTGCTGTGTTACACCCAACCTTTCTGACACATCCTTCTGCGTCATCCCTTTTTCCTTACGGAAACCAACCAGCAGCGGCCTCAGCTGATTCAGGGTCTTCAACGGATAAACAGTATTCATAGAGTTTCGACCCTCATTCTAAATCTGTACAAACTATAAGCGACCAGGCCACTTTACACCCGATAAGCTGTTAATGCAAAATACAACTTATAAGCTGTAATCAGCATAAACAGCCCATAGGCTGTACAAAGTGAGCGCAGGCGTAGCGCCTGAAATGGCGAGGAACTTGCCAGAACCATTACCTGCCGAACTAAATGTGATCCATTACGACTTTCTACACAAAAGTGCCTGCCTCCACCGGCTGCAAACATGTCCGCTAAAAAATAACAGAATCAATCAATTAGCGACTACTGCACAAACGTGCCGCCAGACGCCATTTCAATAGACAAATGTGCAATACAATCCACCACGAAACCGGGCTGAAATAAGCGAAAATTACTTTTAAGTCACTCTTTGATCGGGTTATATCAGATCAGAACAGCAAAAAAGTGATTTGCACAAATGTGCAGAAACCCGAGGACGACGATGGAAACCAGCGACGATATCCGCCTGATTGTGAAAATAGCCCAGCTCTATTACGAGCAGGATATGACGCAGGCGCAGATTGCCCGCGAACTGGGGATCTACCGCACCACAATCAGCCGCCTGCTGAAGCGCGGCCGCGAGCAGGGCATCGTGACGATTGCCATCAACTACGACTGCAACGAAAACCTGTGGCTGGAGCAGCAGCTCAAACAGAAATTCGGCCTGAAGGAAGTGGTGGTCGCCTCCTGTGATTCCCTGCTGGAAGACGATCAGCTGAATATGATGGGCCAGCACGGCGCACAGCTGGTCGACCGGCTGCTGGAACCGGGCGATATCGTCGGATTTTCCTGGGGCCGGGCTTTACGTGCGCTGGTCGACAATCTGCCGCAGGCGGGCCAGTCGCGGCATACGATTTGCGTGCCGATTATCGGCGGCCCGTCCGGCAAGCTGGAAAGCCGCTATCACGTGAACACCCTGACCTACGACGCCGCCGCGAAGTTTAAGGCAGAATCGCACCTGGCAGATTTCCCGGCGCTGCTGGACAACACGCTGATTCGTAACGGCATCATGCAGTCAGAACATTTCAAAACCATCTCATCCTACTGGGACAATCTGGACGTGGCGCTGGTAGGGATTGGCTCCCCGGCGATTCGCGACGGGGCCAACTGGCACGCCTTTTACGGCAGCGAAGAGAGTGACGATCTTAACGCCCGCTGCGTGGTCGGCGATATCTGTTCACGCTTTTACGATATCGAAGGGGAAAGGGTGGAAACCAATATGAGTGAAAAAACCCTGTCGATAAACATGACCAGGCTGAAGCAGGCCCGCTACTGCATCGGTATCGCGATGGGAGAAGCAAAATACGCCGGCATCCTGGGTGCGCTGCACGGTAAATATATCAACGGTCTGATCACTAATAAAGAAACAGCCGAGTCGTTACTGAAGTAAAAAAAACAATGTGATTTCACGCGGATTATTCTGCGGGGGATCCCTTTATCAAAAACCAAGGGGCTTATGATGAAAACATGGTTAAACCTGGAAGGGAAAATAATTATCGTCACCGGTGGCGCATCGGGAATTGGCCTGTCGATTGTTGACGAGCTATTAGAACAGGGAGCCAGGGTACAGATGACCGATATCCACGGCGGCGATAAACACCATAACGGTGAAAATTATCACTTCTGGCCCACCGATATTTCCAGCGCGGCTGACGTTAATCAAAGCGTGGAAAATATCATTCAACAGTTTGGCCGAATCGACGGCCTGGTCAATAACGCCGGCGTGAATTTCCCCCGCCTGCTGGTCGATGAAAAAGCACCGGCAGGCCGTTATGAACTGAATGAAGCCGCCTTCGAGAAGATGGTCAATATTAATCAAAAAGGCGTGTTTTTAATGTCGCAGGCCGTGGCCCGACAGATGGTTAAACAGCGTGAAGGGGTGATTGTTAACGTCTCATCCGAAAGCGGGCTGGAAGGATCGGAAGGCCAGAGCTGCTATGCGGCAACCAAGGCGGCGCTGAACAGCTTTACCCGTTCATGGGCAAAGGAGCTGGGTAAACACGGTATCCGCGTGGTGGGCGTTGCGCCGGGCATTCTGGAAAAAACCGGACTGCGTACTCCGGAATACGAAGAGGCGCTGGCGTGGACCCGCGGTATCACCGTGGAGCAGCTGCGCGACGGCTACAGCAAAAACGCGATCCCAATTGGCCGCTCCGGCCGCCTGAGCGAGGTGGCGGACTTCACCTGTTACCTGCTTTCAGAGCGCGCTAGCTATATAACCGGAGTGACCACTAACATCGCCGGTGGGAAAACGCGCGGCTAAGGGGAGGAAATATGGTCAATGTTATTTTTTGCGCCCACGGCCAGCTGGCCTGCGCCGTACTGGATTCGGTACGAATGGTATATGGCGAAGTGAACGTCACCGCCGTGGAGTTTGTTCCGGGGGAAAACGCCGGAGATATCACCGTTAAGTTAGAAAAGTTAGTCAGTGCTCACATTGATGAGGAATGGCTTATTGCCGTCGATCTCCAGTGCGGCAGCCCGTGGAATGCGGCGGCGGCGCTGGCTATGCACAACCCCCGGCTGCGGGTGATCAGCGGCCTGTCGCTACCGCTGGCGCTGGAGGTGGTGGATAACCAGGATGCACTGCCTGTAGATGCGCTGTGTGAACACCTGACCGCCGTTGCCAGCCAGTGCTGCGTGGTCTGGCAGCAGCCGGAAACCGTTGAGGAGGATTTATAATGAACATTACGCTCGCCCGCATTGATGACCGCCTGATCCACGGCCAGGTCACCACCGTCTGGTCAAAAGTGGCCAACGCCCAGCGCATTATTATCTGCAATGACGATGTGTATAACGATGAAATACGCCGCACGCTGCTGCGCCAGGCCGCACCGCCGGGCATGAAAGTTAACGTGGTGAATATCGAAAAGGCCGTCGCGGTTTATCATAACCCGCAATATAAAGACGAAACGGTATTTTATTTATTCACCAATCCGCAGGACGTACTGGCAATGGTTAAACAGGGCGTTAATATTGCCACCCTGAATATTGGCGGCATGGCATGGCGACCGGGAAAAACACAATTAACCAAGGCCGTTTCTCTCGACGAAGGCGATATTCAGGCTTTCACCGAGCTGGATATACTGGGCGTAAAACTGGATTTACGCGTGGTGGCTTCCGACCCGTCGGTAAATATTCTCGACAAAATTAAAGAACACGCTGCCACAGAATAAAAAACAACAGCGCCTGTAACTATGCCGTCACAGGCAGGTACCGTCATATTTCAATGGTGAAAACGATGGAAATAAGTACCCTACAAATAATCGCTATTTTTATTTTTTCCTGTATTGCCGGAATGGGCAGCGTGCTGGATGAATTCCAGACCCACCGGCCGTTAATTGCCTGTACCGTTATTGGCTTAATCCTCGGGGATTTAAAAACCGGGATTATGCTCGGCGGTACGCTGGAGCTTATTGCGCTGGGCTGGATGAACGTCGGCGCGGCGCAGTCGCCTGACTCCGCATTGGCCAGCATTATCTCCGCCATTCTGGTGATTGTCGGCCACCAAAGCATCGCCACCGGTATCGCCATCGCGCTGCCGGTCGCTGCGGCGGGCCAGGTGCTGACGGTGCTCGCCCGCACCATTACCGTGGTGTTCCAGCACGCGGCGGATAAAGCCGCAGAAGAGGCACGCTTCGGCACGATAGATCTGCTGCACGTTTCTGCGCTGGGCGTACAGGCCCTGCGCGTGGCGGTTCCCGCGCTGATCGTTTCGATGTTCGTCAGCGCGGACATGGTCAGCAATATGCTGAACGCCATTCCGGAATTCGTCACCCGCGGCCTGCAAATCGCCGGAGGCTTTATCGTGGTGGTCGGCTACGCCATGGTGCTGCGCATGATGGGCGTGAAGTACCTGATGCCCTTCTTCTTCCTCGGCTTCCTGGCGGGTGGCTACCTCAATTTCAGCCTGCTGGCCTTCGGCGGCGTCGGTGTGATCATCGCACTGATCTACATCCAGCTTAATCCGCAGTGGCGCAAGGCCGAACCTCAGGCCTCCACCGCCTCTTCCTCCTCCCTCGACCAGCTTGATGACTGATGGTGACCCCCATGGAACAGAGAAAAATCACCCAGGGCGACCTGATTAAGATGTTTCTGCGCTCTAACCTGCAGCAGGCGTCATTCAATTTCGAACGTATTCACGGGCTGGGCTTCTGCTACGACATGGTCCCCGCCATCAAGCGGCTTTACCCGCTGAAGGAGGATCAGGTGGCCGCGCTGAAGCGCCATCTGGTGTTCTTCAACACCACGCCAGCGGTGTGTGGCCCGGTGATTGGCGTGACGGTGGCGATGGAAGAAGCGCGTGCCAACGGCGCAGATATCGATGACGGGGCAATTAACGGCATCAAAGTGGGCCTGATGGGGCCGCTGGCGGGCGTCGGCGACCCGCTGGTGTGGGGCACGCTGCGCCCAATTACCGCCGCGCTGGGTGCGTCGCTGGCGCTGTCCGGCAATATCCTCGGCCCGCTGATGTTCTTCTTTATTTTCAATGCGGTACGTCTGGCGCTGAAGTGGTACGGCCTGACCTGGGGCTTCCGCAAAGGGGTCAATATCGTCAGCGATATGGGCGGTAACCTGCTGCAAAAACTGACCGAAGGCGCCTCGATCCTCGGCCTGTTTGTGATG
Organism: Erwinia sp. SLM-02; assembly: GCF_037450285.1. Lineage (NCBI taxonomy): Bacteria > Pseudomonadati > Pseudomonadota > Gammaproteobacteria > Enterobacterales > Erwiniaceae > Erwinia > Erwinia sp. SLM-02. The sequence continues at coordinate 213,684 of NZ_JAQISN010000003.1, read as the reverse complement.
GGGGTGCTGGTGACCAAATGGACCAGCATCAGCGTGCCGGTCATCGTCTCGCAAACGCCCGGCCCGGACGGCGGCACCGTGACGACCACCGTGCAGAACATCCTCGATCAGCTCTGCCCCGGCCTGCTGGCGCTGGGCCTGACGCTGCTGATGGTACGCCTGCTCAATAAAAAAATTAACCCGGTGTGGCTGATCTTCGCGCTGTTTGGCTTAGGGATTATCGGTAACGCGCTGGGCTTCCTGTCCTGATTTTACGCCCCGCGCCGCTGCCGGGGCACACTAAACAATGAGGTGGTTTATGAAAACAACAGCTTTACGCCTGTACGGCAAACGCGATCTGCGCCTGGAAACCTTCGCGCTGCCGGAGATGCAGGACGATGAAATACTGGCCCGCGTGGTGACCGACAGCCTGTGCCTCTCCTCCTGGAAAGAGGCCAATCTGGGCGCGGACCACAAAAAAGTGCCGGACGACGTGGCCACCAATCCGATCATTATCGGCCACGAGTTCTGCGGCGAGATCCTTGCGGTCGGCAAGAAGTGGCAGCACAAATTCCAGGCCGGGCAGCGCTACGTGATCCAGGCGAATCTGCAGCTGCCGGATCGCCCCGACTGCCCGGGCTACTCGTTCCCGTGGATCGGCGGTGGCGCTACCCACGTGGTGATCCCCAACGAGGTGATGGAGCAGGACTGCCTGCTGTCCTGGGAGGGCGATACCTGGTTTGAGGGATCGATGGTTGAACCGCTTTCCTGCGTGATCGGCGCGTTTAACGCCAACTATCATCTGCAGGAAGGCACCTACAACCACGTGATGGGCATTCGTCCGCAGGGCCGCACGCTGATCCTCGGCGGTACCGGTCCGATGGGACTGCTGGCTATCGACTATGCGCTGCACGGCCCTGTCAACCCGTCGCTGCTGGTCATCACCGACACCAATAAGCCGAAAATGAGCTACGCGCGTCAGCACTATCATTCGGAGCCGCAGACCGAACTGCATTATATCGACGGTAACGAAGCCGACTACGATACGCTGATGGCGCTGACCGACGGCAAGGGCTTCGACGATATTTTCGTTTTCGTTCCTAAAGAGCATCTGCTGACCCTTTCCTCTTCGCTGCTCGCCCCGGACGGCTGCGTCAATTTCTTCGCAGGCCCGCAGGATAAAGCGTTCAGCGCGCCGGTAAACTTCTACGACGTGCACTATGCCTTTACCCATTACGTTGGGACTTCCGGCGGCAATACCGACGATATGCGTGCCGCCGTTGAGCTGATGCAGGCGAAAAAAGTCAACGCCGCGAAGATCGTCACCCATATTCTGGGGCTGAATGCGGCAGGGGAAACCACGCTGGATTTGCCTGCCGTGGGCGGCGGGAAAAAGCTGGTGTACACCGGTAAGTCGCTGCCGCTGACGCCGCTGGGTAAGATCGCCGATCCTGAGCTGGCGGCGATTCTGGAGCGCCACCACGGGATCTGGTCCGGCGAGGCGGAGGAGTATTTACTGGCGCACGCTGAGGATATTCGTGTGGAGTGATGGCTAGTATAGCGGGCTGGATGAGTGTTTCACTGTCTGCATGAACGGGGGGCGCTGGCGGGTTGTGCCCCCGAGCGGGCTGGTCCTCTCGCCGCTGCGCGGTGCCTTCACTTCGGTCGTCAGCCTGTCGGACCGGCCAAGATTGGCACTTGTTCCGGGTCGTTTGCAAAGTCAGGAGTTGGAGCTGGCTGGTTGTGCCCCCGAGCGGGCTGGTCCTCGCGCCGCTGCGCGGTGCCTTCACTTCGGTCGTCAGCCTCACGGACCGGCCCAGACGCGCGTCCTGCGCGGCTGGGCCTTTCGGCCACTTCCCTGTGGCCGAATCCTGGCTTCCTCTCTCCATTCAGCGCTGTGGATTGCCCGCCCGGGAGCGCAACCAGCCCGCTTTCTGATTTCCGCGTTGCCTGAATGAAAGAAGAATCCTGGCTTCCTCTCTCCATTCAGCGCTGTGGATTGCCCGCTCGGGGGCGCAACCAGCCCGCTTTCTGATTTCCGCGTTGCCTGAATAAAAAGAGAATCCTGGCTTCCTCTCTTCGTTCAGCGCTGTGGATTATCCGCCCGGGGGCACAGACAGCCTGCTTTCTGATTTCCGCGTTGCCTGAATGAGAGGAGAGTCCTGGCTTCCTCTCTCCGTTCAGCGCTGCGGATTACCCGCTCGGGGGTACAACCAGCCTGCTTTCTGATTTCCGCGTTGCATGATAAAGGCTAAAATGCTGTCATTCATGCAACCGTTTTGCACTTTGAGCAAGAAGTGATGGGGATACTTTATACTCGTCATGGATATCTGCTCTGGCCTGGAACCCACTCAATAGCCTTCCCCATCCCCAAAAGCGCCTTCCAGCAGGCAAATTTTCGCTGCGAAATGTGCCCCGGCACGCAGCGCTGCCGCGATATCTCCCTGCTGGCGGAAATGCAGCAGAAAGGCGGTGATGAACGCATCTCCCGCGCCGAGCGTATCGATCGGTGTGACCGCTTCCGGTGCCTGCTGATACCAGTTTTCCCCGTCAAACAGCAGCGCCCCTTCCGCCCCCCGCGTGGCGACAGCATAGCGGGTGCCCGCCTCAACCGCCTGAATCAGCAGCTCGCGCGTTTCCACCAGAGAACGTTCCGCACAGGAGAAAAATGCCGCGTCCAGCCAGCGGCAGAGCGGCAGCGCCTGTTCGGTCACGAAATCGTCTGAAAAATCATAGGTCAGCCAGCCGGGAAGCTGCGCCAGTTCGGGCAGCTGTTCATCGATGTAGCTATAGCTGCTGGTGTGGATCAGTTCAAATTCCTGCAGCCAGTCGCGATGCTGCAGAATAAACGCCATCGATTCCGTCTGCCGCACACCGCCAAGATTGGAATCAACAAACACCCGTTCGCCCTGCTCGATGGTCAGGCGTGCATAGCCATTTTCACCCGCGACCTGCCGGCAGTAGCAGGTATCAATGCCGCGCGCGGCCAGGGCACGCTGCACGTGATCCGCCGCATCATCGTCGCCGAAAATCCCCAGATAGGCGGCCTCCACCCCCAGCATCGCGGCATAGACGCTGAAGTTCAGCGCATTGCCGCCGGGGTAACGCACGCGCCGGTGTTCATACTTATCGACAACGTTGTCGCCCACGCCAATCACTTTCATCTTACGCTGCCTCTAGTAGTCCACGACACCCATGTAGCGACGGGTCGAAAGCGGATGCTGGCGAATATCGGCCAGTGCCGCGCGGTAGTCGCACATGATGCTGTAAAACAGCACCGGGTTAAAGTAGTCCACCACCGATGCGGGCAGCGCATTCAGGCCCAACTCGCGGGCGTCCACCACCACGGTTTTATCGTTGTAACGGTTCAGGAACGACAGCGCGCGCTGGTCGAGTTCACGCGTACGGCCTTCGTTCATCAGCAGAATAAACGGCACGTGATTGTCGGTGACTTCAAACGGGCCGTGGAAAAACTCGCCGCTGTGGATGGAGGCGGCATCAACACGCTGCATCTCCATCAGCGAGCAGATAGCAAAGCCATAGGCATGGCCGTAAGACGCGCCGCTGGAGAGGACATAGAACAGGGAATCATGCTGATAGCGGTCCGCAAAATCCGTACAGCGATCGGCCACCTGCGTTCGCCCCTGGCGGATCACCGCATCGATCTGCGTGAAACCCTGCTGGAAATCCTGCCACCCGGCATAATCCTCCACCTGGCGCAGCACATCGACACACAGGCTGAGGATCAGCGCCATTGGATTATCGGTTACCGGCGTGTCATCTCCCCACTGGTACAGCAGGTTATGGTCGGCCCACTGCAACAGCTGCGCTTCCGCATTGTGGGTCAGCGTTACCGTTGCCGCGCCCCGCGCTTTCGCCAGCTTCGCCGCCGCGACGGATTCCGGCGTGTTACCGCCGTGCGAGCAGACAATCACCAGCGATGATGCCCCCAGCGCTTTCGGCGTGGCATAGACGAACTCATTGGCGGTCATCATCCACGAACGCAGGATGTCGCTCTGTTCGCTGAGGAAATAATGCGAGGGGTACATATCCACCAGCGAACCGCCGCAGGCCACCAGGAAAACCTGACGCAGCGGGGCGTGGTGAAAATGGCTGTTCATCAGGGAGGCGATAATTGTTTGGGTCTGCATGGCGTTACTCACCGTAGATGTTGAAATTGAAGTATTTTTTCGCTAAACGATCGTAAGTGCCGTTGGCGCGAAGGGTATCGATAGCCTGATTAAACCGAGCCAACAGAGCACTATCCTGCTGGCGAAGTCCGATGCCGGTGCCTGGGCCAAAAATCGCATCGTCTTTGACCTGCGGCTGAATAAGCGTAAAGCCCTGCCCCTGTGGCTTGCTGAGCAGCGCTTCGGTAATCACCACTGCATCGTCCAGCGTGCCGTCAAGGCGACCGTTAATCAGATCGGCATACACCGATTCCGCATCCGGATAGGTGATGACCTCGACGCCCGCGCTACGCCAGTATTTATTGGCATAGGTTTCAAATACCGACCCCTGCTGTACGCCAATACGCTTGCCCTTCAACGACTCCGCCGTGGGATGCAGCGAGCTGTTCTTCGCCGTAATCAGGAAGGCTGGCGTATTGAAAAGCTTGTGGCTGAAAGCGATAGCCTTCTTACGCTCTTCGGTAATCGATAGTGAAGAGAGAATGGCATCGAACTTCTTGGCCTGTAGCGCGGGGATCAGCCCGTCAAAGCTGTTCTGCACCCAGGAACATTGCACGTTCATCTCTGCACAAATAGCATTGCCGAGATCGATATCGAAGCCCACCAGCTGACCGCTGGCGTTTTTCGATTCGAACGGTGGGAAGGTGGGATCGATGCCGAAACGGATCTGTTCCGCAGCCGTTGCCGCGTGGATACTGGCTGACAGAGCAACCGTAGCTGCCAGTACTGCAATAGTTTTTCTTATTTTCATAGCTGTTCCCCTGGTGTTGCATTTATACCAAAAAACATACCATGGATATTGATATACGCTTTTATCGCTTTATATAGCAACAATTATTGCTGGTTAAATACCAAAAAAAACCTCATGGTATGTTATTATTTCTGCCATAGAATACATCAGTAAATTGAATATAATTCTTTAAAACAACATCTTGATATTCATCTTTTTTCATTTTTAACATCAGAGCTAAATGGACCATGACAACATCTGAAAAGCAGACCAGAAAGCCAAGAAAAAGCTATCTGGACGCGCGAAAGCGGCTGCTGGAAATCCTGCATTCCCCCGATTTCAACAGCGGCGATCAGATCCCCGCCGAACGGGAACTTTGCGAGCTGCTGGCTATCAGCCGGATGACCGTGCGCAAACTGCTGGCGGAGCTGGTGGAGGAAGGTGTGCTGGAGCGCCGGGGCAATCAGGGTACCTGGCTACTGGATACGCCCATCGAGCGACCGTTACAGCCCGCGCTGGGGATCGGGAAGATCCTGGAGCTGAACGGCGCGGTTCCCAGCAGCCAGTTGATCTATTTTCATATTTCCACTGCCAGCGCCCGTATTGCACGCCTGCTGCATATTGCAGAAGGTGATGAGGTGGTGATGATCAAGCGACTGCGGCTGGCCGACGGTCAGCCATTCTGTCTGGAAACCAGCTATTTGCCCCGGGCTCGGGTCGCGGATCTCAGTGCCGAAATGCTGGAAGAGGCCGGATCGCTGTATCGCCTGCTGGCCGAACGCTACCATATTCAGGACGTGTACGATGAAGGCACGCTTCGCGCCTCGGCGATGAACGAAGAGGAGCATCAGTTGCTGCAGGCGAAACCGGAAAGCCCGGCGCTGGTTTATCGCGGGGTGATTTACGACAGGCAGCGCCAGCCGGTCGAATATCTGGTTTCAGTCAATCATCCGCAGCGGGTGGCTTTTCGTATTAACGGGGGATTAAATGAGGTTGATGCTCCGGTGGTGTGAAGTGCCTTCACTTCGGTCGTCAGCCTGTCGGACCGACTGAAACGGATGTCTGCAAAATCTGGAGCTAGCGCTGGCGGGTTGCGCCCCCGGTCGGGCGGTCCTCGCGCCGCTGCGCGGTGCCTTCACTTCGTTTGTCAGCCTCACGGACCGGCCCAGACGCGCGTCCTGCGCGGCTGGGCCTTTCGCTCACTTCCCTGTGAGCGAATCCTGGCTTCCTCTCTCCGTTCAGCGCTGTGGATTGCCTGCTCGGAGGCACAACCCGCCTGCTTTCTGAATTCGTGTTGCCTGAATGAAAAGACATTACGAGCTTCCTCTCTTCGTTCAACGTTGTGGATTGCCTGCTCGGGGGCACAACCCGCCTGCTTTCTGAATTCGTGTTGCCTGAATGAAAAGACATTACGAGCTTCCTCTCTACGCTCAACGCTGTGGATTGCCTGCTCGGGGGTACAACCAGTTTGCTTTCTGACTTTCATGTTGCCTGAGAAACAAATCAGCTCTCCCCTATTTCTGTTCTGCACTGAGGATTGCCTATTCGGTTTGTTATGCAGCCAGTCTTGCCGCATCCAACGATGAGTAACGTTCTTAAAATAGCGATCTGTAAGCTGGAAAACGGATATCAGCTCAAATGCAAAGTCTGAACATGCTTAAAACAGCGAGCAATTAGTCAAAAGGGGCGCGTCCTCTGCGGCGGCCGGGCAATCCGCAGCGCTGAGGTGCAGACTGCGGGGCCGGAGAGACCAGCAGGGATGCTGGGCTCAGGCGCAGCGCGGGCAGGACGCCCGCTCTGCGCCGATCCGAAAGACCCGCAGTCGAAACCGAAGGTACCGCGTAGCGGCGCGAGGACCGCCCGGCCGCCGCAGAGGACGCGCCCCGATCGCCAATTCTGACGCCAACCCGATCGCGCCCCCTGACGCCAATCCAAACCGCAAGACCCCGTGAATTCATCCCCCAACCCGGCAGCCCTCCACGCCATTGCTATACTCATCAATCACCCGGATCGCATACCCTCTGCCCCTGGACAACAAGGAATACAAATGCTCGTGCTGTGGAACACCCTGATTGTCCTGGCGACCGTCGCCGCGATGGAAATGATTGCCGCGCTGACGCACAAATACATCATGCACGGCTGGGGATGGGGATGGCACCTTTCACACCATGAACCGCACAGCGGCCGGTTTGAAGTGAATGACCTGTATGCCGTGGTCTTTGCCGCGCTGGCCATCGCGCTGATCGCCTTCGGGGCAACGGGCGCCTGGCCACTACAGTGGATTGGGGCGGGGATGACGCTCTACGGACTGCTCTATTTTATTGTGCATGACGGACTGGTCCACCAGCGCTGGCCGTTTCGCTATATTCCCCGTAAGGGATATTTAAAACGCCTATATCTGGCCCATCGCCTGCATCATGCGGTGCGGGGCAAAGAGGACTGCGTCTCGTTCGGCTTTCTGTATGCGCCGCCGGTGGCAAAGCTACAGGCGACGCTGCGCAGCCGCAATCGGCAAGCGCATGCCGGCAAAGAGGAAGCAGCTAGCGCGGACGCTGCCACAGATCGCTCGCGCGAGGCGACGGCCGACCAGCGCGAGAGCTGAGCGCCTGCGCCGCGCCCTTCGCCAGCAGACCCAGCTTTTCCAGCCGGTTGGTCCCCTGACGACTATCCCAGGCCCGGGGACCGGCCGCACTGACCTTCACGCCAATTTCCCGATAGACGCCGTGCGCCGAGGCAATCGCCCACGCGCTGCGCAGAGGTAAACCCGGTAGCCCGGCGCGGGCAGAGGCGTAATACGGTTCGGCGGCCGCCACCAGCCGTTGCGCCAGACGCGCCAGCTTTTCACGATGAGCCGGATCGGCGATCTGAGCGGCGTTAATGCCTTCTTCAGCCAGCCACTGCGCGGGCAGATAGCAGCGCCCGGCCTGCGCATCCTCAACGATATCGCGGGCAATATTGGTCAACTGGAAAGCGAGTCCCAGATCGCAGGCGCGATCCAGCACCGACTCGTCGCGTACGCCCATCACCCGCGCCATCATCAGTCCCACCACGCCCGCCACGTGATAGCAGTAGCGCAGCGTATCCTCAAACGTAACGTAGTGCGTTTCCCTCACGTCCATCGCGAAACCTTCAAGGTGCTCAAAAGCCAGACGCGGGGGAATACCGTGGCTGAGCGCCACTTCCTGCAGCGCGGCGAAGGCCGGGTCGTCCATTTTTACACCGTCGAAAGCGCGCTGCGTCTGCATCTTCAGGCGGTCCAGCCGCTGTGTTGCACTGTCGGTGTCCGGGGTCGCCTGGTAAAACCCGAGCACCTGCCCGTCAATCACATCGTCGCAGTGGCGGCACCAGGCGTACAGCATCAGCGCGCTGCGGCGGGTCGGCGCATCAAACAGCTTCGATGCGGTGGCAAAACTCTTTGAACCTGCCGCCATCGTTAAGGTGGCGTGATCCATCAGCGTGGCGTTGGTCATAGCCGATCCTCCAGCATCAGGCCCGCGGTGGCTTTCGCCGAACCGATTACGCCGGGGATCCCCGCCCCCGGATGGGTGCCCGCCCCGACCAGGTAGAGGTTATCGATCCGACTGTCGCGGTTATGAGGACGGAACCAGGCGCTCTGCCGCAGGATCGGCTCAATGGAAAATGCCGACCCGTGATACGCCCCCAGCCGATCGCGAAAATCGAACGGGGTAAACATCCGGTGCGTCACCAGCTGCTCACGCAGGCCCGGCATATAGTGCTGTTCCAGATAGGCAAAAATGCGGTCGCGCAGGCGCGGGCCTTCCACCGTCCAGTCCAGATCCGCCGTCCCCAGGTGCGGCACCGGCGCTAACACGTAATAGCTGCCGCAGCCCGGCGGCGCCAGGGAGGGATCGGTGACGCAGGGCGCGTGCAGATAAAGGGAAAAATCTTCCGACAGCGTGGGAGAGTGAAAAATCTCATCAATCAGCGCCCGGTAGCGCGGGCCGAAACACACCGTGTGATGCGCCAGCTGGCTGTGATGCTTGTTCAGCCCGAAGTACAGGACAAACAGCGAATTGCTCATACGTTTGCGCTTTAGCGATGCGCCGCGTGCGGCCCCGACGGGATGGTGACCCAGCAGCTTTGCATAGGTCTGCACCACATCGGCGTTAGACGCCACGGAAGCGACCGCAATACGGCGCCCGTCCCTGAGCTGCACCGCGCTGATACGTTCGCCTTCCGTCTCCAGCCTGGTCACTTCCGCGTTCAGCTCCAGCGTGCCGCCGAGATCCTCAAACAGCTTTACCAGCCCCTGCACCAGCGCACCGGTGCCGCCGCGGGCAAACCACACGCCCCATTCCCGCTCCAGCGCGTGGATCAGCGTGTAAATGGATGACGTGGCGAAGGGATTGCCGCCGACCAGCAGCGAATGGAAAGAAAACGCCTGCCGCAGCTGCTCGTTTTCAATAAACTTCGACACCATGCCGTACACGCTGCGCCACGCCTGCAGCCGCGCCAGCTGCGGCCCTGCGCGCAGCATGTCGCGGAAGGATAAAAACGGCACGCTGCCCAGTTTGAGGTATCCCTCATTGAACACCGCTTTCGAGTAGGCCAGAAACTGCCGATAGCCTTCCACATCACGCGGATTGATGCGCCGGATTTGCTCTTCCAGCCGCGCCTGATCGTTATCGTAATCAAAAACTTCGCCATCTTCCCAGCACAGCCGGTAAAACGGCGTTACCGGCAGCAGATCGACATAATCTTCGATGCGCTTGCCGGCCAGGCTGAACAGCTCTTCGATCGCCGTCGGGTCGGTAATGACCGTTGGCCCGGCGTCGAAGGTAAATCCGTCGTCCTGATAAACATAGGCGCGGCCGCCGGGTTTATCGCGCTGCTCCAGCAGCAGCGTGGGAACACCGGCCGCCTGCAGGCGGATCGCCAGGGCAAGGCCGCCAAAACCAGAACCGATAACTACTGTTTTACTCATCGTGAAAAGCTCGCAGCCGGGGGGTATATTTCAGTGCGGCACGCAGGGCTTCGCCCACCGGAACCGGTGGCTTACCTGCCAGGATCCGCACCCTGTCTTGCAGCGTCAGTTGACCCGCATAAAATCGAGCGATCAGTCCGTGGTTCAGTTGATAAAACCGCTGCATCACCCGCCAGCGCCCGTCCGGGCGCCCGGCCAGAAACAGCATGCGGTTGAGCAGGCGGAAGAAACCCTGACGCCGCCACTGCGCCAGAGCGTAACCTTCGATCAGCGAGAACAGCGTAGCGGCGTCCAGAACGGGCTGGGCAGCTATCAGATCCGCCAGCGCTACCGCCTGCGGCAGCGAGTAACCGGTGGTCGCATGAAACAGCCCGGCGCGCAGGCCGCTGCACGGCTGGCCGGCCTGTGCCTGCCAGAACGCGCGGGCATTGCCTGCCAGCGCAATCGGCAGATTGCCCCGCTCTTCCCGCTCCAGCCGATCCAGGTGCCAGCCCTGCCGTTCGGCGTACTGACGGATATGCTGCCGTGCGCGCTCTTCGCTGAGGGTGGCGCGATCGATATAGTGCGTATCTTCGATCAGCAGCCGATGGTCGGAAAGCGGCAGGGTGTAAACAAAACGGTAGCCCGCCGACTGGTCGACGGTGGCGTCCATCAGGATGGGGCGCGTCAGGCCGTGCGGCTGGCTCAGGCTCCATTCCTGCCCTAAAAAAGCCTGGCAGCCAACGATCAGATGGGGACTGGGCCGGTAGCCGCGTCCGTCAATGACCGCCGCCGCATTCAGCGTTTGCCCATCACTGAGCGTCACCGTGTCCGGCGTCAGGCTCAGGGCGCGGGTGCCGGTCAACAGGCTATCGCCCAGCACCTGACGGATAACAGTGGCAAAACGTTCGGAGGTCACACTGATATATTCGCCCGCGAGGGTGCGATTCATCGCCGGGAAACGCACGTCGTAGCCCGCCCAGCGGTGCGCCACCAGCGGCGCTATCCAGCGATGCTGCCCGGGCAGCAGATCGCGCTGATGGAAAGACCAGGTATGATTGCCGCCCGGCTCGGCATCCGACTCCAGCACCAGCACGCGCAGCCGCGGCTGCAGCTGCCGTAACCGCCAGGCAATCAGGCCATTCGCCAGCCCGCCGCCGACCAGTATCACATCCCAGCGAGCTGCACTCATTCAACGGGCACCAGTTTCGCCTGGCGGAGATCGCGCAGGCTGCCGCTGCCGGTGCAGAAGCAGGCCACGCGCAGCTGTTCAATGATGACCTGAAAATGGTCGACCACCGCCTCGCTGGAGACCGTCGCACAGCCCAGCACGCCCGCCGCCTGGCCGGCGACATCAGCCCCTAACCGCAGCGCTTTCGCCACGTCGATGCCATCCATAATGCCGCCGGACGCAATCAGCGGCACCTGCGGCAGCGCCTGATGCAGCTGCGTAAGCGCCTGCGCAGTGGGGATCCCCCAGTCGGAGAAGGCCATCGCCACCGCCCGGGCCTGCGGCGATACGGCACGCTCCCCTTCCACGGCCGCCCAGCTGGTGCCGCCTGCGCCAGCGATATCCAGCATCGCCACGCCCACGTCAACCAGCTGGCGTGCCACCGGCACGGACAGCCCCGCACCGACCTCTTTGATCACCACCGGCACCGGCAGCGCTTCCACCGTATGGGCAATCGCCGCCAGCACGCCCCGCCAGTCGCGATCGCCGCCGTGCTGCAGGGCTTCCTGCAGGGGGTTGAGATGGACGATCAGTGCGTCTGCTTCAATCATCTCTACCGCCCGCCGCGCATACTCCGCGCCGTTTTTCCCGGCGATTTGCGCCGCACCCAGGTTCGCCAGTAGCGGAATGTCGGGTGCAAGCTGACGCAGTTCCCGCGTCAGCCCCCAGTCCTGTTCGCTTTCCAGCGCCACGCGCTGAGAGCCGACGCCCATCGCCAGCCCCAGCGACTGAGCGGCCTCTGCAAGGTGCCGGTTAATGCTTTTCGCCCGCCGGGTGCCGCCGGTCATCGAGCCGATCAACAGCGGTGCCTGCAGCGTTTTACCCAATAGCGTTGTACGAAGATCGATGCGATCGAGGCTCAGCTCCGGTAGCGCACAGTGCTCAAAATGCCACCGTTCAAAGCCGGTTGTCCGGGTTTTCACGCTGCGCGATCCGTTCAGGACGATATCGAGATGATCGCTTTTTCGTTGGATAAGATCGCTCATTAGCACCCCGGCTGCGTGCTGTTATTGCCAAACTGAGCCATCTGCTTGTCAAACCAGGCATGCATAAAATGCCGGGTGGAGAGGCCACGCTGGCAGGCGCTGGCGATATGCTCATCCGCACTGCGCAAATGCTCACGCAGCTTCCGGTGAACCGCTTCGGCCCCCAGCAACGCGACCAGTGTTGATTTTCCGCTGTCCTGATTTGCATCTTTACCGGTATTGCTCAACCCGTCGGAGAGATCGTCCATCAGCTGAAAGGCCTGCCCCAGATCCTGGGCAAAACAGCGCAGGCGCTGCCGCGTTTGCGGCGAGGATCCGGCAACAATGGCCGCCATCTGCAATGAGGCATCAAATAAACGGCTGGTTTTAAGCTCGTTGGTCAGCAGAATCGCTTCGCTGCTTCTCGCCCGGCCCCCTTCGCTGAGGTCAAGATACTGGCCCTGCACCAGCCCCTGCGATCCGACCGCCAGCGACAGTTCCGCGACGGCCTGGGTTTTGCAGGCGGGGGATAACGACGGTGCCTCAACCACCACGCCAAAAGCACGGCTCAGCAGCGCAACGGCGGCGAGGATGGCAACGTTCTCGCCGTACTGAGCGTGGATAGTGGGCCGCCCGCGACGCAGTAACGCATTGTCCATACAGGGGATATCATCCAGCATCAGGGATGCGGCATGTACCATCTCAACCGCGCAGGCGAGGTCGAGCAGGCCGGGCTGATCCACCGCGCAGCCCAGATCGCGGGCGGCCAGGATCAGCAGCAGGGGGCGAACGCGCTTGCCCGCCGCCAGCGTTCCTTCACGCATGGCGGTAAAGACCAGATCCTGCTGTTCTCCAGCGGGCAGCAGCTGGTCCAGGCGACTCTGCAGGGCTTCACGCAGCCTCAGCAGTTCATCTTCATGGTTGTTCATCGTTTCAGGCAACCCCTGACAATTACATGGCTTTATTTGCAAAGCCTAGTGCAATATCCAGAAATTTCTCTGAGTATCGGAGGATGCGACAAACTTTTACAAAAAACAGATTACCTGTACAGATTTTTGGTCATTTTCACGCAGCGATTTAAACCTCCAGCTGCTGCACTAAGGCGATAACCTGCCGGACCTCTTCATCGGTTAAGGCCCCGTCTTTGGCAAATCTGACCCGGCCCTGTTTATCCAGCACCACCGCCGCCGATCCTCCTGCTGCCAGCTGCCAGGCCTGCCTGACTGCGCCCTTTTCATCCACCACAAACTGTGCACCGGGTGTTTCCTTTTTGCTGCTTTCGAGGCTCTGCCGGACAAACATGGCGCTGCCGGGGATGGCGTCGTCGGTATTGACGATGGTAGTGATCTGGACCGTGGCCGCAGGGAAGTGGGCGTTTTCGATCGCCTGAATCAGCGCGGCATTGCTCTCTTTCGCTGCCAGGCGTCCTGCCATATGCAGCACGATGCCCGTCCTGCCGGTCAGCCGGGCGCTGTTCCAGCGTTGGTAGTGTATTTTATCCTGCGCTATCACCAACTCCCCGCGATCGGTGACGCCAATCGGCGGCAACGGCTGGCCGGGGATCAGGTTGTGGGCGGAGGTGAAAAAGGGAAGGCCGCCGAGGGTCAGCAGCAGGGTAAGGCGCAGCAGCATAGTAGGATCCGGGGTTGGGGCTGGGTCACTGACTATAGGTGATGGTTTTGCGTTTTGCTCAGGGGGGATTGCTGCCGGACCGGTACAGACAGTCGTTTGCAAAGGCTGGAGTTAGCACTGGCGGGTTGGTCGTTTGCAAAGGCTGGAGTTAGCGCTGGCGGGTTGGTCGTTTACAAAGGCTGGAGTTAACGCTGGCGGGTTGGTCGTTTACAAAGGCTGGAGTTAACGCTGGCGGGTTGTGCCCCCGGTCGGGCGGGTCCTCGCGCCGCTCACGCGGTGCCCTCACTTCGTTCGTCAGCCTGTCGGACCGGCACAGACGCGCGTCCTGCGCGGCCGTGCCTTTCGCCCACTTCCCTGTGGGCGAATCCTGGCTTCCTCTCTGCGTTCAGCGCTGCGGATTACCCGACCGGGGGCACAACCCGCCTGCTTTCTGACTTTCGCGTTGCCTGAAAAACCTATCGGGTCTTCCTTCTTTCACAATGTTGGTGAGATTCCCACATTCGGCGCTAATTAGTGTTCTTTAAACAGCGATCTGTAAATTGGCCCACGGATGTCAGGCCAAATGCAAAATCTGAAACAGGCTTTAAAGTTTTTCGAACAGCGATCAATTAGCCAAAAAGGAGCACGTCCTCTGCGGCGGCCGGGCAATCCGCAGCGCTGAGGTGAAGGCTGGGGGGCCGGAGAGACCAGCAGGGATGCTGGGCTCAGGCGCGGCGCGGGCAGGACGCCCGCTCTGCGCCGATCCGCAAGACCCACAGCCGGAACCGAAGGCACCGCATAGCGGCGCGAGGACCGCCCGGCCGCCGCAGAGGACGTGCGCCAAACACAAATCTCAATACGCAGCCAATTTATCACCCAAGATTGTAACGCCAATCATTATCATTCTCGTAATCGTTAAGAGTGCGTTTAGAAAGTGTTTATTAATGTAACGCCGCGTCTTTCAACATTTCCCAATGGCTCTGTAATGAAAAAAAACAACATCACCGCGGCAATCCTCCTGGCGGCATCAGTACCCGTATTTGCCCAGGAAGGCACGCTGGTCGTCACCGCCAGCGGCTATGAACAAAAACTGACTAACGCGCCGGTCTCAATCTCCGTTGTCAGCCAGGATGAGCTGTCCAAAAAGAACTACAGCGACCTGGGTGAGGCACTCAGCGGCATGGAAGGCGTGGACGTACGCGGCGGAACCGGGAAAACCGGCGGGCTGGATATCTCTATACGCGGCATGCCCAGCAGCTATACGCTGATCCTGATCGACGGTATCCGACAGAACGCCAGCTCCGATACCACACCCAACGGTTTCGGCACTCTTAACACCGCCATGATGCCGCCGCTTTCCGCTATCGATCATATCGAAGTGATCCGTGGCCCGATGTCAACGCTCTACGGCTCCGATGCCATGGGTGGCGTGATCAACATTATCACTAAGAAAAACACCGACGAATGGCACGGCGGGCTGAACCTCTCTCATTCGGTACAGGAACACAGCAAGTGGGGCGACAGCTCAACCGTGGGCCTGTACACCAGCGGCGCGCTAATCCCCAATACGCTGGATCTGACCCTTCGCGGCAACTTCGAACACCGCCAGGGTTCCAGCGTCACCAGCCTGAGCGACAGCGGCAGTGACACGCGCGTTCCCTACCCGACCAAAAGCAATAACTACACCGTGGGCGGGCGGCTGAACTACAAGACCAGCGATAAAAATACCCTGTGGATCGATGGCGAAACCGCCGAACAGGAGTATGACAACAGCCACAGCCAGCTTGGCCCGATCGGCACCAGCGGCGGCGGCTATCGCGACAAACTGCACTATCAGCGCAATAAAGTGGTCATTGGTCACGACACCGATCTGTCTCTGGGCCGCTGGAGCTCCAGCCTTTCCTATGCGGTCACAGAAAACAAAGGCCGCGTTCTGACCCCGCGCACGCTTTCTGCGGAGAACAGCGGTCTGAGTGGACAGGATCGCGAGCTGAAGAACACCAATGCGATTTTCAACACCAGCATTGTTGCCCCGATCGGTGACGACCACCTGCTGACCGTAGGCGGTGAATACTGGGATTCCCGCCTGAAGGACGGCATCGTGCTGGCGAACAGCGGCGAAACCTTCAAGCAGAAAACCTGGTCACTGTTTACCGAAGACGACTGGCAGATTATCGATCCGCTTTCCCTGACCTGGGGCGCGCGATACGAGAAACACGACAGCTTCGGCGGCCACGTCAGCCCGCGCGCCTACCTGGTATGGAACGCGCTGGACGACTGGACGGTGAAGGGCGGCGTCAGCACCGGCTATAAAGCCCCTTCCCTCGCCCAGCTGCATAATGGCGTCAGCGGCGTGGCGGGTAATGGCCTGATCAGCACCCTCGGTAACCCGAACCTGAAGCCGGAATCCAGCGTTAACTACGAAACCGGGATCTACTATGAAAATGCCGATAACGTAAAAGCCAACGTCACTGGATTTATCAGCAACTTCCGTAACGCCATATCCAGTGAAACCATCGACGATTCGACAAACTCGTATCGTAACGTCGGTAAGGCGATCAACCAGGGGATTGAGTTCGCCTCCTCCTTCCCGGTGGTTATCCCGGAGCTGACGCTGAACCTGAACTACACCTACACCGACAGCAAACAGCGCGGTGGCGATAATCCGGGCGCACCGCTGACCAATACCGCACGCCATATGGCCAACGCGAAAATGTCGTGGCAGATGAACGACGATCTGACATCGTGGATAGCGGCGGAATATCACGGCAAAACCCCGCGTTATACCACTGGCTACGGCAACCTGAGCGCGATTGAGAAAACGGTCTACGACGATCGCGGTGCCTATTTGAAAGCCTGGACGGTGGTGAACATGGGCGCGGCGTATAAGATTACCCCGGCGCTGACGGTTAACGGCACGATCAATAACGTACTGGATAAGGACTTCTCGAAAGTCAGCCTGTATCAGGCTGGCCGCAGCAGCACCTACGCGGGCGACTACTTCCAGACGCTGGCCTCCACCACCGGCTACGTAACGCCGGGGCGTAACTACTGGGTATCACTGAACTACACGTTCTGAGTAAAAGAGTGAAACACAGGCTTACCCCCGGTAAGCCTGAAATATTTTAAGCACCGCGAGCAATTAGCCAAAAGCAGCTCGTCCTCTGCGGCGGCCGGGCAATTCGCAGCGCTGAAGTGCGGGCTGGGGGGCGGAGAGACCAGCTGGGATGAACCACTGACTACAACACCCAATCAAGCCGGCACTACCACCAACGAGTCAAAGACAAAGTCTGAAGGTAAACGCTGAATAACGTTCTTTAAACAGCGAGCAATTAGCCAAAAGGAGCACGTCCTCTGCGGCGGCCGGGCAATCCGCAGCGCTGAGGTGAAGGCTGGGGGGCCGGAGAGACCAGCAGGGATGCTGGGCTCAGGCGCGGCGCGGGCAGGACGCCCGCTCTGCGCCGATCCGTAAGGCCCGAAGCCGGAACCGAAGGGACCGCGCAGCGGCGCGAGGACCGCCCGGCCGCCGCAGAGGACGTGCGCCAAACGCAAATCTCAACGCAACCCACCCGCAAGACCCACTGCAATCCCCTCCCCACCCCGCATCTGCAACCCTCGTCTCTTTCTCCCCCCGCCGATTAGTGTATGTTCTGAAACGTCATTTATTTTTCAGTGGTAATGAGATGAAACGGATTGAAATCATACTGGGAGAGCTGGAACGGTTAACGCAGGGACTCAGCCTGACCGATCTGGCAGAAGAAAAAGCCTGCACCGCAGAGGCGATGGGGTTCAACCTCGGACTGGCGCGCAACTCGGTGAGCAAAGACCTTAATCAGCTCTGGAATGATGGCCTGGCGATTAAAAGCCGCGGCCGCCCGGTGTTCTTTCTGCACCGCCGGGTGGCGGAAGGAGTGCTGGGCCGGGCGCTGGAGGAGTCCGAACGCGAAGTGCGTTCAATCGCCGATCTGCTGCCGCCCAACGAAAACCACCCCGCCGACGATCCCTTCACCGCACTGATCGGCTTCGATCGCAGCCTGCACGAAGCGGTGGAAAAAGGCCGCGCCGCCGTGCTCTATCCGCACGGGCTGCACGTGCTGCTGACCGGCCCTTCCGGCGTGGGAAAAACCTTTTTCGCCGAGCTGATGCACCGCTTTGCCTGCAAACACAAGGCGGGATCGCCGCCGCCACTGGTCTACTTTAACTGCGCGGAATACGCCCACAACCCGGAGCTGCTCTCTTCCCATCTGTTCGGGCATCGCCAGGGCGCGTTTACCGGTGCCAGCGAGCATAAAACCGGGCTGGTGGAGCAGGCGGACGGGGGCTACCTGCTGCTGGATGAGGTGCACCGCCTGCCGTATGAGGGCCAGGAAAAACTGTTCTCGATCCTGGATAAGGGAGAATACCGCCCGCTGGGGGCCAGCAGCGCGCCCCGCCCGATTGCGATCCGGCTGATTTGTGCCACCACCGAACCGGTCAGCTCCGCCCTGCTGCGCACCTTCCAGCGGCGTATTCAGGTCTGCATCGATCTGCCGGGGATCCGCCAGCGATCGGTGGAGGAACAGATCGAACTGATCGTCGGCTTCCTGCAGCGTGAAAGCCGCAAGATCGAGCGCACCGTCAGCATCGATAAAACGCTGCTGCTCTGGCTGCTGAATAAGCCGCTGGAGGGCAATATCGGCCAGCTGAAAAGCGATATTCAGTTCCTGTGCGCGCAGGCCTGGGCCGTGGGGATGACGGATCATAACGAGACGCTTCAGTTGGATAAACGGATCGAGATGCCGTTTAACGCCACGGCGGAGCAGCGCCAGCGGGTGGACGGCCTGTTTGCTGGCAGGGAACGGCTGAACGTGGATGCGCGCACCCTGCCCGCGTTAAAAACCTCGCTGGCCAGCGGGATGGAGGCGGAAGAGAGCGATCTGTTCTACAGCTTCCTGACCCGCGAATACGTCAACCTGCGCAACAGTAACGTGCCGCCCGCGGAAACCCTGGCGATCCTCAAAAACAAACTCAGCTCCATTTTTGAGTACGGCCTCTACAGCCGGGACAGTACCGCGCACCCGCCGCGCTACGGCGACCGGATTGAAGAGCGGGTGACGCTACTGATCGGCTGCGTGGAGCAGGTGCTGGGCTTTGCCCTGCCGGAGAATCTGCTGAACCCGCTGCGCAAACACTTTCTCGCGCTGATAGGCTACGTGCAGCGCGGGCTGATCCCGCAGCTTTATTCATCCAGCCTGATCCTCGACCGCTGCAAGGATGAGTACGAGAATGCCACCCTGCTGTGCCGCAAGATCGACGAGCTGCTGCATATTCAGTGCCCGGCAACGGAAATCGTCTGGCTGTGCCTGTTCCTCAAGGAGTGCCGCCATTACCGCCAGCGGATCGACGCCAGCCCGGACACCGGAGCGATCCTGATTGCCCACGGCGCGACCACCGCCACCAGCATGGCCCAATACGTGAACCGGGTGCTGGAGCGCGAGCTGTTCAGCGCCATTGATATGCCGTTTGAACAGTCGGTGCACGACACGCTGGAAACGCTGACGCAGATGATTCAGGCCCGGCGGTACCGGCGGCTGATCCTGATGGTGGATATCGGTTCGCTGGTCCACTTTGGCAGCACCATCAGCAAGCTGTTTCAGATCGACGTGCTGCTGATGCCGAATATCACCCTGACCAGCCTGCTGGAAGTGGGGCTGGATTTAAGCTTTGAAACCGGCGATCTGCCGCAGCTGGCCCAGCTGATGCGGGATAAAGGCATTGCCAGCCAGTTCTGCACGCCGCAGCAGGAGAACGGCGGCAGGGTGCTGGTGATTTCCTGTATTACCGGGATGGGCACGGCAGAGAAAATCAGGAAGGTGCTGGAAGAGAGCTTCGGCGAGCTGATGTCGCAGGATACCCGAATGACGATCCTCGACTACAACGAGGTGCGCAGCCTGGAGCGCGTGCAGCAGGCGCTGAAGCCCGGTGAGCGGCTGGCGGGCATCGTCGGCACCTTTCAGCCGGGGCTGCCGGATATTCCCTTTATCTCGCTGGAGGAGCTGTTCTCCGAACAGGGGCCGGAACTGGTGCTCAGCCTGCTGACGCCGGACCTTTCCAGCGCCGAGCGTCGACTGGAGATGGAGCGCAGCGCGATGCGGTTTATCAGCGCGCTGACCATGGAGAGCATCATCAATCATATTTCGGTGCTCAACCCCCGGCGCATTCTGAAGGAGATGGAGGGCGTATTTGAGCATCTGACCAGCGCCCTTTCGCTCAAACCGAGCCGCCAGGTGACACTGCGCTTCCTGATCCACTGCTGCTGCATGGTCGAGCGTATCGTGATCAACCGAAAACCGTTACAGATGGCGCTGGAAAACCGCCCCGATCTCGATGTCCGCGCGCTCAGTGTCATCAAAACCGCCTTTCAGCCGGTTGAAGAGGCTTACGCCATTCGCCTGTCCGACGCGGAATATTTTTATATCTACGAACTGCTTTACGGTTAATCCCTTATCCGGCGGGGCCGCACGCCCCGCTGTCCCTGCCGTTCTCCCCGCGTGACACAAACTCTGGCACAGCCCTTGCTCTGTATACGTCTGTAAACGTAACTGAGCCAGGAGGCCGTTTTGACTACCGCTGCACCCACTGAACCCTTGTCCCAGATCCTGCTGCTGACTCACGGCGGCTGGGGAGAACAGCTTTGCAACAGCCTGCGCATGGTAACCGGTGAGATCCATGGCGTTACGGCAATCGCCCTGATGCCGGTAGATACGCTGGGTGAGTTTTACCAGCGGGTGGAAGCCGCGGTGAAAGTGATGCCGCACGGTTCGCTGATCCTCACCGATTTTATCGGCGGCACCACCTCGAACGTGGCGGCACGCCTCAGCGCGGACTATCCGGTGGCGGTGATTTGCGGGCTGAACGCCTCCCTGCTGCTGGAAGCGCTGGACCGGCGCGAAGCAGGCCCGCTGACCGACTGCGTAACCGATCTGATCGACGCCGGGCGCAGCAGCTGTCTGGACGTGGTCGCCCACGTTCGTCAGTTACAACAACCCCAATAAAAAGGAACACAGCATGGCAACGATCGTTTTATGCCGCATTGACAGCCGCCTGATTCACGGCCAGGTGGTCACCAAATGGGTTGGGCAGTCCCAGGCCAATCGCATCGCCGTAGTCAGCGACGAGCTGGACGCCGATCCGTTTATGAAAAACATCTACCTGATGGCCGCACCGCCGAACATCAAAGTGGACTGCTACAGCAATCAGAGCTTTGCGGCCTCGTGGAAGGAGAATCAGCTGGGCGACGGCAAAGTGCTGGTGCTGTTCCCGTCGCTGGCGGCGATCCAGGATGCGGTACAGCAGGGATTTGATGTGACCAACGTGCAGGTCGGCGGACTGGGCGGCGGCCCCAACCGTAAAGCGGTGTTCCAGAACATCACCCTCGATGAGAAAGACGTCGGCATTCTGAAAGATCTGCGCGATCGCGGCGTGCAGGTGTTCTTCCAGACCATCCCGGAAGATAAGCCGCAGTCGCTGGACGATATCCTGAAAAAATTCTAACTCACTCACTGCACCTCTCTTTCAGGCGCAGTCGGCCTGAAGGATAAGGTGTAAAGGATAACACTATGGATACCTTACTTTTTGCAAGCCTGATGGGCCTGTACTACTGGTTTGCCCGTTTACGCCTGGGATATACCCTTTCCGCGATGCTGCTGCAGCCGGTGGTGATCGCCGTCTTTGTCGGCCTGCTGCTGGGCAATATGCATACGGCGATGATTATCGGCGCGGGCATGCAGCTGGTTTACCTCGGTGTGACCTCCACGCCCGGCGGTAACGTCCCGTCGGACCCGGCGCTGGCCGCCTGTATCTCAATCCCTATCGCCGTAAAGGCCGGGATGGACCCGAACCTGGCGATTGCCCTGGCAATTCCGTTTGGCGTGATCGGCGTGTTCCTCGACCAGCTTCGCCGCACGCTGAACGCCGCCTGGGTGCATATGGCGGACAAGCACGCCGAAACCGCCAATATGTCCGGCATCATGCGCTGCGCCTTTCTCTATCCGGCCCTGCTCGGGCTGGCGCTGCGCTTCCCGGTGGTGTTTGCCGCCAACTACTTTGGCCAGAACGTGGTGGAAAGCTTCCTCAAGCTGATGCCGCACTGGCTCACCCACTCCTTTGAAATCATGGGCGGGATCCTCCCTGCGCTCGGCTTCGCCATCACCATTATGGTGATTGGTAAAAAAAGCCTGCTGCCGTGGTTTATCGGCGGATTCTTTGCCGTGCTGTACCTCAAGCTGGACATCATGGCGATGGCGATCTTCGGTACCTGTGTGGCCTTCCTGATCAAAGGCCTGGCGAAAAATGAAGGAGCAGCATGATGAGCAGCGACGCAATGCAGCATGAACTGGTGGAGCGCGCGCGGGAGAGCCGGGCGCTGACCAAAGGCGATATCACCAAGGCCTGGTTTATTTACTGGCTGGGCGCGGAGGTTTCCAGCTCCTACGAGCGTTTGCAGAGCCTGATTTTCTGCGCCTCGATGACGCCGGTTATCAAAAAGCTGTACCCGCAGAAGGAGGAACAGGTGGAGGCGCTGAAACGCCATCTGAACTTCTTTAACTCGGAGCAGACCTTCGGCGCGGTGATCCAGGGGATCGCCATCGCCATGGAAGAGCAAAAAACGCGGGGCGAACCGATCAGCGACGCGTCGATCACCGGGATCAAAACCGGCCTGATGGGGCCGCTGGCCGGGATGGGCGATTCGATCATCTGGGCGGCGGTGATGCCGCTGCTGATCGCCATCTTTATCCCCTTCGCCGCCGGCGGCAGCGCGATGGGCGGGATTATCCCGCTGATCCTTTACCCGGCGATTACCCTGGCGGTGAGCTACGGCATGATCCACAAAGGCTACACGCTGGGGCGCGACTCGATTATCGGCCTGCTGCAGGGCGGGCGGATCAAAGAGCTGATCTACGGGGCCAACGTGCTGGGGCTGATTATGATGGGCGCGCTGTCCGCCAGCTACGTGAAGATCACCACGCCGCTGAAGATCAGCGCGCTGGAAGGATCCGAAGTGGTGGTGCAGCAGATCCTGGATTCGATCGCCCCCGGCCTGCTGCCGCTGGCGGCGGTGTTCTCGGTCTACTTCTATCTGGTGAAAAAAGGGCCGCGCTACACCACCATTCTGCTGTCGATTGTGGCGCTGAGCGTGGCCTGTTCGCTGCTGGGGGTTCTGTAAATCATGGCGCAAAATATCTATCAGCACCTTGGGCTGAAACGGGTGATCAACGCCTGCGGCAAAATGACCATTCTGGGCGTATCCAGCGTGGCCCCGGAGGTAATGCAGGCCACGGCGCAGGCTGCCTCCGCTTTTGTCGAGATTGACCGGCTGGTGGACCGCTGCGGCGAGCTGGTTTCCCGCTTTACCGGCGCGGAGGCCAGCTACGTTACCTCCTGCGCCTCGGCGGGGATTGCCATCGCCGTTGCCGCCGCCATTACCCGGGGCGACCCGGCCCGCGTGGCGATGATGCCGGACAGCGCGGGCATGGCGAATGAGGTGCTGATGCTGCGCGGCCACAATGTGGACTACGGCGCGCCGATTACCAGCGCCATCCGCCTCGGTGGCGGGCGGGTGGTGGAGGTCGGATCCAGCAATCTGTCGGCCCGCTGGCAGCTGGAAAGCGCGGTCACCCCGCGCACCGCCGCACTGCTGTATGTGAAATCGCACCACTGCGTGCAGAAGGGCATGCTGAGCATTGCGGACTTTGTGGCGGTCGCCCGCCAGCACGAGCTGCCGCTGATCGTCGATGCCGCCGCCGAAGAGGATCTGCACGCCTGGGTCGCCAGCGGGGCCGATATGGTGATTTACAGCGGTGCTAAGGCGTTTAACGCACCGACCTCTGGCTTTATTACCGGAACCAGGCGCTGGATCGACGCCTGCAAAGCCCAACACAACGGCATTGCCCGGGCGATGAAAATCGGCAAGGAGAATATGGTCGGGCTGGTGTACGCGCTGGAGCACTACAGCCAGGGTCAGGGCACAGTGACCGCCGAACGGCTCCAGCCCGTTGCGGAAGCGATTTCCGCGATTCGCGGGCTGGCGGCCGATATCGAGCAGGATGAGGCGGGCCGCGCTATCTGGCGTATCCGCATCCGGGTGGAGGCCAGCGAACTGGGACTGGATGCCCGCGAGGTGGAGGCGCAGCTGCGCGGCGGGGAGATCGCGATTTACGCCCGCCGCTACAACCTGCATCAGGGCGTTTTCAGCCTCGATCCTCGCACGGTGGCGGAGGGAGAAATGGCGCTGATTGTGGCGCGACTGAAGGAGATTGCCGGACATGCAGCAGACTGATTTTATCGCCGGCGCGTGGCGCTTAACGTGCTGGCGAAAGTCAGAGCGGTTGATCGGGCTCAGGCGACCAACCGCATGGAATGCATCAACCTGCCGATGCAGGCTGAAAAAGGTTACTCCAGCGCCGACAGAATCCGGTAAGCCGCCTCTACCCTGAGCGGGTTGGGATAGCTTTTGTTCGCCAGCATCACAATGCCGATATCCTTCTGCGGGATAAACGCCACGTAGCTACCAAATCCACCGGTGGACCCGGTTTTATGTACCCAGGAAGCCTGCTGACGCGGTGCGGGAGGCGCGATCTCCGTAGCCTTCATTGGGGCCAGCGCGACCTTATTGTCGCTGCCGTCCACCACGACTTTTTCCTTTAGCGGCCAGTTCAGCATCTCCCAGCCCAGCCCCTGATACATCTCCCCGACCTGCCAGTAGCGCGACTGCGCCAGCGCGATGCCTTTTTGCAGCGACGCATCGGCTACCTTCTCCGGCTGCATATTGACCTGTACCCAGCGGGCCATATCTTCAATCGAGGTTTTCACGCCGTAGGCTTCCGCCTCCAGCATGCCCGGCGAGACGCGGACCGCCTTCCCGTTCCGGTAGCCCCAGGCGTAGTGTTGGGCTTCGCCTGCCGGCACCTGATACCAGGTATGCTTCAGCGCTAGCGGCTGCAGTACCCGGCTGTTCATCGCCTGCTCAAAGCCCATGCCCGACGGCTTCACCGCCAGCGCGCCGAACAGGCCGATGCTGGCGTTGGCATACAGGCGCTTTTCCCCCGGCGCCCACTCCGGCTGCCAGGACTGGTAATACTTTTGCAGCGCGGCTGCGTCGGTAACGCTATCCGGTACCTGCAGCGGCAGGCCGCCGGCGGTATAGGTCGCCAGATGCAGCAGCTTTATCCCCTGCCACTGCTTGCCGGACAGCGCAGGCCAGTATTTGCTGGCCGGATCGCTGAGGCTGATTTCCCCACGGGCAATCGCATCGCCGCCCAGCACGCCGGTGAAAGTTTTACTCACCGAACCCAGCTCAAACAGGGTTTCCTGCGTGACCGGCTTCTTCCCCGCCACGTCCGCCAGACCCCAGGTGAAGTAATGGGGCTTACCCTGATAAATCACCGCCACCGCCATCCCCGGGATCGCCTGGTCCTTGATTAACGGCGCGATGGTGCGGTTAACCACCTCGGCCAGCTGCGCGTCCGTGGTCGGTGCGGCCATGGTACTGCCTGATATGGTGAGCAACAGTGCGGCGCTGAGCGCATTCTTTAGCATAACTTTCGTCCTTAACGGTGAATAAACGGGATATCCGTAGCCATCAGATGCGCCAAGTCTGCGGGAATTGACTGGGGGTGACAAACGGTTAAATTGAGCATCAGCCTTGAGTTTTTCTAACGGATAATCACATGACACGCAGCTACCTGCCGCTGAATGCACTACGCGCTTTTGAAGCCGCCGCCCGGCATCTGAGCTTTAAGAACGCGGCCATTGAGCTGAACGTTACGCACTCGGCCGTCAGCCAGCACGTTAAAGCGCTGGAGCAGCATCTGCACTGCCCGCTTTTCGTGCGGGTTTCCCGCGGGCTGACGCTGACCCCCGCCGGGGAAAATCTGCTGCCGGTGCTGAATGACGCTTTGGATCGTATTGCCGGGGCGCTGGACAGCTTCACCACCCAGCAGCCCCGGGAGAAGCTGAAGGTCGGCGTGGTCGGAACGTTCGCTACCGGCTTTCTGCTCAGCCGCCTGAACGATTCCACCAGCGTTTTCCGCATATCGATTTACAGCTTTCCACCCACAATAACCGCGTGGATCCGGCGGCCGAAGGGCTGGATTTTACCATACGCTTCGGCAACGGCGCCTGGCACGGCACCGAGGCGGCATTCTTGTGCAGGGCGTCGCTCACCCCCCTGTGCCTGCCCGCGCTGGCGGCTCAGTTGCACAAACCGGCCGACCTCGCCCGCTTTACGCTGCTGCGCTCCTACCGCCCCGACGAATGGTCGGTGTGGATGAAAGCGGCAGGCGGGCCGCCGCTTTCCCCCACCCATCCGATGATTGTGTTTGATTCTTCGGTGACCATGCTGGAAGCCGCGCTGAGCGGCGTGGGGATAGCGATAGCCCCGGTGGAGATGTTCAGCCATCTGCTGGCCAGCGGGCAGGTGCTCCAGCCGTTTACCACCACCATCGCATCAGGAAGCTACTGGCTGACGCGGCTGCAGTCGCGACCGGTGACCAGGGCGATGCGGGAGTTTTCGACCTGGCTGGGGGTTGCCGCATCCCCGACGTGACACAGCCTCGGGTCAGGGGGATCCCCGGCATGATGACGGGATGTTGGTTACGGGGCCATCTGCTGCAGAAAGGCTCGGGTACGCGGCTGCCGGGGGGCATCCAGCACCTGCTGCGGCGTGCCGTACTCCACGATATGTCCCTTATCGAGAAACGCAACATGGCTGGCGACCCGGCGGGCAAACTGCATTTCATGGGTGGCGACAACCATCGTAATGCCGCTCTCGGCAAGATCGGTCATCACCGCCAGCACTTCATTGACCAGCTCCGGATCGAGCGCGCTGGTCGGTTCATCAAACAGGATCAGGCTCGGCTCTCGCGCCAGCGCACGGGCAATGGCCACCCGCTGCTGTTGCCCACCGGATAACGAGGATGGCCAGGCATCGGCTTTATGCGCCAGACCGACTCGCTCAAGCAGCTCACGCGCTTTTTTTTCGGCCAGATGCCCCTGCCCCAGTAAACGTGGCGCCAGCGTAATATTCTGCAGCACGGTGAGATGGGGAAACAGGTTAAACTGTTGAAATACAAAACCGATGCGGTCGCGTTGCTGACGCCTGGTTCTCTCCGAAGCGGCATACAGATGCGCCCCTTTTTCCACAAGGCCCAGCGGCGAATCGTTGAAAAAGATCACCCCACCGTCCGGCTGCTCCAGCGTGGCCAGCAAGCGCAATAGCGTACTCTTACCCGACCCTGACGGCCCGATTAAGCACAGCACTTCTCCAGCGATAATGTCCAGGTCGATATGCTGTAACACCACATTCTCGCTGTAGCGTTTATGCAGTCGGCGCGCACGCAGCACGGCATTTTCCGGGTTTTCAACGGCGTTTTGGCAGGGGTCACTCATCGCTGATGCCCTGCAAATTTATCGGTGATGGTAGCCACGGCCATAATAACGTTCGCTCCAGTGCTGAAATAATGAGAGTAAGGACGTCACCGCCACATACCAGAAGGTCGCCACCAGTAATAGCGGGATGATTTTGTAGTTACGGTTGTAAATAAGCTGCGCGGAGTAAAGCAATTCCGTTACCGCCACCACACTGATGATCGATGTCCCCTTCAGGTTATCGATCAGGAAATTGCCCAGCGCGGGAATAATCGTCCGCAGCGACTGCGGAAAGGTGATGTGAAAAAAGATTTTCACCGGTGACAGCCCCAGCATGGTGGCGGCCTCTTTCTGCCCCTGGGGTACCGCCAGCAGGCCGCCGCGAATAAATTCCGCGGAATACGCCATGCCGTGCAGGGTTAAACCTAAAATCGCGGCGCCGATTGCGCTGATTACATCATTGGTTGCCACACTGAACCAGGGCGTGGCTCCCGGCAGGCCGATGGTCAGACGCGGAACCAGATAGCCCAGGTTGAACCAGAACAGCAGCTGTACCAGCAGCGGCGTGGCGCGGAACAGCCAGATGTAGCTCCAGGCCAGCAGTGACACCACCGGATTACGCGACAGCCGCATCAGCGCGATCCCCACGCCAAACAGCACGCTCAGCAGCGTGACCAGCGCCGTCAGCCATAAGGTGGTCCACAGCCCTTGCAGGATCTGCCTGTCAAATAAGTAGTGTGCAACCAGCGGCCAGTCAAAGGCGGGATTTTCCGCCGCCTGCCAGACAAAAAACAACAGGATGGCGCTCACCAGCAGCGCTGAGATCTGCCGCTGCCAGCGGCGAGGCTGGCGCACTCCCTGATGCCGCTCCCGGTCGGTGATACGCTCAAACGCGCTGTTCTGCGGGGATACCCTCGCCGGAACGATGGCGGCCTGATTCTCTGGCAGTTGATCCGCCGTATTTAATCTGTTCATTACACTCGTGATGTTCCCGGTGACAGAATTGAAAAAGGCATGAAGCACCGCGTGAGATCCTGCCGGGCTTCATGCCGGGCGAGCGTCCTCTGCCAGGCCGCACGCCGCGAAGCGTTAATCAGCGCGCCGGGTTGATCACCACGGTTTTTAACGCGACGCTCTGTACGCCATATTTCTGCAGAATTTTCAGGTAGCTGCCGTCCGCAATTAAGGCGTTTATCGCCTCTGCCCATGCCGCCGCATTGCCCTGCGCCTTATTAACGGAGAAGCCGGATTGCCCGCTGTTAAACACCGGGCCGGTCACCCGCCAGCTGGGATCTTTTTTCACAATCCATCCTGATTCACCGGTATAAACCGGGGTCAGCTCAGCCTGACCACTTTTTACGGCCAGCCATGCCGCCGAGCGGGAAGGAAAGATAGCCACCTTAAGCGCGGGTTTGCCCTGTTGCTCACAGGCGGCCACCTGCTGATTCAGCACCTCAATCGTCGACTGCCCCGCCAGCGCCGCCACCGAGTGACCGCACAGTGAGGAAAGCTCCGACGACAGCGTGACCGGACCGTCGCTGCGGGTGATAAAGGAGTAGCCGGCATCGATAAGCGGGACGATATCCACCACCTGCTGCCGTGCTACCGTGGCATCGGTGCCCAGCGCCAGGTCATAGCGCTGGCTCTGCAGGCCGGGAATAAAGGTATCGAACGTACCGTTCTTCACCTCCAGCTTCGCCCCCAGCTTTTGCGCCGCCGCCGCGACGATATCGTAGAAATAGCCGCTGTTGTCGCCTTTATCATCGACAAACGCCACCGGTTCGTAATCATTCTGCATAATGCCATGCAGCTGCTTGCCCTCTAACTCAGTGGTTAAGGGGGCAGCTACTGCACCGTATGTCAGGCTGCCCAGTACGGCAGCCAGTAAGATTTTTTTCATGGGTTTCCTGGATTTTAACGAGAGTATGCAGCCAAAGGCTCGGCGAACTGCCGAACCGGAGAAAACAGGGGCCAGTCGCGCTCAAGCCGGATGTCACCGGCCATCGCCTGTGCCAGCAGCTCGCCCAGCGCCGGCGCCATTTTGAAGCCGTGTCCCGACAGGCCGATGCCGACGAACACATGCGGATGGCTGGGCAGCTCACCCAGCAGCGGCGCCTGATCGAAGGTGTAAGCTTCCGGCCACGTACCGCCGCCGACGATGGTGCGGTGCGCACCGTTAACCGCCTCCGCAATATGGCCGTCGATGCGCGCATAGAGCGTGGGCGTGAGGCTGTCGCTTGCCTCTGTCGCGACCAGCTGCGCGTCGTGCTCTTCATTGAACTCCGCATCACCGATGAAAAACTTAAAGTTTTTGCCATCTGGCAGCGGCTGGGTATTCCACATTGCCCGCCCGGCAGAGACCCGCATCGTCGGCGGGAACGAGACGCTGTCAAAGCCCTCCGCCTTCCCGATATGGAAACTCACGCCCAGCCGGCGCGATTTAACCGGCAGCTCGGGAAGCAGCGTTTTGCTCCATGCCCCGGTGGTGACCACCACCCGGTCAAACTGGCGTACCTCGCCGTTAATCGTCAGCGATACCTGCCCGCCCTGCGCGGTTATCGCGCTGACAACCGTGTGCTCATGCACTTTCGCGCCCAGCGCTTCCGCCTGCGCGGCCGACGCGAGGAGCAGCTCATGGGTCAGCAAGATCCCGCCGGCAGGATCGAAGATGCCCTCTTCATCGGCATCAACATTAAGTCGGGGAAAACGCTGGTTAACGTCCTGACGCGTGAGGCGTTCATAGGGCAGCGCCTGCTGCCGGGCAGATTTTTCCACCGCCTGAAACCAGGGGCTGTCTGGCGTGCCGAGAGTTAAAAATCCGCCGCCATAAAATAGCTGCGTCTGCTGTTCCTGCTCCAGCTGCTGCCAGAGTTCGCTGGCTCTCAGCAGTAAGGAGGTGTAGGCGGCTCCCTCGCCGTAAATCAGCCGGTGCTGTCGCGTTTTTCCACCGGATGCGCCGATATCGTTACCCACGCGGAACTGTTCAAAACCTTCTACGGCAAAACCTTTACGCGACAGCGCGAGTAAGGTGGCGCAGCCAACTGCGCCTAAGCCCACAACGGCAATCTTCATTGTCATTATTACAGCACCTTCGAGAGAGCGGTGGGTAACCGGGTGAAATGGGATAATCAGTTGAATGCGGGGATCCGTATTAACAGGATAATTATCCTGCTCTTTATAAAAGGGCGAGTAAAAGAACAAATCTGAAAAAGCTAATGCGCAAAAAATAATAATGGCTCGGTTAATGCCTGACACGTGGGGTATTGATGGATCTAAAGATCATCAACACTTTAGCAGAGACATAGCATGCGAAGGCCATCAGATGACCTGCGGTAAATATGCGGGTCGATTCCGTATCGTGGGTGGACTTGAAAACGACGACATACACGGCAAAAGGATTTCAATGGGGGGAGTGCCAAAATTCAATAAGCTGCTGCCGACTCCGCTGCCGTTGCAGGCTCAACATCTCCATGCTCAGGCTTTACAGTAGGCGGCTCATTGGGGAGCACTTACGATGATAAATAAAAAGTTTTGAATTAGGTGAGTCAGCATAATCACGATCTGATTTATTTACCTGACATCCAATTTGGATGCGTATCAAATGACAGGGTAACAAGAGAATACACTGACATACTTAACGACAGGACGATTACTCTGCGTATGGCCCCGTTGACAGGACACCAGATCATCGCCGTACTAAAATCATGGAACGTCGGGATTAACCTGCATCGCTGAGGTCCCGGGCGGGAAAAACAGTTGCTTAGTTAAAAAAATAAAAAATTTAAGTTAAAAATACGTTACCAACCTAAACAAACCCTAAACGAGAACACAGGTTGAAATGTTCTCTTTTTTTATTGCCCACTGCTTTGTGGGCTTTTTTAACATCTCGTTTAATTACCATTATCTATAAAAAACGCTTACTCATTGAACTATAGGTGTTTTTTAACTTATCTCTCTTTCTTCACTTTGACGCGAAAAATGACTAATGGGAATTTAACTAACTTTAATTAGTTTTAATGATAATTGTTAATAAATTGATAAATATTGACGTACATTTCAATTTGTAGATAATTAAGTCCAGTTATTTACTGTAGAAAACTATCCACTGGTGAATTGATATATACTGATTCCTTACTGTGTCATGGCCTGAGCCAACGCTTTCAGGTGAAAGCGAAATATTATAACTAATCTTATATCCGCAGCCGATTTTATTGGGCGTTCCCGGCTGCGTGCTCTGTCGGCACGCTGATATCTGGCGAAATTGGTCTGACGCAGCGGAGTTGCTTTTAATTTTAAAATCACCCATGGCGAGTTTGAAAAAATTCATTCTGCCAGTGATGCCTGCTGTTGGAAAAAAATCATTACTAAATTTATTTACCGTTCATCCGGTGGCGTAGCTTCACCCGCTGTCGGATGCTGAATCATTAACCAGATTAATTTCTGAGAAAAGTGAATCATATTTATGAAACTATTTAAGTGCATTTCAGGTTTTGCCAGCGCCTGCATTTTTTCTTTTGCTGCTATGTCACCGGCAACCGCCACGCCGGTTATTGGCATCGGCAGTATGTACGATGTCCTGATGCCGGACACGCAGAATATGACCAAGCGCATTTACAATACCGGCGATTCTACGGCGTTCGTCCGCGTTGAGATACTGGAAGTGAATCCGGGTATTAAAAACGCACAGGAAGAATCACCGCAAAAAGAGTTAAGCGGCAACAGCCTGGAGAAAAACAGACTGATAGTGACGCCTCTGCGCCTTATTATTCCACCGGGTGGTTTTCAGGCAGTACGCATTCTCTGGCCCGGCGAGCGGGATAAAGAAAGGTACTTTCGCGTCCGATTCACCCCTGTCATGCCGGAAGAAAGTGACGGCTTCGGGCTGAGTAAAAATGCAGCCAGTGAATATCGTAAAACGACGCTGAGAGCCGGGCTGAATGTCCTGACCGGTTACGGCACGATTGTTATTGTCCAGCCCGGAAAACCGGTGTTTAACACCGTGATGGATAGTGCCTCCGCAGCTGAAGTCAGGGTCAGAAACAACGGTAACGCCACGATATCTCTGGATAACATCCGGCAATGCAAATCCGCTAATACGGACTGCAGCACCGCGACCCGGGAATTTATTCTTCCTGGACGCACATATATCGTGAAAAAGAAGGCCGGATTTAAAACAAATTTCACTCTCATTGAGGGAAACAACAAACGGGAATTGGAGTATTAACACCCGGAACTAACGTTAAGTATTAACTTAACAACTCATGGATTATTTCAACTCTTAAGGATTTTTAAAATGAAACGCAATCTGTCTGCTCTGAATAAAGCGCTGGTCACTGCACTGGTTTCCTGTGCGGTTCTGGGGGGCACAGCAGCCCATGCCGCTGACTCCCAGAGCTACACCATCAACCTGTCAGCCGAGGTACCGACCGACAGCTTCCATGTTATTCCGGTGGATTCAGGCTGGATCGATCGGACACAGAACATGGGTTACGACATCGCAACCCAAAAACTTCAGACCTTTGAAAAACAGTTCCAGTACAAAAATACGGCAGGGGCTATCCAGGCCACTCTGACCGGTAACCTGAGCGCTGACGGTAAACCACAGCTGTCTAACGGTTCGGATATCATCCCGCTGGCGGTGACGTTTAACAATGTCGCACTCAGCAAAACGGCAACCACCGTGGTCAGCGAAGATGCAGCCAAAACCGGCGGACGTACTGCACTGAAAATTATGCAGGATGATGAAGCCTCCCTGACCGTTAGCGGTTCATTCACCGGCAGCGTGGCAATGATTTTTGAACCCGCTATCGACAAATAAAGTGAACGGTAAGGCAACGTTATAAAAACACCTGTTTTTGACTGACGGAGGCTGTCACAGGATTGTGGCAGCTTTTTTTATGAAAAAATGTCTTCTTGCTCTGACTTTGTTACCGCTGATAGCGCCTGTTGAGGCCAGGGCACAGGCCGTGAATATGCACGGCCTGCCCCAGGACTTCAGGCAGTATTTCTACGACGCCGAGCTTGTGGTGCAGGTTTACCTTAACGATGCCCGCTTATTTGATGCAGTCATTTCCCTGAAAGAGGACGGGAACGTTCGCCTGCTTCGCACATTTGATGATGCAGCGGATTCGGACCCGGATGCGCGTACGCTCTGGGCGGGCATTCTGGCGCAGGGCGTTCCGACGGGAAAATGCGAGAAAAACTGCCCTTCCGGCCTGATGGAACTTCAGTACAGACTGGATAACTCTGCGCTGAAAATTTATACCGCAGACTACGAAACGGCCCGGATCGGCAGCGCATACATAGATATGCAGGAGGACACGCCAGGTGGGGTGATTATGTACAATGATGCGTCATTAACCCACGCGGCATCCACACGAAACTGGGGAATTAATTCCTCCGTAACCACCTCATTTGCGGGCTGGAGCCAGAAAGCCTCCTTTCAGTCCTCGGGATCGGCGGGAAGATATCACTACAGCAATTCCAGCCTGTATGAGTTGTTCACCCAGAAAGAACTTAGCGGCAGCTTTTTCCGGCTGGGTTTTTTCTCCCCTGACAGTGATACGGGCAACGTGCAGGCTTCCGGTTTTGGCTACGATACCGTTATCGGAGCCATGTGGGGAACCTCTGATGCGCTGCTGACAGGGACAGACAACGTCAGCGCCTGGCCGGTTTATGTCACCGGTCGTAATCAGTCCGTCGCCGAAGTCTGGCGTGAGGGACGGCTTATCCGTACCCAGCAGCTGCAGGCCGGCGTACAGGCCCTGGACACGCGTCAGCTGCCGGGAGGTATCTACGACATCACGATCAAAATTATCGAAAACGGTCAGACGGTAGATACGCAGCAGGCACAGATTTACAAGCCCCAGGGCTGGGGTAACCCGAACCGGCGCTGGCGGACAAATATCTGGAGTGGCCTGCGCAAAATGCTGACGACCGGCAATGCCACGTCGAGAGAGGGGAACCCGGTTGCTGCCGGTGGCGGCATAGAATTACTGGCACATCCCCGAGCCATTCTCGGGATTGGCGGCGCGGTAGCAGAAAAAGAGCATCAGGTCAGGACGCGGGCCAACATTACCCTTTCGCCGAATGACACGCTTTTCGCGCAGTACTCGCAGGGCAGAACAGAGTATCAGGCAGAGCGGAATACCGACATCCGCTACTACCGCAATATTCCCGGCGGCGGGTCAGCCAGTCTGTTCTGGCGCTCGACCACCGCAGATATTTACGGCCGCATCACGTCATCACGTCAGCAGGGCGATACCTGGGGCAGCAGCCTGGCATTGCGGCTGCCGTGGTCAACATCGCTGATCGTTAACGGGCAGTATATGAAAACCGCCTGGCGTAAAGGCGTGGGTACGGACATCTCGGTGACCACGCTGGCCAACCTGGCGGGGCGAGAAATGAATTTCAGACTCAGTGCGTACGATACTCCCGGATTTAACAGCCGTCGTCGCAACTACGGTCTGTCTTTTGGCGTGAGTATCTCGCTTGCCCCCGCGGCCCGCCACTCAATTTCCGCGGAAACCGGCATGAACCAGAATCAGAGTTATTCCAGCCTGGCTTATCAGTGGCAGCCCGGGGATGACGGGATTATCCGCTCGCTGGGGAGCAGCGTATCGTACAGCCCCGGGAATACCGTCATCAGCGGTAACGCTACCGTAGATACGCCATCCGTCAGCGGTGATGCCTATCTGCAACACAATACGCAGGGCCGTTCAAACACCGCCGGCGGCAACCTGAGCCAGGTTCTGGTTATGGGCGGTGGCAAGGCGGTATCCGTAAACGGAAATACCAGCCGCGGCATGGAATCAGCGCTGATTGTTGACGTGGATTCGGATGCTGATACCGCCGGCATCATTGCCTCCGGTTCTATGAGCGAAACGCGCCTGAAGCCGGGCCGCAACATCGTTCCGGCAGAGCTGTGGAAAAAGAACACGGTGCAGTTTTCGGCCAGCGGAGGGGAAAACGTGCAGGTATTCCCGACGCAGGAAAACATACAGATGAGGCGCGGCAGCGTGAAGTACATCAAGGTGACGGCAGTGAAAACCTTCACCATTGTGGGAATGTTGCTGGACGAACGCGGAAACGTGCTGAAAAACCGCTACGTAAGCAGCGACGTTGCCGGCAGCGTTATTAATGCCGAGGGCGTGCTGACGCTGGACTCCGGCACCGCAAACCGCACCCTGACCGTCAGAGAGGATAAAGGACAGCCGGCGCTGAGCTGTGGGCTGCCCGCAGCAATGGATAACGGTAATAAAGTGCAGTTTATCAGCGCCGTAAGGTGTGGTCCCCCCCGTAAAGGAGAGAAAAAATGAAGAACCCCTTAACCCTGCTGGCGAGCATGATGCTGGCGGCAGGGAGCCTGACGGCGACAGCGGCCAGCCTGGATATCACGGCATTTTATGCCCCATCCGCGACGAATCCGGAAAATAACAGTTTCACCATCACCACGCCGGAGGCCGGGTTTTGTAAAAGCTGGCCTATATATTGTACGGGTGACGCAAAAAGTGTCGATATCAAAAATTTAACGCTTAAGGGAAATGGCATACTCAGGGCTTCCGATTCAACGCCAAAAAATAATTTTTTTTTAAGCCTTCCGAAAAATACACCGGTAACGCTGGTTAATTCAACGAGCGGGCAGACCATTCAGGCTAAATTTGAGATAACACATTTTCACGCCGCCTGGACCCAACTTACCGGCGGTGGCGTGAAAGGTTGGGAGAATGGATCCTTTGTTTATCCCTCAAAGAACACCACCTGCTACAGTGCTAACGGTAGTTCATCAGTAGGTAGCGGGGATGGCTCTTCGAACACAACGTACAGATGGGGCTGGACGGTCAGTGGGGGAAATTGTTTTAAACTAAATACCCTGGCAAGCCGGGATATATCATCCTCAAAGCTTAAAGATATAATTATTCGATATAAGTTAATCACGGTCAGCCCGTTACTGCTTGAACCCGGTGAATATACAGGTTACGTAGACTGGTCCATCGGGCCTGACGGGAATATCAGTTTTGGCAACAAATGGGATGCGTCCGACTCGATGCTGAGAGTCAATTTCTCCCTGAACGTTAATCACGAGCTTAAACTCACCACCACGGCAGAGGATCAGCAGGTTTCCCTGCAGCCCTGCGCTTCCGGGAAAGTATGCTCGGCGGATGAGGGCGCTGCCAACTGGGAACGCTGGATGATTACCCGCATCACGCCGGAGCTAAGCGGCAGAAGCCGTTTCAACCTTACCAGCTCCGGCGCTTTCACGGTTTACGTACAGTGTGAACATCAAAGCGGCCAGGACTGCGCACTGAGAAGCGATAACACCCCCTCACAAACGGTCCCCGTGCAGAGCCTGCTGACGCTGCCGCAAAACATTCTGGATGTATCAACTGGCTCAACGGTATCTAAAAGACGGCTGGCCACGAGTAAGGATCTGAATAAGAACATTTTTGTATCTAATTCATACGGTCAGAACCGGGCAGGTCATATTGATTTTCTGGTCAGTCAGAAAGACGTAGATACCATGCTGAAAACCCGCCCTGATACTTACCGGGGAGCCGTGACGGTGATTATTGACCCTAAACTTTGATGAGGGTTTTTTGGTCAGGGTCACACCGACCAGATACAAGCGGCAGTTTGAGAGAAGTTAGTGTTAGTTATGAAGCCCTCGGAAAAGATGTTGCCATAGAGAAAAATACTTAGAAAAATTCAGTTTTGTAGTGTAATACGCAAAATAATACCTGCTATGAGGGCTATCGCAATTGACACAGAATAAAGAAAAGCACTCTGGGTTGTATGATGCAGTGGCATACCGTAATCCTTAGCCAGAAAGAGTGTAGAACTCTTTTCATCAGAATTTTCTCCCATTCACCCAAGCTGTGATATTCAGACTTCAATCCATAGTTGACGACGTGAAACAAAAATTATTTTTTCCTTAAGCAGGCAGGAATGGAGTATCCCTACCTGGCGCGTGTTACTGGCTGGATATCTTCGATGCCACGTTTTACGCGGGGCAAGAAATAACGCAGTGTTTCGCCTTTAGAGCAGAAAGTCCTGGGTCAGGAATGTCTTAACTAAAGTGAGTTAACGGTGCTGAAAAGTGTCCGGTACAGACTCAAGGCCTGGTGCATTAATAAAAAATAATTTTCTCCAATTATTATGTACTAAGCTGGATAATGCAGAATTATTTAACCGAAAACATTCTGACAACCAGAATATTTAGTCAGACTGAAGTCGATTATGCTTGAATCGCGTTCAAGCCAGGATAAAGGTAGTTGTTGAATCGCACAATTCAACTAGAAGTTACCCTACTGGCGTAAACGATTTCTATCCCATGGAGATAAATTATCGAATTCACCGAAAAATCACAGACTAAATCACCTATATGAAAGAGAAGAGATCACAACCCACCCCAGCTTATTTATACATTCCGAGTTTAAAATCTGCACCTCTTTCATTACTGTACCAATGTTATCCTCCGACTTTCCTGTGAGTTTAACTTCATCACCTTCAATACCATAGCAAAAAATCTTATTCTTTTCTGCTGCAGCAAAAATTTCTGGCACAGATAAAATCGGCGTACTTTTATTTAAAACAAGAACTTTTGGCTGTATATCACCTCTACCGTTATTCACATTAATAGTTGAGTTATTCCCTCCCAAAACGACATTTCCACTGCCTTCAATATGCTGGCTTACTTCAGCACTATTTGAATATGGCGTCATTGTATAAATGGTCACTAAAAAACCTAAAACTGTGCAAATTGAAGCAAGCACCCCTATTTTATTAAACATAACACCTCCTTAAATTAACCATATCGTCGTAAGCAAAACTAAGAACAGTCAAAAACAAATCATTCACTTATATCCAACTTTTTCATTATAGCCGGAAGAACTTGATGAATCATTCTCATCCCTACCAGAAGTTCATTCATATACACATCAGGATGAAGTCGAGAACGGTTAATTCCTAAACTTTCCGCTTCAGCTTCACAACCCAGGGCATCCGAGGAGCTATAGATAAGATTATGTAACTCAGCCTTCAGAGGAACACCGGCCCTAAAAGCACACTCTTTTACATGATCAATCCAACGTTCATATTGCATTGACACGGTTCGTTTAAATTTCCCGTAATTGAATGCTATTTCATCATCACAATCTATTTTACATGCTGCCAGAGAAAGTAAATTATATTCAATCTCAGAAACTATATCATAATCCATACCAATAACTTCATTCATAACAATATCTTCGACATAGGCTGCATAAAAACCATAAACATCATTAAATGAAAAGAATATTTTTGAAATAATTTCTGAAATTGGATTTTCATAAATGAGTTCAAATTTTGACTCATTATCATCTTCCTCATCAAGCTCATACACCACATCAAGCTCAGTTGGAAATGACTGAGGGATGGACACCCCCATTTCTTTTAGTATACGAAATATGCTGATTACAAGCTCTTCGTTATCTTCCGTAAGTGGAATGGTGTTATACCCAGTTTCTGCACTTTCAGCAGCGTTGTAAGCCAAAAACTCAACTAAACGACACCATTTTTCAGCATTTTCCAATGACCCACACATCAAGATTAATTCAGGATCATAATGCCTGATGCCTGTGACCTTCCTGAACCTAGTTTCCATGTCTTCAGAAAGGTGGTCACCCTTTTTCCATTTACTAATTTGCGTTGTGGAAACTCCAAGCTTTTCAGCCAGCTCTTTTTGTGTGCATGCCAGAACCTTCAGTGCCAGCTGTACAAAAGCCACACTTTCCATTTACACCTCGATATTTAGTAAATAAACAAAATAAAACAGTAAATTCAAAATATCAGATATAGTAAATAAATTGAACAAGCCTTACGCAAAATCGTTAAACATGCGATTTTATCGCTCTGCATCAGCCTTACGAAATTTATAAAAATATTTAATATCAATTAGATAGATATAAAAACAGACTAAGGAAGACAAGGAAGACAAGGAAGACAAGGAAAAAATTGGCCGGTTCAAAAACAAAAAAAGCCACCTCGCGGTAGCTTTAATTTTCATACTCAATCTATGGTGCGAAGGCCGGACTCGAATTTCACGCCTAATATACTGATATCAATGTATTTTATAAGCAGGAATAAATGGTTATACCCGCACTTGTACCCACAAGTCAAAATCCGTACAAAAAATAGACATTTCGAATGGGTATAAAGCCATACCAGTAGAACACCGATATGGCAGTCAACGCAAGATTCAGGCAGGCAGGAACGTTTTCTTCAGAGGCACCAAAAGTTTAGTCTCGATATCAACTTGTTCGTAGTTCTCAATAAGCGCACGGACGAGATCATCAAGTGTCCAGAGCGTCAGTGGTATTGTCGAACGGTCGGCTTCATATCGAGCATCTTTCGTAAAACCCCCTGTACTAACATAAAGCCCGCGATCGTCTTTATGGCGACCGCCGATAAAGCTGCGTATCTGTTGGCTTCCCATCTGTTCCCTGCGGTGCTTTACTTCAACGATGATACGCGGATTTTCAAAACCGAACCCATCAGGTGAAGCAATGATGTCTTTACCCCGATCGGCTCCCGCAGGTGAGACCTGCGTTTTATAGCCCATACTGCGTAAAACTCCGGCAACAAGATTTTGCATCTCATCCCAGTCAAGAGAGTTGATACGATCTTTGATACCCTCAAACGCCAGCATTTCCATGTCGCGAAGCGGATCAGAAACAACCTCATCTTCATCCATCGCAATTGGATTCTGAGTAATTACATCTGCAGTGGGTTTCTTATCCTGCAAAAGCTCTTCTAGCGCATATTCTGGAAGCTGGAAAACCGTCAGCGTAGAACCTAATGTATTTTTGGTAGCAACAGACAGTCTATCGCGGTCAATTTCTTGAGTATTCCATTTAACCTGTCGAGCGATTCCCATCCCCTCTTCTACCCATTCAGGGTGGTACTGGAAATCAGATGTAACCTTACCTAGCAGATAAGTACGGTTGGCTGGCGAATAGGTAATAACCCAATCACCCTTTTGGATCTCATTCACAAAACGCCAGACCTGCGATGCACCAGAACGCGCAGTTCCCAGCTTTGTTAAGGGATCTGCCTCCTGGTATAAGGCGAGTAACTGGGCTCGGGACAGGCCGGGTTTGACTAATGGAGCCAGCTGAGACCAACCGATGCCTACAATTTGCTTATCGCGAAAATCGTCATAGAGCTTGCCGCCGTCACCACGGATCATCCACATTCTGTTGCCCATACCCGTCCCTTCATGAGGAAAAGAAATTATGCTGGATCATAAGCTTGTTCGTAGTATGCGTCAAAACCATCAACAACGACGGCCCAGCATTCCCGGATTGTGCTTACGATAATGTGCCCAGTTAAAGTTACAGCTTCAATTTGCATGATATTTCGTCCATATAAGTAAAAGCACCAACCAGCATCGGCAGGTGCTTTTTGGAATGAGTAAATTAAATAAGTAAGGAAAGCTGCAGTGTGAATCAGGAAGGCTATTCCCAATGTTCACCGTGCCGCGCTAATACGATTTCTTTTCAATAAACCTGTTGCCTGTCGCGCCCGCAGAATATCGACTGCCCGCAGATATGGGGACTGTTCTTGCCAGTCGAATCCCCTGCGATCAATACGAACCAGCACGTACTTTTCCACCAGAAAATTAACGGCATCGGCCAAAGATACACCGGCATCGATATGTTCCTGAATTACCGTTTCATCACTGAATGGCGTGTCGTTGAGTATCAGGCCATAATGTTGTTCCAGCAGGCGTGCAAGCAGCATTTGCCAGACAGCCACGGGCGACAGACATAGCTTCGCCGCCTGCGGATTTGTTGCAGGTAGAGTTTTCATATTTGCTCTTGTGAAAGTAGTTAACGATGGGTGGAGTAAACG
The DNA here is from genome assembly GCF_037450285.1 of Erwinia sp. SLM-02. NCBI lineage: Bacteria > Pseudomonadati > Pseudomonadota > Gammaproteobacteria > Enterobacterales > Erwiniaceae > Erwinia > Erwinia sp. SLM-02. Next base: position 172,757 of record NZ_JAQISN010000003.1, on the reverse strand, counting down.
GCGATGTATACGTAGCCGCAACTGCCAAGGGTATCGGCTTCGCAGGTGAAACCATTGTGGTACAGGGTGACACAGTGGGCATGGCGAGGATTCATTTCACCAGTAGTCAGCATCGATTCCATCTGGCTGATAAAATGCGGGAATGCCACATCCAGCTTAAGACATTCTGCTTCGCTGAACTTACCGGTGATACTGGCCCGGTCAGCAAGATAGTGCAGCCGGTTTCCCTCCTGTACCAGACGAGCGCCAAAGCAAGGTGTCACATTACGATTCAGACCCCACTTGAGAAATGAATCGTTCTCTGAGTCAGTAGATTTCATTGCAGTACCCTCATATCCAGCCTCGCTCTGCAAAAGACACAATTCCATCTGATCCGATAACCAGATGATCGAGAGTGTTCACATCAACCAGTGCCAGCGCTTCTTTAAGCCTGCCCGTAATGTTGCGGTCACATTGGCTGGGCTCCGGGTCACCGGATGGATGGTTATGCGCCAGCACGACAGCTGCAGCATTGAAGCGAAGCGCTGATTTCACTACCTCTCGAGGATGGACCTGGACATGGTTAATCGAACCGGCAAATAGTGTTTCACTCTCCAGTAAACGGTGCTGGTTATCGAGATAGAGCACCATAAACACTTCCCGCTCCTGTCCGGCCAGCTGTAGCCGAAGCCAGTCACGAGCAGCAGTACTGGAGGTAAAGGATTTGCCGGGCTGACGCAGATATTTATCCAGTAGATTGATAGCGCGGCGAATGGTGCGTTGGGCATAGGGGGTTAATCCGGATGTCGCGGGAAGCAGGCAACCATGCTGGGCCATAACCGTCAGTTGGAAAAGTTCAGGCTGTGATGACATCGGGGATAATGCGGTACTCATGTCGGGTATTCCTCAGTCGATTAGATGCATAATGGCGCTGCATTCCGGATGGTTTAGCGCAAAGTCACGTAAGCGATAATAGTGTTCAGTCGTCGCATCACACTCGGTGCGACAAGCGTGGTGGCTGTATGCCATCAGGCAGACAGCTATACCGGCAGCCTCTCCGCTCATCTCCGCATCGTTGCCATTCATCGGGTTGAACAACGTCCATTTCTCACCGTCAGGCTCCGGAGCCATAAATGCGCCGCTATTGCTGAGTGTGTAAAAGCTCCAGACGCCGCCGCTGTAATCAGCGCACAGGCGATCCATCCAGCCGAAGATTTGGGGCTCAAGGGTTATCCATTGTGGTATGGAGCCAAAGTGCTGCGGCCAGAAGCCGATGCGTAGCTCGTCAGGGACCACTGAGGCCGTGATTGCTGTCTGCTCAGCGAACTGAAGGTTTTGTGTATCCATCAAACTATCTCCTTATGCCGGAACGATTGTTTAACGCCCGAAAAATTCGAGCATGTTTTCTGCCATAACCCACAGGGCGCGATTGAGCTTCACATCGCCATCAATACCGGTAACAGCACGGGTGCGGCTGCTTTTCCCCTGAGCGGTTCGCCCTGACAATCCACCTTTCATCAGGTTCTCCTGCACGCGCTGGTAGACAGTCCACAGATCATCACTGTAGTCCTCCCGACGACGCGGGGTCAGCAACTGCGATACCGTGACCGGCTGGTGGTCCTCACCAAATCGATACTTCAGTGCGGCATTTGCCAGCGCGTGACGGACCGGGGCTGGCAGCGCCAGCGACTGCATTGCATCGCGTTTCTCATCCACACGGTCAAACACGCCGAGTACTTCGTAAGCCCCCTCAATTACCTTCTCGACGACATTGCCTTTATGCGGTACCCGCACTTCGCCGAATGACTGACCGCAGACCAGGCCGTTGGTACAGACGCCTCGAAACAGCCCTGGCAGCATCTGGTAGCTTGATGAGCCGTCATGGCTGTTAAGCAGAATGATTTCCGGTACCTGTTGCCCGGACAGTTGCCCGGCACGACGCAGGCGAAGCATGTGTTTGGTGTGCTCCCGCTTGCTCTGGTCCCGAACCTTTGTCTGGCAGGCAAAGAACGGCTCAAAGCCTTCACGCTGCAGGCTTTCGAGGATGGTGATGGTTGGGATGTAGGTGTAACGGTCTGAACGAGATTCATGCTTGTCACTCCCGAACACGCTGGGGACATGACTCATCAGCTCTTCGTGGGTCAGAGGCCGGTCACGGCGTATCTGGTTTATACGGCCAAAGCGGCTGGCTAATCGCATGGATAACTCCTTATACAGTGGGTAAAAATACAAAAGGCCACACTTCCCGAAGGAGGTGTGGCCTGACTTTGTTTATATCGGTGATGTGCTGGTGGTGGTTATGCAGGAAATTTGCGGATGCCATAACGAGTGATATACCGGTTCAGCCAGTAACCGGCATCCGGCTCAAAGTTCCAGGCTCGCCAGACCATGCAACGCTCATGACGGATAACCAGACGGAAATGTGTCCCCTGGTCGTCCTCTATAGCAACGTTGGAATATTGAGAGGCAACCGCCTCCGCCTGCTGGCGCGTAAACGGTCCATCAGGCAATTCAGTGAGTTCAGTCATACAGGCTCCTTAAAACAAAAAGCCCCTGTGGCATAAGCGACAGGGGCTGAATCAAGCGGGCAATCAAGCAGCTAGGATGCCTTACCACCGACAACCGTGACTTGTACCGGCCGGTAGTACTTCGGGTCGAAAACGGACAGTGGCAGGTCAATCTGATAACCATTACGCTCTTCCGTTGCCTTCATGATTTCGACGGAGCTGACGTTTTCCACGCATTCGTTCTCCAGCGAGGCCTCCTGAGAGCGAGTGGCATCGCTGTCGCCAAATGCAGCCACCGCCATATCCCCCATTGCCAGCGTGTTCCCCCCTTTATCTTTCAGACGCAGGGAAAGTGTCAAAGGCCCGACCCCTACACCACTTCCGCCGTTGTCCAGGCGAAACTGCCAGACGCAGACATTACCCGGCACCCAGACCATGTCGGTGTTGCGGATACTGATGTAACGCTGTTCTTCGGCCTGAGCAGGTGACAGCAGACAGAGGCTCAGAGCGAAAACTGAGATAACGCCTTTCAGCTTCATCATGGATTTTTCTCCTGATTCTCCGGCAGATAGAGTTTCCCCATTTCCTTGCCATCGTGCGAATACACCACTGATTTTTCACCCGTGTAGCTGTCGGTCTCAATCCTGAAGCTCAGAGTGATATTGTCGGCAAGGCACAGGGCTGCTATCAGCGGCTGCACCGTTTTCTGCTGCATGTCAGCAATGTAGTAATAATTACCTGACTCACAGCCTTCCGGCGACTGACGGGTTTTCATCACCGTGTATTGCGGTGTACCAAAGGCATCCTTTTTTACCCATTCCTGGGCAATATCGGATTTATGCGACACAATCTTGCTGAACGGTGGCGGAGCCAGGTCCTTAAACCGGGCTATCGTTTTCACGCCAGCATCTTCCTTGCTGTCGCAGCCAGAGACTCCCATGGCACCGATAACTGTCAGAGCGGCAAGCACAGGTGGATACAATTTCTTCATGGTGCAGATTCCTTTCAGCAGTTGCCGGTGCGTCGGCACAACTCTGCCAGACTCTGTTGGGCTACCCACTGCTGCAGTTTCTGCTCTGAGGCAGAACGCTTCGCCGCCAGGGCAGCCTGCTGCTGTTTGTTAACACAATTTTCCGGGAATGCAGCAAGCACCTGGTTGCTGTGAGGTTCGTCAGCCAGCTCCAGCTGATACTGGGTGTCGATGATAGTGAAGTAACACCCTTTCCCCTGGTCTTCGCCCTGGTAGACCGATGTCAGATCGGAGTAATAACCGCTGGCAGGTTTCAGATTCAGCCTGCGTACGGTATGCGTTTTCTTATCGGCGAGAAAATAAGCTCCACCTCCGCGCTGACGCAGCAGAAATTGTTTAGTCCAGGGGTAATTGCCAATGACACTGGCCTGGTAGAGCGTGTTGTTCAGCGTGTCATTGTCCATGCCATCGGCCGATTTCCAGCCATCCGCCTGCATGTACTGCCAGAATTTGACGGTACCCACGACAGTTTCGGCAGACGCCGGAAAGACAGCGCCAGCGCAGAGACTGACGGCCAGCGCCGTTGTGGTCAGTAATTTCTTCATCATGATTCCTTATGAGGTAAAAGACCGTCGCCGGTTCTGGCGAGCAGTGAGTGAAAAACGTGAAAATGGGGAAGGGCTCTGAGTAATTCCGGTTCGGCGAGAACGTTGCGAATCTGAAGGTCAGGCACGAACAGTTCCGGGTGCAAGGTAACCGCATGGATATCGTTCAGCGGAAACACCGCCACGCGATGATGATGCTCTCCAGTCAGATACCAGTGCCTGCCGCAGAGTACGAGGCGGTATGGTGCAAGCCCTGAACAGCGACAACCTTCAGCCAGCAGCGTCACACGGCGATGCTCTGATATGGCCCTGACAAGGCGTGTAAATATACCTGGCCTGGGTGGCGACAATGACTCTGCCCCTGCCCATATGAGGCAAGGAGACTCACCGGGCCCACTCAGCAGTGAGCTGACCATGTGGTTATCCATGTCAGGAAACAGGGCCTCCACACCTGACTGACGGGCAAAAGTCAGTACAGCCAGTTCACGCTGATGGCTACCTGAGAGCAGACGACAGGTGCCATCGCGATATTCCAGGTCCAGGTACATTAGTCGCTCACGAAAATCCCGGCGCAGGGTACGGATCGATACACCAAACTCAGCAGCAAGAAGGCCCATATCCAGTGTTTCGCCAGCAACAAGGCGGCTGATAATGAGGGACAGCCGAACCGCCAGCCGCTCATGGCGACGCTCAGTCTGGGACATTAGAGTTTCTCCATCCCGTTAACAGGCTGAAAATTAAGTGATTAGTGTAACGAAGGGGTCGGACAGGGTGTGGACATGGGAAGGCGTATTTTTTCAGTGCGAGAATTGCAGCTGTAATGCGCCTTTGCGCGTTGAAGGTGAATTAATCGCTCATTAATTGAGCGAGGAAAGGACAGGAAGTGTCCGTCATAAGTTGTTGTCAGAAGAAGATCCAGTCCCAGACGGCACGTGCAACGGTCACCACAGCTTCTCGCACCGTCCGAATCACAGCCCTTACAGGCGCTGGCAGAAAATATGATGACTCTACAGTGCCAATCATTTCATCCACGGCATGACCAAAGCGCTCGCGTGCCTGCTTTTTTACCGGCTCGGTGCAGAGCCTTCCGTGCAGTTGTGTTGTCAGTGGGCTGGTGGCCCGGTCAGGCAGGCTGCGCATCATCGTCTCTACCATCGCATCCAGCCCCCAACCCGTTCGGGCCGATACAACACAGACTGGATGGTGCGGCAGGAAGAGCTGCTGCACCGCGCTCCGCTTGGCCTCAATTGTCGATTGTTGGCTATGAGATGGTGTATTGCTGGTGGCATTCCACTGATGGCACGGTTCAGCCTTGTCAGCCTGATTAACCACGAACAGCACCCGATGCTGATACGCCAGCATCACCTTGCTATAGAAGTGTTCATCCACTGACAGTGCCCGGTCATCGGCTTTGATTACCCATAACACCAAATCCAGTTCGGGCAAGATCCGACGGTATAACGTGGTGTACTCCTCGTCACGTTCCTTACTTTCCCCCACTCCGGGTAAGTCGACCAATAACAGGCTGTGAGAGCCACTACTGATCCGGAAGCTCAGCACGTCGCGGGTGCAGGCTTCAACATTGCTCACAGGTGTTACCTCTCCCTGGAACAGCGCGTTACAGAGCGACGACTTACCCGCTCCGGTTTTACCCATGATGCCGATTACCGGCTCGTATTGAGTGAGACTGCGAAGACGTTCAAGGATAAGGTTGCGAAACGGGTGTGGCAGTGAAGCCAGAGGTTGCTCAAAGGCCTTAAGGCCGTCCAATTTTTGCATACGAAGATCTCAGCGTGAAAAATAACAAGCCCCGCAATCCGGTAAAGGATGCGGGTGATTCACTGAGATAATATCTGTCTGAAATTATTTGGAGTGTTCTTTAGTATTTTTACTTTTATATAGCCTAAGAATGGCACTCTCTATAATTGCGTTATTTGACATCGTATCTTTCATAGACATATCTCTCAGCATATCATGAGCTTGCTGAGAGATATTTAAACTCATTGTCACAAGCTTTTTCTCTTCTTTATTTTTATTCCTGTTTTTCTGTGTAGACCAGGCGCTCTTAAACTTCCTAATGAACAACTCGACAGAATCCGGAGAGTGCAGGCTGTTTTTTCTCCACATAAAGTAACTGGCATAGCACCACGACATTATTTCTTCAGGAGAATTACCACAAATACGTTTCAGTCCAATTGATGTATTCCCCTTTAAGTAATCCCTTAACCAGGAACAGACATCAACTTTACTGGATCTAACACCCCTAAATAAATCATGTTGATCAAGTAACCCTGCCCACTCAATACTTTTATCCTTCATAAAGTCAGACTGTGTTATATAAAATATAGGCCATTCGTCCATGCAGCGACGTATTGCATCAATTCTTACATCATGACTGGGTTGTAATGACGTAGGGGATAAAAAATCGCTATTGTATTCAGGAGTTTCTGATTTTAATTTTTCATATAATACACAAGCCAACCACAAACTTGCTCGTGGATCATTACGATACCAATCCAGTTCATTTTCTGATGGAAAGCCGCTTGTATAGCTATTATCTACTTCAGCAAGGAAATCACTAATTTTTTGCTCTGGAATATTTAATGAAATAAGATAATTGAAAACCCTCACCTGATATGCCCGGTAATCTTTATCTATTCCACCAGATTGAAAACGATAATTATTCGCAATAAGTTTATTTTCAAGATTGCGTATCTTACTACTCTCATTTCCCACTAGCTTAACCATACCGGCACCTTCCTTGATATCACTAAGTGATTTACAGTGAATCAATGACTTTTAGCATAACCCCGCGCTGTATATCAATAACTTTCATGTGTAAGATCTAGGGGGAAATGACAGTTATGTGATGTGGTTTACATATGCAAATGAGGATGATGATTTTCATTCTCTCTCCAAAGTTATACAGAAATTATTGCAGCCTTTATCAAGCCCACAATCATCTTGCATTTCTTCATTTATATTTTTAACCATTTTCACTATGCGTAACGGTTAATTTTATCTGGAGTGGAAAAATATGGCCCTAGAAATAACATCTCATTATCTTCTATCTTTGAAAAACTCCAGCATTGATACCAAGGCAGGAACAGAGGTAAACATAACTCGCTTTTTTTACGTATCTCCACATGGATATGTCCCGGAGCAGTCGTCGTTATCAAACTTCACTAATCCGGCTTACCTTTCAAAACCGGAGAGACAAATCATGAATACCCCTACCTTGCTTACCGAAGATCAACTCGTTGACATGGTATTTATCACAACGCTTCTTCAGATGACAGATAAGTGGATTTATAAGCTCATTAAAGATGGTTCCTTTCCCAAACCTATCAAACTAGGGCGAAGCTCCCGATGGCTGAAAAGTGGAGTGGAAGCCTGGCTCCAGGAACGCGTCGACCAGTCCCGTAAATAACCTCCACTCCGACTAAACCCTCAGCAGACTAATAATCTCCCGGTATATCCGGCGGTTTCTGCCACCTGTAATTTAAGCCATAAGGAATATAAACCATGAAAGACTACAAGCCACGCTACGAGGAGCTGTATAAATATTATCAAACCTGGTTGACAGATTTTACGAAGCTGGCGATCAGATCGGGTATGTGTCACCAGAATATATGTCACCATCATACCCTGACGGTTGGCAGCCTTAAGTTTCCAGAAGAAAAAGAGGTTATTGCCATCGTCCCACAATGCCTGCACCGGATTATTTATGGCAGAACCGAAGCATCGATAACCGTCAATGATGACCTGAGCGTTAGTTTATTAACTCAAGAGCATCTGCTGGCTCACCATCCCATGTTGGAGGGGATTTTGCTGTCTGAGTGCGTGCGTTTGAAACAGCGTCCTCTGGCAAATAAGCTCATCAGTTTGTTTCGGCAGTTTAGTGGTACTGAACTGCGTCTGAAGATGGTCAGGTTGTGCTGGTACGATTTGATGCTGGGAAATAGTCTTGATGACTGGACCGACAATCTGAAGCGCAAGTCCTATGAGGAGCTTTGCAACTGGATCATTGGGCGGCAGGAGGAAATTCTGATGATAACTAGCGTAATGGATGAATACGTTACTTTCGCGTATCGCACAGTTGTCGATCCACTGATTTAACCTTCTGTAGTATTAGTCGGAAACATCGTTGTTCCCTTGTAAATGCCTGTTATATGGGACAACTAACTTCGGAGTGATTATTGACGGTAAACCAATCAGTTAAGACTTATGCCAAAAGGATTCTCTGAATGATGATAATGTCGGATAGGTAATATATTACTTCAATATAATCAGTTACTACCACTTCTGGTGTGAATGATGCTGTGCATCCATGACAGTCGCTGATCTATCAACTAAGAACTTCAGCATCCCCCCTACTCCCCCAACCAAACCATTATGCCGGCCTGTCTTACGGGATAGCAGCACCATGCCTGCTGTCCCTCGGCAGGTGGAGGAAACCACTGTGTTCATATTCGATAATACTAACCCTATGAAGCTCGACCCAAGCCAGGCACCTTTCAATGTGGCTTATCTACAAAGAATCGCTGAAGTGCTCTGCCACGCACTGAAGGAGCATCCACAAACCACAGTTATCAGGGTGGATTTGCACTTACCGGAAAACGGAGATTTGGGAGACAGTATTACCAGCGATGCTGATTTGAGCCCGGGACTGATGTCCCGGTTTATCGACTCACTGAAAGCTCAGATAGTCGCTTATCGGCAGAGAAGAGCCAAGGAAGGGAAACGAAGCCACCGTACTTCAGTACGTTACGTCTGGGTGCTGGAGCAACCGGAACTGGGCGGCAAGAAGCATTATCACCTGGCTCTCCTCGTCAACACCGACACGTTCAATGCTCTGGGAAGCTACGATGAACAGGGGAAAGGTCTGGCATCCCTGATTCAAAACGCCTGGCTGAGTGCGATGAAGAAACGAGACTGGTATGAATATCTGACGTTAGTCCATTTCCCGGGTAACCCCCTGGCTTTTCTGGAAATCAATAAGCCGGATTTCAGAAAGAAAGTGGATGCACTGACTTTCCGTCTGAGCTACATGGCAAAGCATCGCACCAAGCGATACAGCAGTACCGAACGCTCATTCGGCTGCAGTCAGGGCTGATATTCCCTGCATCCTTTTTGCTGATGGCGATTTATTTACGCCACAATGCCACAGTGTGACAACCACACCGCAGGTCCCCTTTCAATCCCTTTAATCCATTCAACCGCATGGCGTCTGTCTACTCTTCAGGGACGGCTTACGCCTGCCTGCAGGAACATGACTATGTTTGCTAAATCCGTTACCGCTCTCGACGGTAACGGTCGCCTAGGCGGGGCTCGTACCGCGCAGACAGCGCCTTACGATCACTATACCAGCCGTCTCTGCAACAGAGTGCTGCAATACCACCCTGAGTTCGACACCGAATGTCCGTGGTTTGAGCACACCGAAACGGGTCTCACCAACAATGGTCGACAGCATTGTCCCTATGCCAATCCGGATGCTAGTGAACAGCAACTGGTCAGACGGTTACAGCGCCTCCTCCCCGATGCTACTCCCAGGGTCAGTAAAGCCGACTGGCAGTGCAGACAATGCAAGACCAGTTACTATGGTGAACGTTACTGCCTAACCTGTCGTACCGGAGACTTTAGCCAGTCAAAATGGGTGACATCATGATAATGTTGAAGTGTTTCTCGCCACCAACGCACTGGGTAATTATATCACCGCTGATAGGCTGTCAGTAAAGGAGCCAGGACCTGGAGCTGCATATCATACGGCTCTGGACTCATCCTTCATGTGGGCTCACAGTATGAAGCGCCGTGGTTTGAACTCGACCGGCGTAATACGACAAGCAAGCGGCTGTTGAACTGCGCACACTTGGAACCAGAGGTAAAAGTAAATTCGAAGGACAATAAACTGAGGACCATGTTGTTGTCACCAGCGGTAGTAGATTTGGCGAAATCGGCCACTGGCGCATCACAGGGAAAAAGAACTTTGCCGATGTGGAAATCTCGGGTGCCCCGAAACCGTAACGGTGCTGTGAGCACTGGGGGAAACGCACTGAAGTGAACACCTCAGCGTTAATAGCGACGAGTTGCAGGTCGCTATCCACTATCTGTCGTATTTTTTTCCTAAAAGACTCTTCGGCTTTGGGGCTTTGCCGCTAACCCTGCAGTTTAGGCAAACTTTTACGGCGGGTTTATTCAGCAGAACGCCTTCGTCAACATACCACTGCCAAAACTTATAATCGGGCATCACAGCCACTAATTTGAAATTTATAGCGCAGCAAGAAGCCAGCTGGAATCAGCTCTTATCAATTTTGTACATGGCTCGTAGCCTGTTGAAAGTAGGCTCCTTTTGACATAAGCAATCCTGTATGCGGGTCCTTTCCCCTTCCTGTTTAGTTCTGTTATGACTTTCAGGTAACGAACTTAGACCATGACAATGACCTGCCCCATTGATTTATTCGTCGGGCTGACAGCTATATCTAAACTTGATAGCGGTTCAAGAAGCCTGAATACTGATATAAATAGCGTTAAACAAATATCAAAGAATGACCTTATCTGGCGTGAATTTAGATTAAACATACGCAAGGAACAGTGGGAAGATGGCTACTATTCATTTAATAGCAGGTACTGAAGGGGCAAAACGCAATGTTGTTCTGATACATGGTCTCGGTGGCCATTACCGTAAAACCTGGACTGCCGGAAAGGATAAACGTCAGTTCTGGCCTGAATGGTTACAGCAGGATGATCCGGATCTGCGAATCTGGGCTGTCGAATATGAAACCAGTCTCCTGACCTGGTTGCAACCCGACATGGGCCTGAAGGATCGGGCTCAGAACATATTTAAATTGCTACTTCTGCAGAATGACATCACTCGCGGAGAAGTTATTTTCATCGGTCACAGTCAGGGCGGATTGCTGATTAAACAAATAATCCGGCTTGCTTGTGACCGAAAGGATGAGCCTGAGGTCAGCGTACTGCTGAATAGTATCACCGCCGTTGCCTTTCTTGGTACCCCCCATCAGGGTTCTGATGTCTCGAGTTTAGGTAATTCCTTACCCGCAAGATTGCTGGCATTTGCCTGCCTCGGAGGACGACCGTCAGCCATGACGGCCTATCTTTACCGCAACAACCCCGATTTGCGCGAACTCAATGTCTGGTATCGCAACTGGGACCGCACCTTTACCGGTAAGCGTCTGGTCCTCGGCGAAAGCCGAAAATTATACGGGCTTGCTAAGATTGTCAAACCAGACAGTGCAGACCCGGGAATCCAAGCAGAGATGGTTATGGTCGATGCTGATCATAACGGGATCTGCAAACCTGATTCGAGGCAGAATGAGGTGTATCAGCATGTGCTGAACTTTGTTAAGTCGGCGAAAATCACCCCACAGCACCTCTGGCTAATGAAGCATTTTGGCAGTCAGGTCAGTGGCTGGCGCGGATACCAGAACTGGTCAGGCGCTACGCAAGACGTTGACGGACGTTATATTATTGATGATAAGGTCAAGTTCAGCGATGCGACTATCGATGCTGGCAGGAAAATCACGGCTGAAGAGATGCTGGACGCGATCAGACAAAAGCTCGCTGTGCCCGGTGCGGTACTCCGCTTGGTCGGACTGTCTGGGGTCGGGAAGACCCGCTTTGTACAGGCCCTCTTTGAAACAAACATCGGTCGGGCAGCTCTCTCCCCCGACACTGTTTTTTATACCGATGCCGGAGGCCAAGCGTTTCCAGCTCCAGATGCTCTGCTGGAAAAACTCAAATCCACGGCCCAGGAGGCGGTGGTTGTCGTCGACAACTGTGCCCCGGCCTTGCATAACTCACTGAACAGTGTGTTAAACGCCGATCCTGGGCCTGCGCGTTCCCGTCTTCTGACCGTGGAGTATGATGTTCGGGATGATATTCCTGATAACACCGATGTTATCTCGATGGAGGCCAGCTCCGGAGAACTGATTGAGGCCTTAATATCTGGCTATTTCCCTGACATCAGCCAGGCTAGTCGAAGTACCATTGCAGAATTCTCGGGAGGGAATGCCCGTGTTGCACTGGCGCTAGCTGCCACCATCGGCCGGGGAGAGAATATTTCCAGACTGAGGAGCAGCGAGCTGTTCAGCAGGCTCTTTAATCAGCGGCACGATACTAGCCCGGAGTTGATGCAAGCTGGTTCACTTCTCTCGATAGTGTATTCATTCCGCTTTGCTAACGGGGACGGATACAGTGAAGAACTGACCGATCTGGCCTGCATTGCCCACCTTCATCATGACAGACTTTATGCCTGCGCGCGTGAAATTCAACGGCGGGGACTGGCTCAAGTTAGGGGAGACTGGATGGCCATTCTTCCGCACCCCATTGCAAACGGACTCGCACAGCGAGCACTGGAAGACATTCCAGCCACACAGATCCTATCGGTTCTGGCCCCTGATAAAAATGAACGTCTGTTCAGATCGTTTACACGTCGGCTGGGTTATCTTTCGGATTCCCAGGAAGCGGCAGCCATGGCTGGTAAAATGCTGGCTTCTGACGGCATATTTGACAGGATGCTCGCCCAAGGAAAGGACCACTACACTGAAACCTTTTCCCTGATTGCCAATGTCGCCCCGGTAGCCCAAGAGCAAACACTGGGGTTTATTACACGAACAGGTGACCTGGAGCCAGACGGCTGGTTCTTTACGAGTGACAACCTGGCATTTACCGTGATTACTCGTCTGTTACGCTCCCTGGCTTATGAGGCTCGCTATTTTGAGCAGTGTGTCTGGCTGCTGTGCCGCTTTGCCGAAAATGAGAAGACAAACGAAAACAATGCCTCCAGTACCGACCTTCTGTGCACCCTGTTTCATATCCATCTGTCCGGCACCCATGCACCGTTAGCAATGCGTCTTAACATCATCAAAACACTGCTTCTCGAGCAACGCACGGGTCTGGCATTGCGTCTGTTAAATAGTCTGCTGAAAACATCGCATTTTACCTCATTTCAGGGCTTCGACTTTGGGGCTCAGGTTCGTGACTTTGGATATCTTCCTCAGACGAGGAACGACTACGAGGGCTGGTTCTGCAGGGTACTGGACTTTCTCATCGCTACCTTCACCAGGCATCCGGAGCTATCCCGCGATACATGCGGGATAGTGCATAGCTGGTTCAGATCGTTATGGAAAATCAAACCCGCACAGCCCCTACTTGTCACGTTGATTAAAATGCTCGTCGGCACGCCGGGTGATGAGGCATTGTGGACGACCGTCAAACAGGCCATTCATTTCGACGCCGAGAAACAGACCGAAGCAGAACGGGAGACTCTGCAGCAGCTCGAACAACTGACCCGGCCGGACACACTAGCACAGAAACTCAACATCTTTATTTTTTCACAACAACAGAGTTTTTATGGCCTCGGGGAAAAGGATGTGGACGGGGAAAATCACACTTCCGGATATGACGTTGCCAACAAATTGGCTGCTGCCCTCGGCAGAGACGTAGCATCCTGCTTGCCAGACCTCAGGGACAGCATTATTTACCGTGCCTTGCTTGAGGACAGCGACTATGGACGGATGATGGAATTTTCGACCGTGTTGGGCAAAGAGATTTCAGATCCTCAGGATTTCTGCCAGAAACTTAATACCCAGATAACCCGACTAGGCGCAGAGAACATTAAAAATGTCTTTCTTTGTGGTTCGTTACGGGGAATTTATCACCAGGATTCCGCGCTCTGTCATGCCGTTCTGGATGCCTGGCTGCACATGCCTAAGATGGAGAAGCACTTTGCAATAATACAGGCGCACATTCCGATGGATGCAAACAGCATTGAGCGAGTTATGCACCATCTTGAGGACCCGGAAAAAGATGTGAATGGCTACCGAATATTAGCCAGTGGCAGGCGGCATGCCATTATCCCCGACAGTTCGCTCATCGAACTCCTGCAACTGATGTGGCGCCATCAAAATGGCCCCTCCACTGCATTCGATATCCTTTCGATGCGGGTTCATGATGACGGTCGCGACGGCTATGTCTGCAGTGAGCCTCTGCTGGAGCTCGCACGTGGGTGGATCTGCGCCATCATCTATGGGCATCCGGTACCGACCAGAGATATTCCCAAATATAACATCTCTGCGATCGCGAAACGTGCATTTCAGGCGTGTTCTGCTGAGCAGGCTCGCGACCTGCTGGCAGCCATTGTCCGGTCATCAGAACGCTATACTCTGCATGATTATGACTTCACCGAGGTGCTCGGCCTCATCTGTCACTACCAGCCGCAAGTTATTCTTGACCGCTTATGTCCTGCACCCGGCGTCGTTGATGAAGCCTTCCGTGACGTTGTTTCACAGCGGTCTTACAGCAAAGACCAGCCTCTAACGGTACTGCCAATGGCAGTCACAATGGCCTGGTGTCAGCAGGATCCTCGGACCCGCTATCCATGCCTGGCAACACTGATTTCTCCGTATGAAAAATCCGGGGAACATCTCGTGTGGACCGCCCTGGCCAGCGCCCTGATTGCAGGAGCTCCTTCACCCGAACCGGTGCTATCGGGCTTGGTGCATAATGCCTCTGCAGATGACGACTTAGGCTCCAGAGCAGCCTGTGCAGAGGATAAATTGACATTGCTCGCTGAGCTTCGCAATAGCGGAAGTCCGGAGCTTGCGCTTGCAGCCTCGCGGATGATGGACGAAGTGCAAGAACGGTTCGACAGAGACCAGCAGAGGAGCGCGAGACTAAACAGAAGGGATAGTGAACAGTTCGAATATTAATGCAGAATAGCTCCCCTCACTATGAAGTATGCTTTACATCATAAAGCCCGCAATGCGGGCTGTTTTGGTGAAAGTAATTTTCGGCTAATTGGACGCCACTACATGTAGTACAGCCCTTTCCGAATAGCCCTTTACCATAATTTCCCTACTTCACGCCTAAGTGAAACTTACCTTTTTATCTACAGCAATATCTGAATTTGATGTACAGACGTCCATGGTCGAAGCCCCACCAACTTGATAAACTCTCTGGTAAATTCTTACGCGACAGAAACTATTTGGACGATTGTGTCGTCACCTCTTTGCCGCGTTACATGCATTGTTTTCACCGGACACCATATGGCTATCAAGAAGAACGAACTTTACTCCTCCCTTTGGGCGAGCTGCGACGAGTTGCGTGGCGGAATGGATGCTTCACAGTACAAAGACTATGTGTTGACCCTACTGTTTATGAAGTACGTCTCTGACAAAGCTAAGGGCAACCCTTACGCGATGATTGAAGTGCCGGAAGGTGCAAGTTTCGACGATATGGTTGCTCTCAAGGGCAACAAAGAAATTGGCGAAAAAATTAACAAAACCATCAGATTACTGGCTGAAGCTAATGACCTGAAAGGTGTTATCGACATTGCCGACTTCAATGATGAAGACAAGCTGGGCAAAGGCAAGGAGATGATCGACCGTCTTTCCAAGCTGGTGGCAATCTTCGAAGGGTTGGATCTCTCAGCCAACCGCGTTGACGGAGACGATCTGCTGGGTGATGCCTATGAATATTTGATGCGTCACTTTGCTACAGAGTCAGGTAAATCCAAAGGGCAGTTTTACACTCCTGCAGAAGTGTCACGCATTCTGGCGAAAGTTATTGGCATCAGCAAGGAGACACCACAGGATGCTACCGTTTATGACCCTACCTGTGGTTCAGGCTCACTGCTGTTGAAAGCCAGTGACGAAGCCGGTCCGAAAGGGCTAACCATTTATGGCCAAGAGATGGATTATGCGACCAGCGCACTGGCACGCATGAACATGATCCTGCATGACAACACCACCGCTAAAATCTGGAAAGGTAACACCTTAGCCGATCCACATTGGAAAGATGGCAACGATAACCTTAAAACCTTCGACTTTGCTGTAGCTAACCCCCCTTTCTCCAACAAAAACTGGACCAGCGGGCTGGATGCTGCGAACGATCCTTTTGACCGTTTTGTCTGGGGGACTCCGCCTGAAAAGAACGGCGACTATGCTTTCCTGCTGCACATCATCAAGAGTCTCAAGAGCACAGGTAAAGGCGCAGTGATCCTACCTCACGGTGTACTGTTCCGGGGCAATGCTGAAGCACATATTCGTGAAAACCTGCTAAAACAAGGTTATATCAAAGGTATTATTGGCCTACCTGCTAACTTGTTCTATGGCACAGGTATCCCAGCCTGCATCATCGTCATCGATAAAGAAGATGCTTCACTCCGAGCGTTCAACCCTAATGGTGAGAGTCAGCAAGGCATCTTTATGATCGATGCCAGTAAGGGCTTTATTAAGGACGGCAATAAAAATCGCCTACGCGCCCAGGACATCCATAAAATTGTCGATGCATTTAATCGTGAGCAGGTAATTGCTCGCTTCAGCCGTCTGGTTCCACTGTCAGAAATTGCTGGCAATGACTACAACCTCAATATCCCTCGCTATATCGACAGCAGCGATCCAGAAGATCTACACGACCTTTCTGGTCATCTGGCTGGTGGCATCCCTAATCGCGATATTGATGCTCTTAGCGCTTACTGGAACATTTTCCCGACTTTACGACAGGATCTGTTTGAACCCGCTCGCCCTGGTTACAGCAATGCTCGAGTTGAAGCAGGTAGGGTGAAAAGTACTATTCTGGCACACCCGGAATTTGCTGCTTTTAGGGTTGGGGCGCTGATACCTTTTGAAAAGTGGTTTGCAGGTTGTCAGCTTGAAGAAATTGCTCGCGGTGACTCCCCAAAACAGCTTATTGAAGAAATTGGCGAGCGACTTCTCGCAGCATATGCGTCTGAAGCCAATGCTGACACTCCGTTGCTCGAGAACTATGCCATCTATCAGTTACTAATGGATTACTGGATGGAGGTGATGCTGGACGATGTTTATGTCCTGAGTCAGGATGGCTGGCAGGCGGGAAAAGTACTTCGTGAACTTATTGTCGAAAAAGGCGAAAAACTCAAAGAAACGCCGGATCTAGTGATAGGTAAGAAAAAGTATAAGGCTGAACTATTGCCGCCAGCCCTTTTAGTAGCTCGCTATTTTGCTTCTGAACAGCAGAAGCTTGATCAACTTCAAGTCGCTTATGATGAAGCTGCACAAGCACTTGAAAGTTTCCTTGAGGAAAACAGCGGTGATGATGGGCTACTTTCTGATGCAATGAACGACAAAGAGAAAGTAACTGCTGCCAGCATTAAAGCACGATTCAAAGTGGCCACGGATAAAGAAGAAAAAGCAGTACTGAAAACTGCTCAGGCGTGGTTTGATGCTGAAACCAAAGCCAAAAAAGCGCATAAAGAAGCACAGGAAAAACTGGATCTTGCTGTATTTTCCCATTATCCAAAGCTCGCTGATAACGAGATAAAAATTCTGCTAGTACAGGATAAATGGAAGGCCAGCTTGGCTGATGCTTTGGAAGCGGAGATTGAGCGTGTTATACAGCGGCTTTCGAATCGAGTGAAAGAACTTGAGGAGCGATATAGCATTACTCTACCCAATCTTACTCAAAGTGTGGCTGAGTTAGATGACAAAGTTTCAGCTCATCTGAAGATGATGGGTTTGGAGTGAGCATGATGAAGAATCAAAACAAACTACATGGCGAAAATGTGATTCCAGCTGGCTATAAGCGGACGGAAGTAGGGGTAATTCCCAATGATTGGGATGAAATAAACCTGAATTCAATCGTTTCTGAACTAGAAGCTGGAGTAAGCGTTAACTCTATCGATCAGGTTGATGCCTACTCGCATGGAAAGCACATACTTAAAACATCATGTGTATCCAATGGACATTTTGATGGATATGAAAAAAAATCTATCCTGCCAACTGATGTAAAGCGGGCTAAATGCTCCCCAGTTAAAGGAGGGATAGTTGTTAGTCGGATGAATACACCTGCCTTGGTTGGGGAGGTTGGGTATGTTGCGGAAAGCAATCTAGATAGTTTTTTGCCTGACCGATTGTGGCAAATGAAATTCAAAAAGGATGTTGCTCACAACCCTAAGTGGCTGGCTACATTGCTTAGCTTCCCTCCTTTTTCAAAAAAAATAAAAGACACTGCCACTGGCACAAGTGGAAGCATGAAAAACATCTCGAAGAGTGCTTTTTTATCTTTGAAACTTCCTTGGCCAACATTAAAAGAACAGAATATTATCGGTACAGCTCTCTCCGATGCCGATGCTCTAATTACCGCACTTGAGCAGTTGATTGCCAAAAAGCAGGCGATCAAAACTGCCACTATGCAGCAACTATTGACGGGACGAACTCGCCTACCACAATTTTATAAATATTCCAATGAGACTCTAAAAGGATATGCAACCGGTGAACTAGGTCATATCCCGGTAGATTGGGAAGTTGTCACCTGTGGAGAAATTGGAAAATTCCGTGGAGGGAATGGATTCCCAACTGGCGTACAAGGACAAACAAGCGGAAAGTATCCATTTTATAAAGTCTCAGACATGAATAACGATGGGAATGGTATTTTCATGTCTGACAGTAACAACTGGATTTCATCCAATATTAAGAAGCAATTAGGAAGTACAATTTTTCCTGCTGGCAGCATAATCTTTGCTAAAGTTGGAGCAGCTATATTTTTAGAACGAAAAAAGATTCTTACCATTCCTAGTTGCATTGATAATAACTTAGCCGCATTTGAGCTAGATCTAACTCGATGTGAGATAAGATTTATACATTACATATTGTTAAATCTAAACTTTGGAGATTATGTTAGCACAACAGCCTTGCCATCATTAAGTGGTGCCGTGCTTTCAAAAATAAAGATTGTTTTACCTTCGATTAAGGAACAAATGGCTATCGCCTCGATTCTCTCAGACATGGATGCTGAGATAGAAATGCTGGAGAAAAAACTCGCCAAGTTCCACGATATAAAACAGGGCATGATGCAACAGCTGCTGACCGGGCGTATCCGTTTACCATTGGATCACCAACCATGAAACATACCCTTGATAAGACAGTCCTGTCCGTCAAGGGTCTTCTTAACCTGACTGACGTAGCAATCCCAGCCTATCAGCGTCCTTATAGATGGACAGTGAAAAATATAAGCGAACTGTTTGCGGATATTGATAGCCATCTTGATAAATCGGCTTACCGCTTGGGCTCTGTGGTGTTTCATCACACTGAGAATGATGAAAAAAACAAGCTCGATATCGTCGATGGCCAGCAACGAACGTTGACATTAATGCTGGCCGTATGGGCCATTATCGAAACCCGGCTTACGGGGCTAGAACGTCAGGATTTGCAGGAAACGCTAATCCAGCTTAGACCTTGCGTTAAAGGTTTTATGGGGCGACAACGCTTTGCTAGCCAAGTGTCGGAATACAATCTGTACCAGAATTATCAGGAGCTAAAACACAGGATTAGCCACCGAGAATTCAGCGAAGAGCATATCGATTTTCTTCTCAATCGCTGCCAGATAGTAGTCTTTGTGCTATCTGACCTTTCTGAAGCCTTTCAGTTCTTCGACTCACAAAATGCCCGTGGGCGAGATCTGGATCCTCACGATCTGCTTAAAGCCTTCCATCTACGTGAATTCGCCAGCCATGAGGTAGAACTAAAAGCTGTATCCGTTGCTCATTGGGAAGGATTGCCCAGTGATGACCTGGCTAATCTTTTCGCATCCTATCTCTACAGAGTACGTCAGTGGTCACAGGGGAATTCAGCTCGTTTCTTTGGTAAGGATGAGGTCAGCCTATTCAAAGGGATCAATCTTGACCAGATTGGTCAGTACCCTTACGTGGAATCTTTGCGTATGGCTCACCATTTTGTGGATGACTATAACAATCAGTACCAGCGCAAGATTGAAGGCCAGAAAATGCGTTTCCCTTTTCATCTCGATCAGATGATTATCAATGGAAGACGCTTTTTCGAAATGGCGGAACACTACCAGCAACAGGTATCGGCAATTATCGCCAGTGAGCATGCCAGCACTCATACTCAAAAGCCGTTAATGATTCAGGGCGTGGTCCTTGATGAAATGGCAACTCAGATACTAAGAACGTTAAATAGCTATCGAAATCGCTATCGAACAGGGGATCAATATATACGCACTATGTTTGATTGTGCTCTGATCTTTTATATCGACAAATTTGGTGGGCAGTCGTTATCTGCAGCGATTGAAAAAAGCTTTATCTGGGCCTATAGATGCCGAATCCGACAGCAGGTGGTACAGCTAGCAACTATGGATAAGTACGTGCTGGAAAATAATCTGTTCCGGGTAATCAAAGAAGCCAGAGTGCCTAGTGATGTGCTATCTATACCATTACTCACAATTCGGACTTCAGAAAATAATAATAACCGCCGTACCGGTAACCATGAGCAAGACGAGCTGGTGAGGCTGTTCAAGGAGATGAACTACTATGAGTGATGCAAAGGTAACATCCTTTACGGTCAGATCATTACTGGGCGATGCATCTCGTTATCTTATCCCCATGTACCAGCGTAACTATGCCTGGGGAGAGGGGGAGATCACTCAACTTGTGCAGGACATACTCGACTACCAACAAAAATGTCTGCATAGACTATACCCTCAAACTTACTACATCGGTACGTTAGTCGTGTTCACTCGTCCTGATGGGGACGCAGAAATAATCGACGGGCAGCAACGTTTCACTACCTTATCCCTTCTTGCTAACTGGTTAAAAAAACATGCGGGACCCACGCTGGATATGAGCTGGTACCAAGGGATTAACTTAGGGTTTGAGAGCAGACCTAAGTCTGGCGAAACCTTTGCTCGGCTCTGGCAAGGCGTCGAACCACATAAACTGCGGAGCAAGGAATTTAATGAAGGGCTGATCAAAGGCTACGAACTTATTGGCAAGGTTCTACGCGACTTGAAATTAGTTGGTGACTCATTAACTCATTTTTGTACCTATCTGTTCGACCATGTACAAATTGCCCGAATAGAAGTGCCTGCTGATACCGACCTCAATCATTTTTTTGAGGTGATGAACAACCGAGGCGAGCAACTCGAAAAGCATGAGGTGGTGAAAGCACGGCTCATGGCGGTACTCAACCAAATAACAGATCCGCAGGAAAAACAAAGCAACCTTAACACCCTTTCTCGAGTCTGGGATGCCTGTGCAAACATGGAACGTTATGTCCAATACGGTTTCACACCAGCTGAGCGTCATCGTTTGTTTGGTCAGGAAAATTGGGGGCAGTTTGTGCCTGCTGATTTTAATTCGTTAGCTGACATGCTTATCTCATCGGTTTCGGAGCTTAGCACAACAGAGAACCAAACAACCCGCACACTGGCTGACATCCTAAAGTCATCTTCAACCATAAGTGGTGATAGAGGTGAAGAAAATGAAGGTAGTTCAGAGCGTTTTAATAGTGTTATCAACTTCTCCAACTTCCTGCTCCATGTGTTGCGTGTCTGTAGCCAAACAAGAAAGGTCAGAGTAGATGTTCCGCTTGATGACAAACAATTAATAGAACAGTTCGAACTTCGGTTATTAAAGCAGAATGACCCGGTTAAAGCGGTACAGAATTTCATCTTTGCACTTATCAAATGCAAATATCTTTTTGATCAGTTCGTGATAAAACGAGAATTCGCTAAAGGTAGTGATGGGTGGAGCCTTAAGCGCCTGCGTTGGTATTCGGAAAAGAGCACCAGCTATACCAATACGTTTAATGAAGATGATGGTAGCTATGTAGACATCAACCGACAGATCTTAATGTTGCTTTCCGCGTTCCACGTTTCAACCCCTACTCTGGTTTACAAGCACTGGTTGAATGGGGCTTTGTACTATCTGTTTAATGCCCATTCCGCTGAAAACCAGATAGATGCAAGGAAGTACCTCGAGTATCTGGAGCATCTTGCCTCCGCGTTTGTCTTTCAAAACTTTCTGGCAGAACAAGAACCAAAATCATATTTTGAGATTATCTACGGTAAAGAGGTACATCTCCAACCTGCGGTACTGCCGGATAAGATTCAGAAGAAGATGCGCTTTGGGGTGATAGCAAACAACTTGGTATTCAATTACTTGGACTACTTACTCTGGTGTCGTGACAGAAATAAAGCAGAGATAGTCAAACGTTTTGAATTTACCTTCCGAAGTTCGGTAGAGCATTTCTACCCTCAACATCCCATGGATAGCTACAGGACATTACCAGATACATCGTTGCACGCCTTCGGCAACCTCTGCCTTATTAGCCACAGCAAGAATTCGCGACTGAGTAATTTCCAGCCAAAACAAAAGCAAGAGCACTTCGAAGCGAGTCTTGAACGGAATGAAATAGATAGCCTGAAACTGCTCACCATGATCGAGTTGATGAAAAAGAACAATCAGTGGGGGGAAGAAGAAATCGCCACTCACGAAGCGGAAATGCTGGCAGTGTTAACCAGTGCTGGTGGTAGTGATAGCGTATTTAAGGAGGTGTTATGAACAGTGTTGGTCAACGTGAACGCATGACACAAAAACGTGTTATCCAGTTATTCACCGATCATCTCGGTTATCACTATCTTGGTAACTGGCATAAACGAGAAGACAATCGGAACATTGAACCCGGTTTAGTCTCTGCCTGGTTAACAAAACGCGGCGTTTCAGAAGTCCTAATCGCCCGAGCATTACGGCAGCTGGATCGAGCCGCAAGCCTTGGTGAAGGTCGTATCCTCTATGATGCAAACAAAGAGGTGTATCGCCTGCTACGCTACGGCGTAAAGGATAAAGAAGGTGCAGGTGAGCAGAATCAAACAGTGTGGTTGGTCGACTGGAAAAATCCAGAAAACAATGATTTTGCTATAGCTGAAGAAGTGACCTACAACGGCGAAAATAAAAAGCGCCCGGATTTGGTGCTATATGTTAACGGTATTGCGCTTGGTGTCATTGAGCTTAAACGTTCTACAGTGTCAGTCTCAGAGGGTATCCGCCAAAACCTCGATAATCAGCAAAAAGCCTTCATCCGCAACTTCTTCACTACCATCCAATTGGTGATGGCCGGTAATGATTTAGAAGGGCTTCGCTATGGCGTAATCGAAACGCCGGAGAAATATTACCTTCAATGGAAAGAAGCCGCTGAATCACCTCACGCCAACATGCTTGATCGTCACCTGGCTCAGATATGCAATAAACAGCGCCTGCTGGAATTAATCCACGACTTTATCGTTTTCGATGCTGGAGTGAAGAAAACCTGCCGTCATAACCAATATTTTGGCGTCACAGCAACGAAACCGTTCATTCAACGCAATGAAGGCGGGATTATCTGGCATACCCAGGGCAGCGGTAAAAGCCTGACAATGGTTTGGCTGGCAAAGTGGATCAGAGAAAATATTACCGATAGCCGAGTTTTAATCATTACCGACCGTACAGAACTTGATGAACAGATCGAGAAAGTGTTTAACGGTGTGGAAGAACAGATCCTTCGTACCAGAAGTGGCGCAGATCTGGTGACTCGCCTGAATCAAACCAAACCCTGGCTTGTATGCTCACTCGTACATAAATTTGGTCGTCAGGAGGAGGATGACAAAGACGCTGACACTGACGATTTTATCGAACAAATGAAACGAAATATCCCTGCCGATTTTAGTCCGAAGGGAAAATTATTCGTCTTTGTGGATGAGTGCCACCGAACCCAATCCGGCAAATTACATTCGGCAATGACAAGTATTTTGCCAGATGCACAATTTATCGGTTTCACCGGTACCCCGCTGATGAAGAAAGATAAGAAGAAGTCAGTGGAGGTCTTCGGGCCTTATATCCACACTTATAAATTTGATGAAGCAGTGAATGATGGGGTTGTACTGGACCTACGCTACGAAGCTCGTGACATCGATCAGCGGGTCAAATCTCAGAAAAAAGTCGACCAGTGGTTTGATGCTAAGACATCTAAACTTTCTCGCCTTGGCCAACAGCAACTCAAGCAGAAATGGGCTTCAATGCAGAAGCTGTTATCGAGCCGCTCTCGGCTGGAACAGATTGTGGCTGACATCCTTCTAGATTATGAACAAAAACCACGACTCGCCGACGGCCGCGGTAACGCCATGCTGGTTTGTTCCAGTGTCTATCAAGCCTGCAAATGCTATGAGATGTTTAGTGACGCTGGTTTTGCCGGTAAATGTGCGATTGTGACGAGCTACCAGCCAAATGCCAGCGAGATTAAAGGCGAGGAAAGCGGTGAAGGACTGACTGAGAAACTGGCCAAGTACAACATCTATCGCAAAATGCTTGCGGAGTATTTTGAACAGCCTGAGGCTGAAGCAGCCAAACGAGTGAGTGATTTCGAAAAAGAGGTCAAACAACGCTTCATCAAAGAACCAGGCCAGATGCGCCTTCTGATAGTCGTTGATAAGTTATTGACTGGCTTTGATGCTCCATCAGCCACATACCTCTATATCGACAAGAAAATGGCCGATCACAACCTTTTCCAGGCGATATGTCGCGTTAACCGGTTGGATGGTGAAGATAAAGAATACGGCTATATTGTCGACTATAAAGACCTTTTCCGCTCATTGGAAAAAACAGTTCAGGACTACACCGCAGAAGCCTTTGATGGCTACGACAAAGAAGATGTAGCCGGTTTATTGAAGGATCGATTGCAACAGGCGAAAATCGATCTGGATGGTGCTCTGGATGCCGTTCGCACTCTCTGCGAACCAGTAAAAATGCCACGCAATCAACTTGATTATCAGCATTATTTTTGTGGAGAATCAGGGGCGTCGATAGAGCAGTTATCTGAGAAAGAAGCTTTACGTCTGACGTTGTATCAATCCGTGGCGAAGCTTATCCGTGCTTTTACCAATCTGGCAGGTGAGCTAACAGATGCTGGTTATAGCGAGCAGCAGGCAAATCAAATCCGCATCGATGTTGAGTTTTATACAAAAGTCCGCGACGAAATAAAAATAGCCAGTGGCGATTTCGTGGACATGAAGCAGTTCGAGCCAGGTATGCGGCAGATGCTGGATCTTTGGGTGGATGCCGATCCAAGTGAAACCCTCATGGATTTTGAGGAACTAGGACTGCTTGAGTTGATTATTGAACGCGGAGAAGAAGCACTGGATGGACTTCCAGCCGACATGCGTGGCAATCAGGAAGCCATGGCTGAAGCGATTGAAAATAACGTTCGCAGAACCATTGTTGATGAAAACCCAGTCAACCCGAAATACTACGAAAAAATGTCGGTGTTGCTTGATGAACTGATCGCACTTCGTCGTCAACAGGCTATCTCCTATCAAGAGTATCTTGAGCACGTACGTGAACTGGCGAAGCAGGTTAAACATCCGCAATCCGGAAGTAAAAGTACTTATCCAGCAAGCATTGATACCCTCGCCAAGAAAGCGTTGTATGACAACCTCGGGCAGGATGAAGTCTTGGTGACAAAGATAGATGCCGCAGTCCGTCATACCAAAAAGGCCGACTGGTATGGGGATCGTTTTAAAGAACGCGAGATTAGTTTCGCTATCGCGGAAGAGATCAAAGGTTATTCAGTGACGGTCGCGGATGTTATGGCTCTGGTGAAGGCACAGAAGGAGTACCGCTGATGCCATTGGTTACCTTTGGTGAGCTCACTCTCGATTTGCAGCGTAAGCCAATCAAAAACTTGCATATCAGCGTACTGCCTCCGGATGGCCGAGTGAGAGTATCGGCCCCCGTCTCACTGTCAGACACAGCTATCAGGATGGCTGTTGTCAGAAGGCTGGTATGGATCCGACAGCAGCAAGCACAATTTCAGGCTCAGCCGCGCCAGAGTGAACGAGAAATGTGTAGTGGCGAAACACACTACCTTTGGGGAAGAGGATATCGGCTGGATGTAGTTTTAGTAGATAAGCCCGCTGAAGTGAAACTTCAGGGTGGTTGGATACGTATGAAAGTACCTTCACATTATGATACGGCCCAGCGGGAAGCGGTTCTCAACCAGTGGTATCGTGGTATTTTAAAACAAAGACTGCCTAAGTTAATGGCAAAATGGCAGCAAGAGGTAAAGGCTGAAGCCAGTTTTGTTGGCATCAAGCGAATGAAGACCAAATGGGGTAGCTGTAATCCACAGACAGCACGTATCTGGATCAATCTCGAACTGGTAAAAAAACCACCTGAATGCCTTGAATTCATTGTGGTTCACGAGCTAGTTCATCTACACGAACGCAAGCATAATGAGCGTTTTATCGGCCTGATGAGTATTCATTTGCCAAACTGGCGTGAACACAGAGCTAAGTTGAATAAAATGCCCTTGGCTTATAATCATTGGGGATATTGAAATTTAATCAGAAAATGGTTGATACTATTGCATCAACCATTTCCATCAATTATCAATAAAATCTTTCATTTCTCTTTCTAATTCGTGCAATGTTGATAGTAGTTCTTCACGCTGTTGACGTAATCTCTCAAGATCAACAAAAACCTGCTCCTCATGCTTCTTAACATACCGAGATATATTTAAATTAAAATCATTTAATTGTATTTCATCATAAGAAGCCACATGTGAAAAATCATCGATACTACTCCTTTCAAAGTAGCATTTTGATACTTTTTCAATGATTTCATTTGTTATCAAATTGCGCCCTTTTACGGGTTTAGCCAAATCAGATGCGTCAATAAACACGACATTAGAATTGTTTCTATCTCTCCTGAATATCAAAATGGCGGTTGGTATCGCTGTCCCAGGAAGCAACCTATCTGGTAGACCTATTACCGCATCTAACAACCCTTCACTGATTAAATTTTTCCTTATACTCTCCTCTTGACCTCCACGAAACAATACCCCGTGAGATACCAGCATGGCCATTCTACCAGTTGCACTTTTAAGTGTTGAAACCATGTGCAAAATAAAGGCATAATCACCCTTAGACTGAGGTGGGAAACCTAAATTAAAGCGACCATAATCATTACGTACTAAATCATCATGATTCCAACCCAAAATATTTAACGGAGGGTTAGAAGCAACTACATCAAACTGCATCAATCTATTATCTGTATCCAGAAGCTGAGGATTAGATATTACATCCCCCCATTCTATCCGACTATTAATTTCGTTATGCATAATCATATTTATTTTAGCCAAGGCCCAAATGGATCTATTAACTTCTTGACCAAATAAAGTATAATTATTGCTTCTAAAGGATTTTTTTATTTTTTCCCCTAGGGTAATTAAAAGAGAACCAGACCCACAAGCAGGATCACAAATACTATCTCCATCCTTAGGCTGCAATAACTCTGCAAATAGTAGTGAAACACCTTCTGGAGTATAAAATTCTGCCCCCCTCATAGCCGAGTCAGATGCAATTTTTTCAAAAAGATATCTACATGCTACTTTTATCTTTTTATTACCATCCTGGGTATAATCGAATTTCATTTCAGGACTTGCAAAAATATCGAGTAATTCATTAAGCATCCGGTCTCTTTCTGATTTTGCACCAAAATTAACTGTCGCAAATTTTATCGACTCGAATAAATAACCACCTCTACTTTGGCAGACCGAATCAATGGCCTGATCAATTAATCTCAGCGAATCATCAATCCTCTCTCCGATATAATCACCATGATCCTTAGCATCATGATATATTTTATAAAAACTAGCATCCTCTGGCACTCGAGAAACAATCTCTAACAACTCAGAATATTCTTCATTGATTAAATCGTATTCATAATCAGCCTTAACATCAGAAATATATTTCAGCAATAACATTGAAAATATATAATCTTTATAAGAAGATGAGTCAATTTTTCCTCTAAACAAATTACAAGCAAGTAAAAGTGATTTATGAAGCACCTTCATTTCACTCATTTTCTAACTCCTCGCTATTAATGATACTTTCACATATACCATCAAAGAGCATATCGCCATTTTGTATTAGTGAATTATAGACTATTTTTTGTTTATTCCAGTTTCTATTAATAGAACCAATATTTTCTTGAACCCCCAAATTTGGGAGTTTAACAGTCATTTTAGAAACCGTTTTTGAATTAATTTTACTAATACTAGTACCTTCACTCAAACTGCGAATATATTTACTTCCAGAAGTAGAGTTTATATACCAATGTAAATAATGTGGTAATATTAGATTTTCATTACATCTAATTACTGCTAACTGATTGGACGTAATGATTGGTTTGCCTAGATTCCCTTCGATAATCCCAGCTGAAAACACAGGTCCCCGCAGACGTAATAAAATATCATTAGGGAAAAGATAATGCTTCTCAGGATTACCCTCTGGGATAACAGAGGTTAAAGCACCTAGATCTAAGCTGCCGTCCAGCCCAATATCTTTCGTCTGGATGAGATAACAGGAGCCTTGCTCACCAGCATCTTGTATTGCCGATTTAAAGGGCATCCCTAAGCGGATCTCAGCAACACTCTCTAATGTAACAATTTTATGCATAAGTAAGTTAGGGAGATTACTCTCCCTTTCCTCCAGTAGTTTTAAGCACAATCGAGTGTTTCCAATTCACATCCCCCACACGTACATCTAAATCCATCTGCAATGAGGAAAAGGAGAGCGCGTGTACCAGCATAACAATACAAGCCATATTTCCCCCCTTACTTATTGACTTTTTAGGCAGGGATTGATATTTTTTCTCGTTCATTTTGTTAGAGCCTCTCATAGCGGTTTTGGCCAGAATGCTTCGGGTAAATAGCAGTTGCAGCTGCTATTTACTCCCTCTCTTACCTAGGTAGTAGCGTCGTACTAGGTCAGTGAGAAGACTATAACAGGTTACAGAGAATTTATGCAACAGTAGCGTCGTACTACTTTTTCGCGATGTCATTTTCGCTATGCATCATGGGCTCACTAACCTCATGATTATTCTCATTTATCTTGCGAATTCATGATAGAAAAATATTTTGGTGTTACTTTCCAAAATCAAACGGACTTACCCCTATCTCCCGATTCGCATCCAGATAATCCGCCCACCACTGCAGCATCAACCTGCGCTCCCCCAGATGTTCCGCTTTATGGATGTAGGCAGCCCTAACAGAGCTACGCTCCTGATGGCTCATCTGCCGCTCTACGGCATCCCTCGACCATAGACCCGATTCAATCAATGAGCTACAGGCCATTGTCCTGAAACCATGCCCACAGACTTCCGTTTTCGTGTCATAGCCCATCACTCGTAGAGCCTTGTTCACCGTGTTCTCACTCATGGGTTTACGCGGATCGTGATCTCCTACGAAGATCAGGTCACGGTTCCCATTCATGCTTTTGATCTTTTCCAAAATAGCCAGAGCCTGCCGCGACAAGGGAACAAGATGTGGAGTGCGCATCTTCGAACCACGCTGAGAATGCTTGACTCCTTCCAGTGGCTCACGCTCGCCCGGAATCGTCCACATAGCAGTTTGGAAATCCACTTCTGACCAACGGGCAAAACGCAGCTCACTTGAACGGATGAAGACCAACAAAGTGAGTTCAACAGCCAATCGAGTTAAGGGTCTGCCAGAATAGTGATCTATGCGGTGAAGTAATTCGGGAATACGTTCAAGATCCAGAGCCGCACGGTGCTTTCTTTTAGCCGTAGCAACCGCACCAGCAATCTCTTGCGCGGGGTTGTAGTCGATTAAACCACTCTGCACAGCAAACCGCATAATCGCGGTAGTCCGCTGTTGCAAACGAGCCGCAACTTCGAATCGTCCGGATGATTCCACCGCTTTGATGGGTACAAGAAGATCCCGCGTCTTCAGTTCCGCAATGTTCCGCTTACCGATGGCAGCAAAGAGATTATCTTCGAGGCTTTTCAATACACGAGCGCTATGCGATGCAGACCACTTCTGATTGCTGGCGTGCCACTCTCTGGCTACTACTTCAAACGTTATCGCCTCTTGCTCCTGCTCTACCTTAACGGCTTTCTTGTTCTCACTTAGATCGACGCCATTAGCTAACAGCTTACGGGCCTCATCCCTGCGTGCCCGAGCATCCGCCAGCGACACTTCAGGATATTTCCCCAGCGCCAGCATCTTCTCCTTACCGCCAAAGCGATAACGCAGTCGCCAGTATTTGGAGCCGTTAGGGTGAACCAGCAAAACCATGCCATCACCGTCAGTCAGTTTGTAGGCTTTTGCTTCAGGCTTTGCCGAACGAACCTTCACATCACTCAGAGCCATGATGAGTATCCTTTCAAGGGTCCTGTGTGGGTACAAACATAATCGAACCGGGATATACCCGCAGTTGTACCCGCATCAGTAAGTTGATGTAGATTGAATCAGGTTGACTTAGGTTGAGTGGAAAAGCGAGGGAAGCCTTGTGGATACTGGATTTCAGGCACAAAAAAAGACGTCCGTTGACGTCTATTGATGTTCCGATGGTGCCGAAGGCCGGAATCGAACCGGCACGCCTCGCGGCGGTTGATTTTGAATCAACTGCGTCTACCGATTTCGCCACTTCGGCACTGAAGGGTATGCGGAAAACGTTGGCGATTATACCGTTACCCCCTGTTTACGCAACTCAAATCCTTCCCCATCGTTATCAAGTGCTGAAAAATACAGCGAAGCCCGATGCGAATTCCCGCCCCGCCCCAGATTACTCTCAATCCTTAGCCATTAACTGCGGCGGCTGTTGCGTTCACGGAACTCGGCTGTATTTTGGCAGTCGGAACAGTCAATTGCCGCGTTCCAGTTTGCATGCGGCCGGTATGATGACAGAACGTTAACAGGGCATAATCATGATTAAAGTTACCCATCTGGTAATGGCGCTTTCCCTTTCCGGCGCCCTTTTCTCCGCAGCAGCCAATGCCACCAGCTGGCAGGATCAGTTAAGCTCCGCCGCCAATGCGCTGGGGCAAAGTTCAGAGAGCGGCAGCGGCACCGCCAAAGATACCACCGCGCAGAACGGCACCTCGCTGGGTGCGCTGGCCGGGCTGCTGAACGGCGGCAGTCAGTCGCTGAGCGCCGGAACCATGACCAACGCCGCCGGCGTGTTGCAATACTGCATGAAGAACAACCTGGTGGATAACAATGTGTCCTCCATGAAGGACCAGCTGCTCGGCAAGCTGGGCCTGCAGGATGCGCAGAAGCAGCAGCAGTCCACCGACTATCAGCAGGGTCTGTTGGGGCTGCTGAACACCGGCAACAACCAGCAAGTGAACCTCAAATCGCTTGGTGAAACGCAGCTCGGTAAGCAGGTCAAAACCAAAGCCTGCGATTTAGTTTTAAAGCAGGGGTGGAAGTTTATCTCTTAATGAACCACGCTTGTCAGGCGGTGAGGCTGTCCCCTCCCCGTACTTTTCAGGGCTGCGCTATGCGGCCCTTTTTTATTGCCGCCGATCGCATCCGGCATCAATAGTCAAAGACAGCCGCATCTTCAGCCGTCAGGATGATTGTCCCTACATAAAATAATAAGGTAACAGTTATGTCTGATTATCGTTTGAGTGAGTTCACCGGCCATCTGGGTACCATTGCGCTGCATCACTGGCCGGTGCCGCAGCCGCGTTTTCTGGTGCTGCTGGTTCACGGCTACGGTGAGCATCTGGGCCGCTATCATTACGTTGCCGAACGGCTGAATCATCTTGGCGGCTATGTGTTTGGCCCCGACCATCTCGGCCACGGGCTGTCGCAGGGCGAGCGCGTGCTGATTGAGGACTACGACGCGGTGGTGGACGATGTGCACCTGGCGGTGGCCTCGGTGCGTCAGCAGTTCCCTGACCTGCCGCTGGTGATTATCGGCCACTCGATGGGCGGGATGATCGCCACCCGTTACGTGCAGCGCTTCGCCGATGAGGTGCGCGCGCTGGTGCTCTCCGGCCCGCTGCTGGGCGAACATACGCAGATTAGCGACATGTTCGGGCTGGCAGACATTCCCGACACGCCACTGGATATCCGCACCCTGTCGCGCGATCCCGAGGTCGGCGCGAAATATCAGGCCGATCCGCTGGTGTGGCACGGGCCGTTTAAGCGCGCCACGCTGGGCGCAATGTGCGACATGCTGAGCACCATTCATAACGGGCCGGGCTTCGGCAGTCTGCCGACGCTGTGGCTGCACGGTGAGGGGGATAAGCTGGTGCTGCCGAATGAGAGCCAGCAGACCCTGAACAAGCTGCGCGGCAGTGATTTTGACCGCGAGCTGTACAGCGGTGCGCAGCATGAGATTTTTAATGAGACCAACCGGGATGAAGTGCTGCGCCGCGTCAGTACATTTATCGTGCGCGCGCTGGGCTGAATCACAGCGGGGAGGATCGCTCCCCGCCATCCATCACTTCACAATCAGTCGGATACCGAGCAGCGCCATCACGCCGCCGCCCAGGCGGTCGAGCGGGGCTTTAAAGCGCAGGTAGGTATTACGCGGGCCGCGGGAAGACAGCGCAAAGGCCACGAACAGATACCACAGCCCGTCGATCATCATCGCCACCAGCGGGATCGCCAGATACATGCTGAGGGGGATCTGCTGCGGCAGCAGCGCGGCAAACACGCCGCTGAATACCACGGCGGTTTTGGGATTGCTCAGCTGGGTGGTCAGCGCGGTCAGAAAGGCCCGGCGGGCGGTTTTACCATTGCTGCCCGGCAGCTCCAGCGCTAAGGGCTGGCGCGCACCGCGAAACATTTTATATGCCATCCACAGCAGGTAGAGGCCACCGGCGGTTTTCAGCACCAGCCACAGGGTCGGCACGGCGCTCAGCAGCGTGTGCAGCCCGGCGAGGGCGATAATGGCAAACAGGAAGCTTCCCGCTCCCATTCCTAACGCGGCACCGATCCCCGCCCGGCGCGATGACGCCACGGCGGTACGCGCCACCAGAATAAAGCTCGGGCCGGGGCTCATTGCACCCAGCCCCAGCGCTGCACCAATTGAGACTACCGATAATACCGCTGCATCCATCATCCACCTCCCTCATTGTTAGCCTTCTAACTTACTGAGAGAGGCGGACGGCTGGCAACCCCATCGCAAAGATAAAGTTACCGGCCGCAGGGACGAGGGATTAACGGCACACCGGACCGCCGTCGGGCAGCGGTGCCTGGCCCTGCCTGCTATGCTTGAAGCATAATCACCCGCCTTTCAACCAGATGGATACCTGACTATGACCGAGCCGCTGCTGATTGCCCGAACCCCTGAACACCTGCTGCATCTGCTGCCCGCCTTTGCCAACCGCCACGGGCTGATCACCGGCGCAACCGGCACCGGCAAAACCGTCACGCTGCAAAAAATTGCCGAAAGCTTCTCCGCCATTGGCGTGCCGGTGTTTTTAGCGGACGTGAAGGGCGACCTGACCGGGATAGCAAAAGACGGCGTCAGCTCTGAAAAGCTCAGCGCGCGGCTGGCCAAAATCGGCGTCACCGACTGGGAGCCGCAGAGCAATCCGGCGGTGCTGTGGGATATCTTCGGCGAGCGCGGCCATCCGGTGCGGGCCACGGTGAGCGATCTTGGCCCGCTGCTGCTGGCGCGCCTGCTGAACCTCAACGAGGTGCAGAGCGGCGTGCTGCAAATCATCTTCCGCGTGGCCGATGACCAGGGGCTGCTGCTGCTCGATTTTAAAGATCTGCGGGCGATGACCCAGTACATCGGCGAGAACGCCAAAGCCTTCCAGAGCCAGTATGGCAATATCAACAGCGCCTCGGTCGGGGCCATCCAGCGCGGGCTGCTGGCGCTGGAGCAGCAGGGAGCGGAATACTTCTTCGGCGAGCCGATGCTGGATATCCGCGACTGGATGCGCACCGACGATGCCGGGCGCGGCATCATCAATATTTTAGCCGCTGAAAAGCTCTATCAGATGCCGAAGCTGTACGCCACCACCCTGCTGTGGCTGCTTTCTGAACTTTACGAGCAGCTGCCGGAAGCGGGCGATCTCGATAAGCCGAAGCTGGTGTTCTTCTTCGATGAGGCGCACCTGCTGTTCAGCGACGCGCCCCAGGTGCTGCTGGATAAAATCGAGCAGGTGATCCGCCTGATCCGCTCGAAGGGCGTGGGCGTCTGGTTTGTGTCGCAGAACCCGGCGGACATTCCCGATATGGTGCTCGGCCAGCTCGGTAACCGCGTGCAGCACGCCCTGCGCGCCTTTACGCCGAAGGATCAGAAAGCGGTTAAGGCCGCGGCGGACACCATGCGCGCCAATCCCGCCTTCGATACCGTTACCGCTATTCAGGAGCTGGGCACCGGCGAAGCGCTGATCTCGTTCCTTGATGAGAAAGGCAGCCCGTCGGTGGTGCAGCGCGCGATGGTGATCGCCCCCGGATCGCGGATGGGCCCGGTCACCGAGGACGAACGCAACGGTCTGATCAATCACTCGCCGCTCTCCGGCAAGTATGATGAGGTGCTGGACCGCGAATCCGCGTGGGAAAAACTGCAGCAGGGCACGCAGGAGGCCAGCGACCGGGCCAGCGCGCCGCCGGCCAAAGGCAACAGCGTGGCGGTGGATGACGGCATTCTCGGCGGGCTGAAAGATATTCTGTTCGGCAGCACCGGGCCGCGCGGCGGCAAGCGCGACGGGGTGATGCAGAGCGTGGCAAAAACCGCCGCACGTCAGATCACCAACCAGATTATTCGCGGCGTGCTGGGCAGTATTATGGGTGGCAGGAAGAAGTAAGGAGCTTATGGATAAAGAACGTGAACTGAGGCAGGCAAAGCGCCTGCCGCTGCTGTTACTGGGGGGCGCGGCGCTGCTGTTTATCGCCACGCTGATCTGGCCGCTGTACTACCCGCCGAGCCTGTGGGTGAGCGGGCTGAAGGCGGTGGCCGAGGCGTCGATGGTGGGCGCGCTGGCGGACTGGTTCGCGGTCAGCGCGCTGTTTCGCCGGGTGCCGATCCCGCTGGTCGGTCGCCACACGGCGATCATTCCGCGCAACAAGGATCGTATTGCCGATAACCTCGCGCTGTTCGTGCAGGATAAATTCCTCAACACCGGATCGCTGCTGGAACTGATCCGCCGCCACGATCCGGCGCGGATCGTGGCCGAATGGCTGAGCAAAGCGGAGAACGCCGCGCGGCTCAGCGGCTATCTGCTGAAGCTGGTGCGCGGCTTTCTCGACCTGGCCGACGACCGGCGCATCCAGCAGTTTATGCGCCAGGCGATCCACAAGGCGATCGACAAGGTGGATCTCAGCCAGTCGTCGGCGCTGATCCTGGAAAGCCTGACCAAAAATAACCGCCACCAGCAGCTGCTGGATGACGCCCTCGCCCAGGTGCTGCAGCTAATTAACCGCCCCGGCACCCACGAGTTTATCGCCCTGCAGGTGGTGCGCTGGCTGAAGCGCGAGCACCCGCTGAAGGAAAAAATGCTGCCCAGCGAATGGCTGGGGGAAAAGAGTGCCGATCTGGCGGCCAGCGCGGTGCAGTCGATTCTCAGCGAGATAGAAAACGATCCCACCCACGCCCTGCGACAGGGCTTTAACCGCGCGGTACAGCGGCTGATCGTGCGGCTGAAAACCGATCCGGAAATGGCGCAGAAGGCCGAAGAGGTGAAGCGCTATCTGAAAGAGGACGAGGCGCTGAACGGCTATATCGCCCAGCTGTGGGGCGACCTGCGCGGCTGGCTGAAGGAGGATCTCAGCCGCGAGGACTCCCGCCTGCACGAGAAGGTCAGCGCCGCCGGGCAGTGGTTCGGCGACACGCTTATGCAGGATGCCACTCTGCGCAGCTCGCTGAACCAGCATCTGGAAGAGGCGGCAGCGGGCGTGGCACCGGAGTTCTCCGACTTCCTCAGCCGCCATATCAGCGACACGGTCAAAAGCTGGGACGCGGCGGATATGTCGCACCAGGTGGAGCTGAATATCGGCCGCGATTTACAGCGCATCCGCATCAACGGCACGCTGGTCGGCGGCGCGATCGGCCTGCTGCTCTATCTGCTGTCGCTGATCCCGATGCTGATTTAGACCGTGCCATTTAGCTGTGCCGGGCGATCTGCTGCTGGCTGTACTCGGCGCTGTAGAGGAACGGGGTGTGCAGCCCACCGTCCAGGTGGGTAAACGGCACCAGCGCCCCGTTATCGTCAAACAGGTGGATCTGCGCGGGGTCGATGGACAGCTCGACGAAATCCCCCGGCTGGCTGACGCGCCCCGGCGTCAGGCGCGCGGTCAGCTCCTGCTCCTCCACGCGGCACAGCGCCAGCGTATCGGAACCCAGCGGCTCAATCACATCGGCCAGCGCCGGCAGCGGAATGCGCTCGCTGCGCACGCCAAAGCGCGGCGGCTCCAGGTGTTCCGGGCGAATGCCCATCAGCAGCCGGGTGCCGTGCTCCGCCTCAACCGAGCGCAGCGGGATCTCGCAGCGGCCAAACTTCAGCACCGGCCCGCCGGTCAGCTGCTGCACTTCCACTTCCAGCATGTTCATCTGCGGCGATCCGATAAACTCGGCGACAAACTTGTTCACCGGGTGGTTATACACCTCCATCGGCGTGCCCACCTGTTCGATGCGCCCCTCGCGCAGGATCACCACCCGGTCCGCCAGCGTCATCGCCTCCACCTGATCGTGGGTCACGTAGATGGTGGTGGTTTTCAGCAGCGCGTGCAGGCGCTTGATCTGAATGCGCATATCCACACGCAGCTTGGCGTCCAGGTTGGAAAGCGGTTCATCGAACAGGAAGGCGCGCGGGCGGCGGATAATCGCCCTGCCCATCGCCACACGCTGACGCTGACCGCCGGAGAGCTGGCCGGGTTTACGCGCCAGCAGATGGCTCAGCTGCAGCATTTTGGCGATCTCTTCCACCCGCTGGCGGGTATCTTCGCGATCGTTATTTTTCATTTTCAGGCCAAAAGCGATGTTCTCCGCGATGGTCATATGCGGATAGAGCGCGTAGTCCTGGAACACCATCGCAATCTCCCTTTCGCTCGGCTCCAGGTGGTTCACCACCTCATCGCCGATGCGCAGCAGGCCGCCGGAGATCTCCTCCAGCCCGGCGATCATCCGCAGCAGGGTGCTTTTGCCGCAGCCGGACGGGCCAACAAAGGCGACGAACTCACCGTCTTCGATATGCAGATCGATACCGTGAATGGCCTGAATATGCTCGTAACGCTTGGTAATTTTTTCCAGTGAAATCACTGCCATGGTTGTTGCCTCATCGTTCCAGGTCATGGCCGGGATACCGCAGACTTCCAGACGACCATGCAGAGTGAAGGTAAGTCATCTCCCGATTTTTATTTTTCCGGGTCGATCACATTTTCAGAACCGTACATTGCATGTTTTTTGCTCGTAAGTATAAATATCGTTATCGATAACGTTAAACAAGTGTTAATAAAAAATGGCGATTGAAACTTTTAACCTGAGCACACTTCCTGGAAAAATCAGCGATATCGGCCGCCGCAGCAGCGCGCTGTTCGAGCTGTTGCAGCAGCAGATCGTGCTCGGCATCCTGCCGCCGATGTCGGTGGTGCTGGAGCTGGATCTGGCGCAGCGCTTTGGCTACAGCCAGAGCACGGTGCGCGAGGCGCTGCTGGCGCTCCAGCAGGAAGGTCTGGTTCATCGTCAGCCACACCGGGGAACCCAAATCTCGCCCTGCACCGAACAGGAAGCGATAGAAATGATCCACATCCGCCACGATATTGAGTGCCGCGCCGTATCGCGCGTGCTGGAACTGACGGCGGACGCCCGCGCTCAGCTGCGCACCCTGCTACTGAAGGATATCGAGGCGATGATCGCCGCCGCCCGCGCCGGGGATGAGTACCTGCTCTCCTGCTACGACCGCGCATTCCACCTGCGGCTTTACAGCTGCGCGCAGCTGCCCAACGTGGAGCCGATCCTCAAGCGCTGCCTGGTGCACAACCACCGGTATAAAATTTTGCACTGCGGCGGCGGCGATACCTCGCGGCTGCTGGACAGCGCCGAGCGCCACCACCTGCTGATCGACGCCATCGACGGCGGAGACAGCGCGGCGCTGGTCGCCTGCCTGTCGCACCATATCCGCACCGCCGTAGATTTCGGGCCGGACCTGACCCAGCCGGACGCGGGGAAACTGCTGTGAGCCTGAACGGAGTGCCTTCGGCGGAAATGGCCGCGCTGCTGCGTGAACTCCAGCAGGAAGATGCCGGGCTGCCGGACCCGACCACGCTCTCCCCCGCTGAGGGGCGGGCGCAGGCGGAGCGCGGCAACCGGCGCTGGAACCAGCAGCTGCCGCCGATGGCGCAGGTGACGCCGTTTACGCTGGCAGAAACCGGGCAGCCGACAATAACCGGTACGCTGTACACCCCGGAGAACGCCGGGCCGGGGGCGATCGTCTACGTTCACGGCGGCGGCTGGGCGTTTTGCAGCGCCGCCAGCCACCAGCGCAGTGCACGGGTACTGGCCGCCGAAAGCGGCGTGCCGG
This sequence comes from Erwinia sp. SLM-02, assembly GCF_037450285.1. Lineage (NCBI taxonomy): Bacteria > Pseudomonadati > Pseudomonadota > Gammaproteobacteria > Enterobacterales > Erwiniaceae > Erwinia > Erwinia sp. SLM-02. Next base: position 134,582 of record NZ_JAQISN010000003.1, on the reverse strand, counting down.
TCATTCTGTTTGATTACCGCCTGGCCCCGGAACATCCCTATCCCGCCGGGCTGGAGGACACGCAGCGCCTGTGGCAGCAGCTCAGCAGCGGCGCGCTGTTTCCGCATCTGGACCGCCAGCGCCTGGGGCTGGCCGGTGACAGCGCCGGGGCCAATCTGGCCGTGGCGCTGATGCTCTCCCTGCCGGAAGACGCCGTTCGCCCCTGCTGCGGCCTGCTGTTTTACGGCGTGTACGGCGCGGATTTTACTACCGCCTCCTATCAACAGTTCGCCGGCGGCCCGGGGCTGACCCGCGAAAAAATGCAGCGCTACTGGCACTGGTATCAGCCGGATACGGTGGCGCGCCAGCAGCCGCTGATTGCCCCGCTGCACGCCAGCGATGCGGCGCTGAAGGCGCTGCCGCCGCTGTGGCTGAATGCGGCAGAAATCGATCCGCTGTGCAGCGACAGCGAGCTGTTCGCCGCCCGCCTGCACGCGCTGGGGCGCGACGATCGCCTGAGCATCGTCCCCGGCGTGGTCCACGGTTTTATGCAGATGACCCTGCGCCTGCCCGCGGCAGTGACGGCACACAAGGAGGCGGCCCATGCCTGGCATCACCTGACGCGCTGAATCGCGACTGAACCCTACAGCTATCCTGCAAACTTATAAAATAATCAGGAGCACAAGAAATGAAACGAGTAATGTCATCGCTGACGTTAGCGGCCACCCTTTGCCTGTCGGCTACCGCCGGCCAGGCCGCCACCGTCCACTACTGGTATCACCTGGATAATGCCGACAACACCATGTCGGATTTAATTACCAAATTCGAAAAAGCCAACCCGGGAATTAAGATCGACGCGGAGAATATTCCGTGGAACAGCTATTACGATAATCTCTATACGTCGCTGGTGGGCGGCAACGCGCCGGATGCCGCGATGGTGAAAAGCTTCGCCCTGCCGCGCCTGCAGGAGATGGAAGTGCTGGAGCCGCTGGATGATTACATCAGTAAGTGGTCCGGCAAAAGCGACCTGCTGGAAAATACGGTGGATATTGCCCGCGGCGGCATGGATAAACAGTATTACCTGCCGGTGCAATATATCGTTTCCTACCTCTATTACCGCACCGACTATTTCGAAAAGGCCGGACTGACGCCGCCAAAGACCTGCGATGAGTTTTATGCCGATATTAAGAAATTAACTCAGGACACCAACGGCGACGGCAAAACCGATATTTACGGCTTCGGATTCCGCGGCGGCGTCGGCGGCCAGGATATGTGGGCACCGCTGGTGATGCCGGCAGGCGGCGAATTCAGCAAGGGCGGGCTGACCAAACCGGCCGTGCTGCAGGCCAGCCAGCGCATCGTCGATGCCTACAAAGCCGGTGAGTTCCCCCCTTCCGCCACCACCGACGGCTTCAAGGACGTGATCGGCGCGTTTAAAGCGGGTAAAACCGCGATGACCATCCACCATATCGGCTCGGCTAACGATCTGGTGGCGGTGCTGGGCGATAAGGTTTCCGCCGTGCCGCTACCGGCGTGCAATGAAAAGCGCTGGGCGCCGATCGCCGTGGAATCGAACGCCATCTTCACCACCGCCGCCGATAAAGAGGCCACGTGGAAGTGGATCGCCTTCCTCTCCAGCCACGAGAACAACGCGCAGTTTAACCGCGCTACCGGGCAGCTGCCGGTGACCAAAAGCGACACCAAAACGTGGAAAACCCATCCGCAGCGCTTTATCGACGCCACCGTCAACTCGCTGCCGGACGCCCACGACTACCCCAATACGCCGCAGCTCTCTGACTTCATCAACACCGTCTGGCCGGTCAACATGCAGCAGGCGCTGCTGGGGCAGATCACCGTTGAGCAGATGAACAGCAAAATCGAATCCCTGTTCAGCCAGCAATAGCGCCGGCCGAACCGCCACTTTGAGGTGTGATTATGGTGATGGAAAATTCTCTCGCCCCGCCCCGGCTGCGTCGTACCGGGCTGGCCAGGCGCGTGCTGCCCTATGCGCTGCTCTCTCCGGCGGTGCTGGTGACGCTGGCGATTGTCTTCCTGCCGATGGTGCAGGCCACGTGGATGAGCTTTCATGACTACGTGCTGTGGAAGCCGAAAGCCTTTACCTTCAGCGGGCTGAATAACTGGTATAAGATGTTTGCCGACGAGGTGTTCTGGACCTCGCTGAAACACACGGCGATCTGGATCGGCGTGACCATTCCCGCCCAGCTGCTGCTGGGGCTGGTCACCGCGCTGCTGCTTAACCAGCAGTTTTTCTGGCGGCCGCTGGCCCGCGCGCTGATCATCATTCCGTGGGCGCTGCCCAGCGTGGTGATCGCGCTGATGTGGGCGTGGATCTACGATCCGAACTACGGCGTGCTGAACGACTTCCTGCTGCGCATGAAGCTGATCACCACCTCGATCGGCTGGCTGTCAAACCCGGATACCGCGCTGTATGCGGTGATCCTGACGCTGACCTGGCAGGGCTTCCCGTTCTTTACGGTGATGATCCTCGCCGCGCTGCAGTCGATCCCGCAAAGCTATTATGAAGCCGCCTCCCTGGACGGGGCCGGGCGCTGGAAGCAGTTCTGGCACATTACGCTGCCGGGGATCTCCGGCGTGCTGCTGACCGCCGTGCTGCTGCGCATTATCTGGGTCGCCAACTCGATCGATGTGATCTTCGTGATGACCGGCGGCGGCCCCGGCTATGCCACCTATACCCTGCCGCTCTACTCGTTTATCAAAGCGCGCACCAACCTGGACTTCGGCTACGGCTCCGCGCTGGCGGTGAGCTTCACCCTGATGCTGCTGGTTCTGGTGGTGATCTACCTGCGCCGCACCATGCGGAGGGTTGCATAATGGTGATTAACAAATCCCTGCCGAAGCGCCTGCTGACGATACATCTGCCGATGCTGGCGATCCTCGCGTTCACGCTTGGCCCCTACATCTGGATGTTTTTCACCGCCATCACGCCGAAAGAGCGGCTGTTCACCACCGGGCCGGGCATCAGCCATCCGACGTTCGAAAACTTCACCAACCTGTTTGCCCGCGTTGGTTTTCTGGAAAACATGATGCACAGCGCCATCGTGGCGGGCGGCACCGTGGTGCTCGGCCTGCTGCTGAGTATCCCGGCGGCGTATGCCTTCTCGCGCTTTAACTTTCGCGGCAAGCGGGTGCTGCTGATGCAGTTCCTGGTGATCAATATGTTCCCGGTGGTGCTGCTGATCCTGCCGCTGTTCGTGCTGATGAAGCAGCTCGGCCTGCTGGACTCGCATCTGGGGCTGATTATCGCCAACTCCACCGTCGCCATTCCGTTCTCTATCTGGATGATGACCAGCTACATCAACGGCATTCCCAAATCGGTGGATGAAGCGGCGATGACCGACGGCTGCAGCCGCCTGCAGGCGATGTGGAAAGTGGTGCTGCCGCTCTGCACGCCGGGCGTGATCGCCACCGGCATCTACATCTTTATCACCGCCTGGAACGAGTATCTCTACGCCCTGACCCTCGGCGGGCGCAACGTCAAAACCATTACCGTCGCCATTCAGAAGCTGATCGGCGAATACCAGATCGAATGGGGACTGCTCAGCGCGGGCGGCATTATCGGCGCCCTGCCCGCGACCGTCCTGTTCCTTATCGTACAAAAACGTTTAATCAGTGGCATGACACAAGGCGCCGTCAAAGGCTGACGGTGCAGGAGGATGTAATGAATAACCCGGTTGGCATTATTTCAATGCAGTTTGTTCGTCCGTTTTTAAGCAAGGATCTGTCGCTGTTCAGCCATATCCGCGAGCTGGGCTTCGATTTTATTGAGCTGCTGGTTCCCGAACCGGAAGACCAGCTCAATCTGCACGAAGTGCGCCAGGCGCTGGCCGACAGCGGGCTGGGCGTGGTACTGGCGGCCAGGGTCAATATGCAGCGCAGCATCGCCAGTGAAAACCCCGCCGCGCGCCAGGGCGGTATCGACTACCTGCGCTACTGCATCGACAGCGCCGCGCAGCTGGGAGCCACTATCGTTGGCGGCCCGCTGTACGGTGAACCGCTGGTGTTTGCCGGGCGCGCGCCCACGCCGGCGGACGATGCGCAGATTGCCCGCCGTCTTGAGGCCACCGTCAGCGCCCTGCGTCAGGTTTCCCCGCAGGCCGCCGACGGCGGCGTGGCGCTGGCGCTGGAGCCGCTGAACCGCTTTGAAACCGATATCGTCTGCTCCGTGGCGCAGGGGATTGAGGTGGTGGATGCCGTTGACCATCCGGCGCTGGGGCTGCTGCTGGATACCTTCCATATGAATATGGAAGAGAGCAGCCTGCCGGGCGCCATTCGCGCCGCCGGTTCACGCATCGTTCACTTCCAGGCCAATGAAAACCATCGCGGTTTCCCCGGCACCGGCCACGTCAACTGGGCCGAGGTGATGCGCGCCCTGCACGACGTCGACTATCGCGGCCCGGTGTCGCTGGAGCCGTTCCGCCGCGACGACTGGCGGGTGGGTCTGCCGATCGCCCACTGGCGCGCACCGCATGAAGATGAATCAGAAAAATTACGCGCCGGGCTGGCGCTGGTAAAATCCTCTTTAACCTTTGCAGGAGTGGCCGGATGAGTTTAACCATTGGCTGGGTCGGCTGCGGCCGACACGCAACGCAGATGCTGCTGCCGCAGCTGGCACCCAACAACGTGACCCTCGGCGCGGTCTGCGACCTGAATCCGCAGGCCGCGCAGGACGTGGCCCGGCACTACGGCGTCTCGGCGGTGTACAGCGATTTTCAACAGCTGCTGGCGCACCCGGGGCTGGATGCCATCGGCATGGCGGTGGGGCCGCAGCAGCACGAGGAGTTTGCCATTGCGGCGCTGAAGCGCGGGCTGCCGGTGTTTATTGAGAAGCCGCCGGGCGGCAGCACCGAGGGGGCGCAGGCGATTGCCGCCGCCTCGCGCAGCACCGGCGTGGCGGCTTACGTCGGCTTTATGAAACGCTACTCCACCGGCAACAAGATCGCCGGAAACGTGCTGCGCAGCGGCGACTTCGGCGATGTGCTCGGCTTCCAGGGTAACTATATGACCGCGCCGGGCTACTTCAGCGGGGCGGTGGACTACACCAGCTTCTACCTGCATCACTGCGTGCATTATATGGATCTGATGCCGTGGCTGGTCGGTGCGGAAATCGTCGACCTGCAGGCCAGGGCGCTGGAGCATCGCCCCGGCCACCTGCTGGCGCATCTGAATATGGCCTTTGCCAACGGCGCGATCGGTACGCTGGTAATGGGCACCGTGCAGTCGCGCGGCACGCCGATGGAAAGCATCACCGTGATGGGCAACCACCAGCGCATTGAGGTGAATAATGTAATTAACGTGGCCTGGCATCGCGACCCGCCGTTCAAGGCCGAGGATGAGCTGGCGCGGCTGGATAACGCCAGCGATACCCTGTGCTGGACGCCGAACTTTACCGCCGCCGCGAATGAGGATCATAAGGGCTACCACGCGCTGCTGCGCGATGTGTTCCGCGGGATGAAGGGCGAAAGCAGCCAGGCGCCGACCATTGAAGACGGCGTGCGGGCAATGCACAACCTGGAGCGGATGATTGCGGCGATTAATCAGCAGATTCGGCAGAAATAGCAGGGCTGAGACTGGATCCAGCGCGGACGTTCGCCGCCATAATCAGCCGTTGCGGCAGAGTTAGCCGGGGCAGGAGCTGAGGCCGGAAGCTGGAACTAGAGCAGTCAATAAACGAAAAGGGCCGGATATACCGGCCCTTCTTTATCACGCAATATCTACGCCAGCGCTACCGCCGCTTCAGCAGCAGGAACACGCTGAGGGCGAAGAACGCCGCACTCGGCAGCAGCGCGCCCAGCAGCGGCGGAATATGGTAAACCAGGCTTAACGGGCCAAAAATCTGGTCCAGCACGTAGAACAGGAAGCCGAAGCTGATCCCCACCACCACGCGGAAGCCCATCGACACGCTGCGCAGCGGGCCAAAGATAAACGACAGCGCCATCAGCATCATCACCGCCACCGACAGCGGCTGGAAGATTTTGCTCCACATATTCAGCTGGTAGCGGCCGGGCGTCTGCCCGCTCTGCTCAAGATATTTGGTGTAATTATACAGCCCGCGAATCGACAGCGCCTCCGGATCCAGCGCCACCACGCCCAGCTTGTCCGGCGTCAGCGAGGTTTTCCACTCGCCGCCCAGCGTCTGGCTGCCCTTCACCTGTTCAGGATCGGTCAGGTCAGACTGGTCAACCTGCGCCAGTTCCCACACCTTTTTCTCGGCGTTGTATTTGGCCGAAGCCGCATAGCGCACCGACTGCAGGCGGCGATCGTGGTTAAAGCTGTAAATACTGATCCCGGCCAGCTGGTTGTCATCGCGAATACGTTCGATAAAGATAAAGTTATCGCCGTCTTTCGCCCACAGCCCGCCCTGCGTGGAGAGCAGCGAGCCGCCCACCAGCTGCTGAGCGCGGTAGTTACGCGCCATCTGCTCACCCTGCGGAGCGACAAACTCGCCGATCGCCATGGTCAGCAGCACCAGCGGGATCGCCGTTTTCATCACCGAAGCGGCAATCTGCAGGCGGGTAAAGCCGGAGGCCTGCATCACCACCAGCTCGCTGCGCTGTGCCAGCGTACCAAGGCCCAGCAGCGCGCCGAGCAGCGCCGCCATCGGGAAGAAGATCTCGATATCTTTTGGCACGCTCAGCACGGTATACAGCCAGGCGCCGGCGGCGGTGTATTCGCCCTGCCCGGTTTTGCGCAGCTGATCGACAAATTTGATGATGCCGGAGAGCGACACCAGCATAAACAGCGTCGCCATGATGGTGTTGAATATCGTTTTACCGATATAGCGGTCAAGAACGCCAAACATCAGACTGTGCCTCTTTTGTTAAACCGCGCGCGCAGACGACGCATCGGCACCGTATCCCACATATTCAGCAGCACCGCTAACCCCAGATAGCCAAGGTTAACCGCCCACATCCAGACGGCCGGATCGATGCGGCCCTTGCCGCCGCTGGAGCGCAGGGAGCTTTGCAGCAGGAAGAACACCAGATACAGCAGCATCGCAGGCAGCATCGACAGCACGCGCCCCTGACGCGGGTTGACCACGCTGAGCGGCACCACCATCAGCGCCATCACCAGCACCGAGAAGATCAACGTCAGACGCCAGTGCAGCTCGCTGCGGAAATCAGCTTTATCCGACTGCCAGAGGGCTAAAAGCGACGCCTGTTCAGAATCGTTCGGATCCAGCGTGACGGTCTGATGCCCGACGATGGCCTGATAGTTTTTGAAATCGGTGATGCGGAAATCACGCAGCATCGCGGTGCCCTCAAAGCGGGTACCGTTATCCAGCGTCACTACCTGGGAGCCGTCGGCGCGCTGATTCATATGGCCGTGGTCGGCCACCACCACGGACGGGCGGGCGTTGCCTTTCGGCCGCAGCTGCGCGAGGAAAACGCTGTCAAAGCGGTTGCCCTTCACGTTTTCAATAAACAGCACCGACTGGCCGTCCGAGGACTGCTGGAACTGGCCCGCGGCCAGCGCTGCCGCGCCGGGGTTAGCCTTGGCGTTCTGCATCACTTCGCTCTGATGGCGCGATGACCAGGGGCCAAGCCAGCCGACGTTCACCGCCGCCAGCAGCGCAGTAAACAGCATCAGCACCATCGCCGCTTTAACCAGCACGTTTTTGCCCAAACCGCAGGCGTGCATCACGGTGATTTCACTCTCGGTGTATAACCGACCAAGCGTCATCAAAATGGCTAAAAACAGGCTCAGTGGCAGGATAAGTTGTGCCATTTCCGGCACGCCAAGGCCCAATAATGTCAGTACTAAGTTTGTTGGAATTTCGCCATCAACCGCGGCTCCTAAAATCCTGACTAACTTCTGGCAAAAGAAGATCAGCAGCAGGATGAACAGGATAGCCAGCTGGCTTTTAAGCATTTCCCGAACCAGATATCTAATGATGATCACGCTGAATACGCCTGTGAAAACTTGTCTTTTTGCAGGAAAATCGCTAGTTTCATCGCTTATACGCCATTTTTTCTCATCAATGGCCATGTCATAGCTAAAATAGTATGGCAATAAATCGCGTTCTGGTGATGAAAAAACATAAAATTATCACCGAAACTCAATCTGACGTTCGTGACTAAACGACGTTTACGCAACGGCACTTTTCGTTACGGAAGCGACATATACTAGCCGCAGCAAGCGCCGTTGTCTTTAAGATTCAGGAGAGTGCATGGAGTTCAGTGTAAAAAGCGGTAGCCCGGAAAAACAGCGCAGTGCCTGTATTGTGGTGGGCGTATTCGAACCGCGCCGGCTGTCACCGATTGCTGAACAGCTGGATAAAATCAGCGATGGCTACATCAGCGCCCTGTTGCGCCGTGGTGAACTGGAAGGGAAAGTGGGGCAGACGTTGCTGCTGCACCATGTGCCAAACATTCTCTCTGAGCGTATTTTGCTGATTGGCTGCGGCAAAGAGCGAGAGCTGGACGAGCGCCAGTACAAGCAGGTCATTCAGAAAACCATCAATACCCTGAACGACACCGGTTCGATGGAAGCCGTTTGCTTCCTCACCGAGCTGCACGTTAAAGGACGTAACACCTACTGGAAAGTACGCCAGGCGGTTGAAACCTCGAAAGAGACGCTTTACAGCTTCGATCAGCTGAAAAGCAACAAGGTTGAGCCACGCCGCCCGCTGCGCAAGCTGGTGTTCAATGTGCCAACCCGCCGCGAGCTGACCAGCGGTGAACGCGCTATCCAGCACGGTCTGGCGGTTGCCGCCGGCGTGAAGGCAGCGAAAGACCTCGGCAATATGCCACCGAATATCTGTAATGCCGCCTACCTGGCTTCACAGGCGCGTCAGCTGGCCGACGCCTACAGCAAAAACATCACCACCCGCGTCATCGGCGAACAGCAGATGAAAGAGCTGGGGATGAACGCCTATCTTGCCGTCGGTGCCGGTTCGCAGAATGAATCCCTGATGTCGGTGATTGAGTACAAAGGCAACCCGGATGCGGAAGCGCGCCCGATTGTGCTGGTCGGTAAAGGCGTCACCTTCGATACCGGCGGCATCTCGCTGAAGCCGGGCGAAGCGATGGACGAAATGAAGTACGATATGTGCGGCGCGGCGTCGGTGTACGGCGTGATGCGCATGGTCGCCGAACTGAATCTGCCGCTGAACGTGGTGGGCGTGCTGGCGGGCTGTGAAAACATGCCCGGTGGCCGCGCCTATCGTCCGGGCGACGTGCTGACCACCATGTCCGGCCAGACGGTAGAAGTGCTGAATACCGATGCCGAAGGCCGCCTGGTGCTGTGCGACGCGCTGACCTACGTTGAGCGCTTTGAGCCGGAAGTGGTGATTGACGTGGCCACGCTGACCGGGGCCTGCGTGATCGCGCTGGGCCACCATATCAGCGGCCTGCTGTCGAACCACAACCCGCTGGCGCACGAGCTGATCGGCGCGTCTGAACAGGCCGGTGACCGCGCGTGGCGTCTGCCGATGGCCGACGAGTATCAGGAGCAGCTGGACTCCAACTTTGCCGATATGGCAAACATTGGTGGCCGTCCCGGCGGAGCGATTACCGCCGCCTGCTTCCTGGCGCGCTTTGCCCGTAAGTACAACTGGGCGCACCTTGACGTTGCCGGTACCGCCTGGCGCTCCGGTAAAGCGAAAGGGGCAACCGGTCGTCCCGTTGCGCTGCTTTCTCAGTTCCTGCTTAACCGCGCCGGTCTGAACGGCGACGATTAACAGCATCGGGCGGGAGGCCAGACCGCTTCCCGCCCGGGCGGATGCACCCTTCGCCCGCTGCTGATAATATAACCCTGCAATGGCGGACTCCGATCCGCCGTTGCTGTTTTTTCTCCAACCAGGCCAGATGCATGAAAAACGCAACGTTCTATCTGCTGGAAACCGATACGCCGGTCGGCGGGCTGAGCGCGCAGGAAGCGCTGGTCTGCGATCTGGCGGAGGCCCGCTGGCGTGACGGCAAACGCGTGCTGATAGCCTGTGAAGACGAAGCGCAGGCCATCCGGCTGGATGAAGCGCTGTGGCAGCGACCTGCCAGCGCCTTTGTGCCGCATAATCTGGCCGGTGAAGGCCCGAAATACGGCGCGCCGGTCGAGCTGGCCTGGCCGCAGCGTCGCGGCAATGCGCCGCGCGATCTGCTGATCAGCCTGCTGCCGCAGTTTGCAGATTTTGCCACCGCTTTCTATGAAGTGATAGACTTCGTACCCTATGAAGAATCTTTGAAACAGCTGGCGCGCGATCGCTACAAAGTGTATCGCAGCGTTGGATTCCACTTGAATACGGCAACGCCGCCCTTGCCACCAACGACATAGCAGAACATGGAAAAGACATATAACCCGCAAGATATCGAGCAGCCGCTTTACGAGCACTGGGAAAAGCAGGGCTACTTCAAACCGAATGGCGACACCAGCCAGGAAAGCTTCTGCATCATGATCCCGCCGCCGAACGTCACCGGTAGCTTGCATATGGGTCACGCCTTCCAGCAGACCATTATGGACACCATGATCCGCTACCAGCGTATGCAGGGGAAAAACACCCTGTGGCAGGCGGGGACCGACCATGCCGGTATCGCCACCCAGATGGTGGTTGAGCGCAAAATCGCAGCCGAAGAAGGCAAAACCCGTCAGGATTACGGCCGCGACGCGTTTATCGAAAAAATCTGGCAGTGGAAGGAAGAGTCCGGCGGCACCATCACCCGCCAGATGCGCCGCCTAGGCAACTCGGTTGACTGGGAGCGCGAGCGCTTCACCATGGATGAAGGCCTGTCCAACGCGGTGAAAGAGGTGTTCGTTCGCCTGCACAAAGAGAACCTGATCTATCGCGGCAAGCGCCTGGTTAACTGGGATCCTAAACTGCGCACCGCCATTTCCGATCTGGAAGTGGAGAACCGCGAATCCAAAGGATCGATGTGGCACCTGCGCTACCCGCTGGCCGACGGCGTGAAAACCGCCGACGGTAAAGACTACCTGGTCGTTGCCACCACCCGTCCGGAAACCGTGCTCGGTGATACCGGCGTGGCCGTAAACCCGGAAGATCCGCGCTATAAAGATCTGATCGGCAAGTTCCTCGTGCTGCCGCTGGTTAACCGCCGTATTCCGATCGTTGGCGACGAGCACGCCGATATGGAAAAAGGCACCGGCTGCGTGAAGATCACCCCGGCGCACGACTTCAACGACTACGAAGTGGGCCGCCGCCACAAGTTGCCGATGATCAACATCCTGACCTTCGACGGTGATATCCGCGAATCCGCTCAGGTGTTTGATACCAACGGTGAAGAGTGCGACGACCACGGGACCGAGATTCCGCTGGCGTTCCAGAAGCTGGAGCGCTTTGCCGCGCGTAAAGCCATTGTGGCCGCGATGGACGAACTGGGCCTGCTGGACGAAATCAAACCGCACGATCTGACCGTCCCTTACGGCGATCGCGGCGGCGTGGTAATTGAACCGATGCTGACCGATCAGTGGTACGTGCGTACCGCACCGCTGGCGAAAGTTGCGGTGGAAGCGGTAGAAAACGGCGACATCCAGTTCGTGCCTAAGCAGTATGAAAACATGTACTTCTCATGGATGCGTGATATCCAGGACTGGTGCATCTCGCGTCAGCTGTGGTGGGGCCACCGCATCCCGGCCTGGTACGATGCAGAAGGCAACGTCTACGTGGCGCGTACCGAAGCCGAAGTGCGTGCGGAAAACAATATCGCCGACGACGTGGTGCTGACCCAGGACGAAGACGTGCTGGATACCTGGTTCTCTTCCGGGCTGTGGACCTTCTCCACCCTCGGCTGGCCGGAGAATACCGAAGCGCTGCGCACTTTCCACCCAACCAGCGTGCTGGTCAGCGGCTTCGACATTATCTTCTTCTGGATTGCGCGCATGATCATGCTGACCATGCACTTCATCAAGGACGAAGACGGCAAGCCGCAGGTTCCGTTCAAGACCGTGTATATGACCGGCCTGATCCGCGACGATGAAGGGCAGAAGATGTCCAAGTCGAAGGGTAACGTTATCGATCCGCTGGATATGGTTGACGGTATTTCGCTGGAAGATCTGCTGGAAAAACGCACCGGCAATATGATGCAGCCGCAGCTGGCGGAGAAAATCCGCAAGCGTACCGAGAAGCAGTTCCCGAACGGTATTGAACCGCACGGCACCGACGCCCTGCGCTTTACCCTGGCGGCGCTGGCCTCAACCGGTCGCGACATCAACTGGGATATGAAGCGCCTGGAAGGCTACCGCAACTTCTGTAACAAGCTGTGGAACGCCAGCCGCTTTGTGCTGATGAACACCGAAGAGCACGACTGCGGCTTTAACGGCGGCGAGCTGGAGCTGTCGCTGGCGGACCGCTGGATCCTGGCTGAATTTAACCAGACGGTGAAAGCCTACCGCGATGCGCTGGACAGCTATCGCTTTGATATCGCTGCCGGCATTCTGTACGAGTTCACCTGGAACCAGTTCTGCGACTGGTATCTGGAGCTGGCCAAGCCGGTGATGAACGGCGGCACCGAAGCCCAGCTGCGCGGCACGCGTAATACGCTGGTGACGGTGCTGGAATCGCTGCTGCGCCTGGCGCATCCGATTATTCCATTTATCACCGAAACCATCTGGCAGCGCGTGAAGGTGCTGAAGAACATCAGCGACGACACTATCATGCTGCAGCCGATGCCGGAGTTCGATGCGGCGCGCGTGGATGCCGTGGCAATGGCGGATACCGAGTGGCTGAAGCAGGCGATTGTCGCGGTGCGTAATATTCGCAACGAGATGAACATCTCCCCGGCCAAGCCGCTGGATGTGCTGCTGCGCGGAGCCAGCGATGAGGCGGCCCGCCGCGTGACTGAAAACCACAACTTCCTGAAGACGCTGGCGCGTCTGGATAAGCTGGAGCTGCTGCCTGCCGGAGATAAAGGCCCGGTGTCGGTAACCAAGCTGGTTGAGGGTGCCGAGCTGCTGATCCCGATGGCCGAGCTGGTGGATAAAACCGCCGAGCTGGAGCGTCTGGCGAAGGAAGTGGGCAAGATTGACGTGGAGATGGAGAAGATTACCGCCAAGCTGGGGAACGAAGGTTTTGTTGCCCGTGCGCCGGAAGCGGTTGTCGCCAAGGAGCGTGAGCGCCTGGCGGACTTCGAGCAGGCCAAGATCAAGCTGATTGAGCAGCAGGGCGTGATTGCCGCGCTGTAAGTTTTCTCAGCGAGTCTGAAGATTAAAAACCGCCGTCTGTTGATGGCGGTTTTTTTTGGCGTTTTACGGCTGCGGGGGGCCGTTCCAAGGCTGAATGTGACTCTAGCTATAAGGCGTGAGCATAGACCCCGGACGTAGCTGTAATTTTAGGGGAGCGGCTGTAAGTATGGGGAGTGTGGGCTCATCCCGGCGGCCTGCGGGCGGTCCTCGCGCCGTGCGTTGCACAGTGCCTTCGGCTTCGGCATCCGGCCTTTCGGACCGGCCAGGAGCGGGCGTCCTGCCCGCGCCTGGCCTGGCGCCCGCATCCATGCTGTCGCCTCCGGGCCCGCTGCCTGCACCTCAGCGCTGCGGATTACCCACCGGCCGCCGGGACGGACCCACTTCATCCATCCTGCTGGCTTTTAAAACACCGTTTAAGGGCGAAAAGGCATCACTTCAGTTGGCATCAGAAGCAACCGACGAGCGGCTCTGAAGTCACTAAGCGGGTGGGCTGTGCTCACGGTCGGGCAATCCGCAGCGCTGAGTGCAGAGAGGAAGCCAGGATTCGCCTGCAAGGATGCTGGAGAAAGCCAGAGCAGCAATAATCGTTCCTGAAGTCCGCACCTGAACGACTAAGCGGGCGGGCTGTGCTCCCGGTCGGGCAATCCGCAGCGCTGAGTGCAGAGAGGAAGCCAGGATTCGCCTGCAAGGACGCAGGCGAAAGGCACAGCCGCGCAGGACGCGCGTCTGTGCCGGTCCGTCAGGCTGACGAACGAAGCGAGGGGACCGCAAAGCGGCGCGAGGACCGGCCCGACCGGGAGCACAGCCCGCCAGCCAGACACCGGTATCCCAGACGGCAAGCCTGTACCCTATTCCGCCGCCCGAATCCCCTTAATCCGCTCCGGCATATCCGGGTGAGTGCTCATCCATTCAGGTAAACTCAGCCCCCCGCTCTCCTTCTCGCCCGACTGCTGAAGCTGGCTATAAATCTCCGCCATCGCCGCCAGAGAACGCCCCTGCGCCTTCATCTGCGTAATGGCATACGCATCCGCTTCCCGTTCCATGCCGCGCGAAAACTGCATCTGATGCACAAACGCCGCCGACTGCAACAGCGTGTCACCAATGCCGCTGACGTCGCCGGTCAGCCACATGTAGCTCAGCGATATCAGCGACGAACGTACCAGCATCCGCATCGGGTGGCGATAACGATGATGGCCAATCTCATGCAGCATCACCGCCGCCAGCGCATCGTCACTTTTCGCCATCCGAACCAGCTCGTCACTCACCACCAGCGTACCGTCCGCCAGCATAAAAGCATTCGCTCCGCCGTCGAAATGCATAACCTTCAGCCGCAGCGGTACCGCGTCCTGCTTCATCTCGCCGGGAATAACAGCCAGAAACAGGCGTTCCATACGCTGCTGCTGCTCCGGCGTCAGTTTGCCGTCGCTAAAGCCGCTGCTACGTAACAGCAGCAGGGTTTGCTGCCCCACCTGTCGCTCAACGTAAGCCGGCATATTTGAAGCCAGCGCGGTGCTGGCAGCAGGCAGGATCACCCAGATATAGAGGGCGATAGCGGCCAGCGTGGCCAACAGGGTCAGCCCGACGCCGCGACGGTGCCGCTCCAGACGATGCACCAGCCCCGGACGGTGGCGCTGCTGCCACCACTGGCGAAAGGCCGCATCGTCCTCCGGCACAAAGCGCCCGCCGTCGGCGAAGGTCAGCGTCAGCGGGATAGTCCCCAGCGCATCGGATACGGTGATGGCATTGAGCAATTCAGTTTGCCGCTGCTCGTGGCAATCCAGCACCAGATGACGCTCGTGCAATGTGAGACGGGCAGCCTCGCGAGCTGCCCGTCCGGGAGACTGATAATAGCCGTTAAGCTGCAAAATCAGATTCCCGCGTTAATATCGAAAGCGGAAACGACCTCTTCTGCCACCGCCGTACGGGCCGAGTCATGGTGGGCCATGACTTCATCCAGCGAGATATCCCCTTCCAGCTCGGTGCTTTTAGCCAGATAGCGCGCCAGACGGATTTCAGCAATTGGCGTCCCCAGTCCGAGGGTGAAAATAACGATCAGCGTATTGGTCAGCGTCAGCGCCAGGAAGGCACCCGTGGATAACGTTGACTTAAGACGAAGCTTATCGCCCAGTCGGGTCTGACCGAACACATAATTACGCTGCGCCACCACTAAATAAGCGGAAGAGACTAAGCCCCCGAACAGAATGACCAGGAAGGTCAGGAAAATATTCAGCACGTTGCCGGCCATCATATTACCCAGCATCTCCGGATCGCTGACGCCCATTGCAGAAGCATAAATGATTGAGGCAAATAACGAACCTATCAGCAGACCCGCCACAATCAAAAACGGCAGCATAATCAGGAAGCCGATCAGCACCATTTTAATAAATGTCTTTTTGCTCAGCTCGGCCTTAAACGGCAGCTGACCAAACGCCATATTATTGATATACAGATCGTGGTTCAGTGCAGCCACGGTCCCCTGTATTGCCGCCAGCCCCACCAGATACAGCACGAAGCAAATCACACCGACGGTCATCGTGGTGCTGATGTTACCGCTGGTTGCACCCGCTGCGCCGATCATGCCGACCACCAGTAGCAGCGCCAGAATCATCAGCACCGGTGCCATGTACATCGTCCAGTATGCGCGGCCAATACGGCAGTGGTAGTTAAAACGCACGCCGCGGAAGCTGCTCATCAGCGCGTTGTAGCGCCAGCTGCGGATCACTATCCACGGGATGAGGGCAAAGAAGGCCAGCATGGCTATCAGGGTCAGGGCCGGGGAAATCGAGGAGATAATAAAGAACAGCACCAGACCAATAAAAACAATAATGCGACCAATAAGGAGATTGATCGGCCGGGCATGATAATCAAAGCGATCGCCGGCGATTTCAGTATTGCCATAGAAATAGCGACGACGGCGCACGGTAGCCCAGGCGGAATATATCCCCAGCGTAATCATGGTCAATAATGCGTTAACTAACCAGATTGAGAAATATTCGCCAGAGCGACCGTGAAACAGCACCGGATGGCGCTGAGGTTGCGAGGTATTGTTTTCCATTAGATTTTCTTCCTGAAAATAAGAGAGCGTAATAATAATTCAGAATGTGAAAGCGGTATTACTGCCTGCTATTTAAGCATGGCACTAATAGTCAAACAATGGAATAGTTATCATTCAGATTTAGCCTGGCACAGTGGGGATATCACTCTGCCGTGCATTGCATCATTGCGTCAGCAATGTTATTACACTACCTGCTGCCGAACTGCTATGAGCCTGATTTATGACAACCGCGACCCAATCGACCCTGACTGTGCAAGTACGCCCAATTACACTTGCTGATAATCCCCATATTGCTGCGGTGATCCGCACGGTTTCTGCTGAATTTGGTTTAACGGCGGATAAAGGCTACACGGTATCCGACCCGAATCTGGATCGTTTGTATGAGCTTTACAGCGAAACGAACAGCGCCTACTGGGTGGTGGAGGTTGAAGGGAAAGTGGTTGGCGGTGGTGGTTTGGCTCCGCTGCAGGGTGGCGATCCTGACGTCTGCGAATTGCAGAAGATGTATTTCCTGGCGGAGGCGCGCGGTCTTGGCGTGGCGCGTAACCTGGCGCTTCAGGCGCTGGAATATGGACGTGAGCGCGGGTTTAAGCGCTGCTATCTGGAAACCACCGCATCACTGACCCGCGCCATCCGCCTGTATGAGCATCTGGGGTTCCAGCATATTGATGGCCCGATGGGTTATACCGGGCATGTGGATTGCGAAGTCACGATGCTGAAGGCGCTTTGATTTTGCCTGAGTTGCCTGAGTTGCCTGAGTTGCCTGAGTTGCCTGAGTTGCCTGAGTTGCCTGAGTTGCCTGAGTTGCCTGAGTTGCCTGAACGCCGGCGCGCCCGCTGACTGGCGGTGGCTTCGGTCGGGCGGGTCCTCGCGCCGCGCCGCGGTTCCTTCTCTTCGCTCGTCAGCCTGTCGGACCGCCACAGACTGGGCTTCCTGCCCAGGCCGTGCCTTTCGCCCACGTCCGTGTGGGCGAATCCTGGCTTCCTCTCTCCGTTCAGCGCTGCGGATGCTCCGACCGAAGCCACCGCCAGTCCGCTGATAAACTTCTGCGTTGCCTGGAAAAACGGACACACCGACCAACAGCCCGTCGGCAAATAAAGTCTGTGTTACCCGGAAAAACGTGCACCTTATGTGAAGGGAGAGCGGCCTCTGCGGCTGACGGACAATTCGCAGCGCTGAGGAGCAGGCTGTGGGACCGGAGAGACCAGCAGGGATGCTGGGCTCAGGCGCAGCGCGGGCAGGACGCCCGCTCTGTGCCGATCCGACAGGCCCGCAGCCGAAGCCGAAGGCACCGCGAAGCGGCGCGAGGACCGTCCGGCAGCCGCAGAGGCCGCTCTCCGTACTCCCAGGCTAACCAGCTAACCAGCTAACCAGCTAACCAGCTAACCAGCTAACCAGCGATAAATTAAAAATCCGGCACCCCGCTATGGAAACGCAGTACGCTATCCGGCTCGCTAATTAAACGCGCTTCGGTTTCACCAATCTTCCGTACCCGCGCACTGATATCCTGCCCTGAGATCAACTCCGCCAGCGCCAGATAATCCTGATAGTGCCGCGCTTCCGAACGCAGCAGCGAGACGTAGAAAGCCGACAGCTCGTCGTCAAGATACGGGGCCAGGCTGGCAAAGCGC
This sequence comes from Erwinia sp. SLM-02, assembly GCF_037450285.1. Classification (NCBI taxonomy): domain Bacteria; kingdom Pseudomonadati; phylum Pseudomonadota; class Gammaproteobacteria; order Enterobacterales; family Erwiniaceae; genus Erwinia; species Erwinia sp. SLM-02. The sequence goes on along the minus strand of NZ_JAQISN010000003.1, from coordinate 116,744 downwards.
TCGCAGGAACGCGCCTCGATGTAGGCGCTGCAGATCAGCTTATCCACCAGCGTCTGCGGCTCATAGGTGGCCACTTCACGCAGTAGCCCTCTGGCATAGCGGCTGGCGGTAATTTTCGCATAGGGAATGCCCCGCGCCTGCATAATCTCCAGCACCTGATAAAAATGATGCAGCTCTTCTTTTATCAGCAGCACCATTTTATCCACCAGCTCGTCGCCGTAGGGGGCTTCTTCACGGGTAATGATAGTTTTAGACAGCGCCCGGTGCTGCTCAAGAAACGTCAGGTCGCTGTGCGAATTGTGGACGAAGTTTTCCCATGGCTTCAGCCACGCCAGCAGCGCATCGCCGCTGGCTTTATCCGCCACGTATTTACGGATCAGCCACATCGCCGTCTGCGCCGCTTTCAGCTCGCAGACCAGGTGATCGGTTAACAGCAGGGCCAGATTTTGCGGTTTACGCGCTTCGTCGATCCACGCCTGCGGGGTGCGGCAAAGCAGAAAGCCGTGAATGGGGGCAAGGAGATGTTCGATATTCATCATTCGGACCAGAGAGGAAAGAACCATCACGCCGCAGAGAGCCTGCGGCGTGCACTATGCGGGATTAGTGACGTACGCCGTTATCTTCCTCGTCGTCAGCCTCATCTTCACCGTCTTCATCTTCGTCCTGAGCATCAGGATCTTCGAAGTAGGTGCCCCAGCCGTCGTAGTCAACGTTGAATTTCGCCACCAGATCCACCAGCTGTTCAACCTGCTTGTCGATCAGATCCGCATTCAGCGCGCCTTCGCTCAGAATATCGCAGCACATCACGGTAGTGCCGTCTTCCAGCTCCAGCTCTTCCGGCTCGGTGACTTCATAGCCCAGTTTGAACGCTTCCACCGCCGCCTTCTCCAGCGCGTCGAAGCTGTCACAGGAAAAATGATGCTCAATCGTATACAGCGCATCAGGATCGCTGCCGTCTTCCAGCAGCTCTTCAATAATCAGTCGCGTTTCTTCACGCTGCTCTGCCAAAAATGCTTCATTAGCCATGATCCGTTCCTTAATTTATGGGTCTTGTTTGATTATTTTCCCACAGCGCCCTCTGCGCCACTACCTTTAAACAAAAGTTTCTGCACGCCGGGGTTGAAAATGAATATTCATACGGTTAGATTGAATATAAATTCATTAAAGATTACCTGGAGTGCTTTATGAGTCATCTGTATCAACGTCATTTCCTCAGGCTGCTGGATTTTACCCCCGCCGAAATCAACGGCTTACTCGCTCTGGCCTCAACGCTCAAGACCGATAAAAAAAACGGTGAAGAAATTCAGCACCTGAAAGGCAAGAATATCGCGCTCATCTTCGAAAAAGACTCGACCCGTACCCGATGCTCTTTCGAAGTTGCCGCTTACGATCAGGGCGCTAACGTCACCTATCTTGGCCCGAGCGGTAGCCAGATCGGCCATAAAGAGTCGATGAAGGACACGGCCCGCGTGCTGGGGCGGATGTATGATGGTATTCAGTATCGCGGCCACGGCCAGGCGCTGGTGGAGTCGCTGGCTGAGCATGCCGGCGTGCCGGTCTGGAACGGGCTGACCAATGAATTCCATCCCACCCAGCTGCTGGCCGATCTGCTGACCATGCAGGAACATCTGCCGGAGAAAGCCTTCAGCCAGATGACCTTCGCCTACGTCGGCGACGCGCGCAACAATATGGGTAATACCATGCTGGAAGCGGCCGCGCTGGTTGGCCTGGATCTGCGTCTGGTGGCACCGAAAGGCTGCTGGCCGGATGAAAAGCTGGTTGAAGAGTGTCGTGCGGCGGCGCAAAAGACCGGTGGGAAAATCACTCTCACCGAAGATATCGCGGCGGGCGTAAAAGGCGCTGACTTTATCTATACCGACGTCTGGGTTTCCATGGGCGAGCCAAAAGAGGTCTGGGCGGAGCGCATTGCCCTGCTGCGCGGCTATCAGGTGAATACGGAGATGCTGGCGCTGACCGGTAATCCGCAGGTGAAATTCCTGCACTGTCTGCCTGCTTTCCACGACGATCAAACCACGCTGGGCCAGCAGATGGCCGAGCAGTACGATCTGCACGGCGGCATGGAAGTGACGGATGAAGTGTTTGAATCCGCACACAGCGTGGTGTTCGATCAGGCGGAAAACCGTCTTCACACCATCAAAGCGGTGATGGTAGCGACGCTGGCGAAACTGTAGCAACGCGGCGGGAGGCAAACGATTACCCGGCGCGCGTTTTTCTCTTGCCGTGCCGTTTCGAATGCGTATAATGCCCCCCGTTTGCCGGGAGGAACCATGCCACAGAACGCTATCAACACCACCGTTCACCAACGTCTGTATACAGGCGGGCAGTGCCGTTTTTCCTTCCGTTGCACTACCGATCATCAGAAAAAAGCCCCTCATTGAGGGGCTTTTTTTTGTCCTTTTTTCAGTACCGGCGCGCGTAGAGGAGAGTGAACATGGCGACCATTGCCAATCCGCTATATCACAAACATATTATTTCGATTAACGATCTCAACCGTGAAGAGCTGGAACTGGTGCTGCGCACCGCCGCCAGCCTGAAGGCGAATCCTCAGCCGGAACTGCTGAAACACAAAGTGATTGCCAGCTGCTTCTTTGAAGCCTCTACCCGTACCCGCCTGTCGTTTGAAACGGCGATCCACCGCCTCGGGGCATCCGTGGTCGGCTTTGCGGACGGCAGCAACACTTCGCTGGGTAAAAAAGGCGAAACGCTGGCGGATACCATCTCGGTGATTGGCACCTATGTGGACGCCATTGTGATGCGCCATCCGCAGGAGGGAGCCGCACGCCTGGCGACTGAGTTCTCCGGGGGCGTTCCAATCCTGAACGCCGGCGACGGTGCGAACCAGCATCCGACGCAGACCCTGCTGGACCTGTTCACCCTGCAGGAAACGCAGGGGCGACTGAACAACCTGCACGTGGCGATGGTCGGCGATTTGAAATATGGCCGCACCGTTCACTCGCTGACTCAGGCGCTGGCCAAGTTCGAAGGCAACCGTTTTTACTTTATCGCGCCCGATGCGCTGGCAATGCCGGCCTACATCACCGATATGCTGGATGAGAAAGGGATTGTCTGGACCCGCCACGATAATATTGAAGAAGTGGTGCCGCAGGTGGACATTCTGTATATGACCCGCGTGCAGAAAGAGCGCCTGGATCCGTCGGAATATGCAAACGTGAAGGCCCAGTTTATTCTGCGCGCCAGTGACCTGGCCCACGCCCGCGGCAATATGAAAGTGCTGCACCCGCTGCCACGCATCGATGAGATCGATACCGACGTCGACAGCACGCCTTATGCCTGGTACTTCCAGCAGGCGGGCAACGGTATCTACGCACGGCAGGCGCTGCTGGCGCTGGTACTCAACAGCGAACTGGCTAATCAGGAGAAACACGATGACGCACGATAATAAATTACAGGTTGAAGCGATTAAATGCGGCACGGTGATTGACCATATCCCGGCGCAGGTGGGCTTCAAGCTGCTATCCCTGTTCCGCCTGACCGAAACCGATCAGCGTATCACCATTGGCCTGAACCTGCCTTCCGGCGAGATGGGGCGCAAAGATATCATCAAAATTGAGAACACCTTTCTCACCGACGATCAGATCAACCAGCTGGCGCTCTACGCCCCGCACGCCACGGTGAACCGGATTGATGATTATAACGTGGTGGCGAAAAGCTCCCCGACGCTGCCGGAGCGCATCGAGCGCGTACTGACCTGCCCGAACAGCAACTGCATCAGCCGCAACGAGCCGGTTTATTCCAGCTTCGCGGTGAAAGCACGCCACGCCAATCTCTACCTTAAGTGCAAATACTGTGAGAAAGAGTTTGCGCACCATGTGGTTATGGCGAACGACTGATTCCTGTTTGCAGGCTTGAGCCGATATGGTAAAGATCGCTGGGGCGCGCTGTGTCGCCCCGCAAACCTCAGACACATTCAGGAGAAACTATGTCTCGCGAAATCAGTACTGAAAACGCCCCGGCAGCGATTGGTCCCTATGTTCAGGGCGTCGATCTCGGCAGCATGATTATCACTTCAGGCCAGATCCCGGTAGATCCGAAAACCGGTAACGTGCCCGATGATATTACCGCGCAGGCGCGTCAGTCGCTGGAAAACGTACGGGCCATCGTGGAAGCGGCCGGTCTGAAAGTCGGTGATATTGTTAAAACCACCGTTTTTGTGAAAGATCTGAACGACTTCACTACGGTGAACGCCGCATACGAAGCCTTCTTTACCGAGCATAACGCCAGCTTCCCGGCGCGTTCCTGCGTGGAAGTGGCCCGTCTGCCGAAAGATGTGAAGATTGAGATCGAAGCGATCGCGATTCGTCGCTAAGGGTGTGGGCGGATCGTCGATCCGCCCCGCCTGTTCTTTCCGGGAATTCAGGTCAACAGCAGGGTCAGATCGTCCTGACTGAAACTGGCCGGCTCGCTCAGCTCATCCGCCAGGATATCTCCCGCCAGTTCCGCTTTATGCTGCTGTAACGCCACCACCTTTTCTTCAATCGTATCCGCCGCAATCAGCTTATAGACGAAGACCGGTTTATCCTGGCCGAGGCGATAGGCACGATCGGTAGCCTGATTTTCCGCCGCCGGGTTCCACCAGGGATCGTAGTGGATCACCGTATCCGCCGCCGTCAGGTTAAGCCCGACGCCGCCCGCTTTCAGGCTGATCAGAAACACGGGAACTTCACCCTGCTGGAAGCGCCGCACCGGCTCATTGCGATCCCGGGTGCTGCCGGTCAGCGTGACAAAATCAATGCGCGCGCGCTGCAGCTCTTCCGCGATCAGGCTAAGCATTGAGGTGAACTGCGAGAAGATGAGAATGCGGCGATCTTCCGCCAGCAGATCGTTGAGCATTTCGCGCAGCAGCTTCAGTTTGGCGGAGTGCTTCACTTTTTCCGCCCGCGCGTCCTCCACCAGCCGCGGATCGCAGCAGATCTGCCGCAGCTTCAGCAGCGCATCCAGCACCAGCAGGTGGCTGCGCCCCGCGCCCTGCTGCTGTACCGCCAGCTGGACGCGATCCTGCATCGCCGCACGAACCTGGTCATACAGTTCCCGCTGTGCGCCTTCCAGCGGCACGCTGCGCACGATGGTGTTTTTCGGCGGCAATTCTTTCGCCACTTCCTGCTTGCGGCGGCGCAGCATAAACGGCCGCACGCGCTTCGCCAGCAGATCGCGACGCACTTTATCTCCGTTGCGCTCAACCGGGATCCGCCACGTCTGCGTGAAATCGCGCTCGCTGCCGAGGAACCCCGGCAGCAGGAAGTCAAACTGCGACCACAACTCGCCGAGGTGATTTTCCAGCGGCGTGCCGGTCAGGCACAGGCGATGGCGGGTCTTCAACCCGCGGATCACCGAAGCCGCACGCGAGGCGCTGTTTTTCACGTACTGCGCCTCATCAAGGATCAGCATATGGTAGGCGTGGGCCACCAGCTGCGGCTGATCGCGCCACAGCAGGGAATAGGTGGTGATCACCACGTCGTACTGCGCCACCTGCTCAAAGAAGTCCCTGCGCTGCGGCCCGGTCAGCGCCAGCACGCGCAGGTCGGGCGCAAAGCGTGCCGCCTCGCAGCACCAGTTATGCACCAGCGTGGTCGGGACGACGATCAGCGCCGGCCTGTCAAGCCGATCCGCTTCTTTTTCCAGCAGCAGATGCGCCAGGGTCTGAATGGTTTTACCCAGCCCCATATCATCCGCCAGCACGCCCGCCAGATGATGCTCCCGCAGGAACTGCATCCAGCTGACGCCCTGCAGCTGATAATCGCGCAGCGTGGCTTTCAGCCCCCGCGGCGGCGCGACCGGCTGCACGCCGTGGTTACCGCTCAGCTTCTGAGACAGCTGGTGAACCGCGCTGTCGCTGTCAAAGGTCCAGCGGCTGTGGGGATCGCTTTGCCCCAGACGGCCCACGTCCCACGCGGCCAGCCTGAGCGGTTGGGGATCCTGGCGGTCAAACAGATCGATCAGGTTGCCGACCAGCGGTTTCAGCTGCGCGGCGCGGAACAGTAAACGCCGGTCGCGTTCATCGCGCAGTTCAATTTTTTCGTCATCGGGGATGAGATTCAGGCTGCCGCCCATCCAGCGCCCGTCACGGGCAAACAGCCCGGCCAGCAGCGGCTCAAGCCGCACGCGCTGGCGACCCATTTTCAACGCCAGCTCCAGATCGAACCAGCCATCCTCTGCCTGCACCGCTCGCCCTTCAATAGCGTCTACTTCGGTCACGTTCCAGGTAAAGTCGCTGTCCATGCGGATTTTCCAGCCGCGCCTGCGCAGGGCCGGCAGGCCGCTTTTGATAAAATCTCGCCATTCGGCGGGTGTTTCCGGGGCAAAGATCTCGGGGGGCAGCGGCGCAGGCGTATAGATATGCCCCGCCGGAATGGTTTGCAGCCCGGCATTCTGGATCTGCGTCAGCCAGTTTTGTTCTTCTTCAATGTGGCGGTCAACGTGATAGCGCTGACCTTTGCGATCGCTGAAGCTTTGCGCGCGGCTCCCCGCATCAACCCGCACGCCCGCATAATCAAAGCTGACCGAGGCAAAGTCGAGCCGTTTCTGCCGGTGGCCGTAATGGCCGTAGCCGCTGATGAACTTCGCCCGGGATTCCAGCTGCAGGGTGGGCACCGGATCGGCGTGGATGGTATTCAGCACCGCGTCATTCACGGCCTGGCGCGGGCGCAGATTCGCCAGCATCACCGCGGCAACGTGGCGGCAGTTATTTTTTACCGCACAGCTGCATTCGCCGCTGGCCTGCAGCCTGCCCTGAGGACGGCTGAAATGCACCATCACGCTGTAGGGCTCTGCCGCACGCCCGGCAACTTCACCGGTCAAAAGCCGGTTCTGCCACTGGATATTCTGCACGCTGGCGACCAGATCGCGCGCACGGGCAACGGTTCGTACCCCCAGCCAGCGGACGACCTGATTTTCGTTGTAGGTGACGGACGACATCGTGCAGTTATTCCTGGTTGAATCGGGCAAAGAGACTTTTGCCCCACGGCAACCGGCAATAATATTAATTCCTGGGGTAGGAATGCAACTGCGACAGCACACCTGCACGGTAAAAGCAGACTGTTGCGGTCTTCCTGTACAGGTATTTATCCGCTGCGGGGTATTTTTGCCTGTTTATCGCTCCCTGGTTTCCGGCAGCCTGGAAATATTTTTAGCAATCCATCCAGATGGCTGACCAGACTCCCGCACAGCGTAATCTTTGTTTCAGGTCAACAAAATATCGGTTAAATACGATCAAAGCACTATATATAGCGTTTATCATACCACCAAGAACCTATATATAGATTTCACGGGAGAGTAGCGGTGGTAACTGAGGTCATCAAACGGGACGGCTGCGTGGTAGCTTTTGATCCCGCACGCATTGAGGCAGCGATTCACGCGGCCGCTCAGGCAGCGCGGGTTGAGGATAGCGATTACTGCGCCACCGTTGCCAGCCTGATCGGTGCGGCACTGGCCGATCGTCAGCGGGTTGATATTGCCGAAGTCCAGAAAGCGGTGGAAGATCGTCTGATGGCCGGCGCCTATCCGCAGCTGGCGCGCTGCTATATTGAGTATCGCCACGATCGCGATGTTGCCCGGGAGCTGCGCGGCCGGCTGAACCACGAAATACGCGGGCTGGTTGAGCAAAGCAACGCCGCGCTGCTGAATGAAAATGCCAACAAAGACAGCAAGGTGATCCCGACCCAGCGCGATCTGCTGGCGGGGATCGTGGCTAAGCATTATGCCCGCCAGCATCTGCTGCCGCGCGATGTGGTCACCGCCCACGAGCGCGGCGAGATCCACTATCACGATCTTGATTACTCCCCGTTTTTCCCGATGTTTAACTGCATGCTGATCGATCTGCGCGGCATGCTGACTCACGGCTTTAAGATGGGCAATGCCGAGATCGAACCGCCGAAATCGATCTCCACTGCCACCGCCGTAACCGCACAGATTATTGCTCAGGTTGCCAGCCATATTTACGGCGGCACCACCATCAACCGCATTGATGAGGTGCTGGCTCCCTACGTTGAGGCCAGCCTGGAGAAGCATCGTCAGGTGGCGCTCGGCTGGCAGATTGCGGATGGCGAGGCCTATGCACGCAGCCGCACGGAAAAGGAGTGTTATGACGCTTTCCAGTCACTGGAATATGAGGTCAACACGCTGCATACCGCCAACGGCCAGACGCCGTTTGTCACCTTTGGCTTTGGCCTCGGGGAGAGCTGGTCGGCGCGGCTAATCCAGCAGTCGATCCTGCGCAACCGCATTGCCGGGCTGGGGAAAAATCACAAAACCGCCGTATTTCCTAAACTGGTATTCGCCATCAAAGCGGGGCTAAACCGCCTGCCCGGCGAGGCCAACTATGATATCAAGCAGCTGGCGCTGGAATGCGCCAGCAAGCGCATGTATCCCGATATTCTCAATTACGATCGGGTGGTTGAGGTCACCGGTTCCTTTAAAACGCCGATGGGCTGCCGCAGCTTCCTCGGCGTTTATGAAGAGAACGGTGAGCAGATCCATGACGGCCGCAACAATATCGGCGTGATCAGCCTGAATCTGCCGCGCATTGCCCTGGAGGCCAGCGGCGACGAAAAACGCTTCTGGGCGCTGCTGGACAGTCGGCTGCTGCTGGCTAAAAAAGCGTTGATGACGCGCATCGCCCGGCTGGAGAACGTCAAGGCGCGTGTCGCCCCTATTCTGTATATGGAAGGTGCCTGCGGCGTGCGGTTGCAGGCGGATGAACCGGTTGCCGGTATTTTTAAAAACGGCCGGGCGTCGATTTCCCTGGGCTATATCGGCATTCATGAAACGCTGAATGCCCTGAGCGGCGGTGCCGTTCACCCTTACGATGATGCCCGCCTGCGTGAAACCGGGCTGGCCATTGTCAGCCGTCTGCGCCAGGCGGTGGAGCACTGGAAGGCCGAAACCGGCTACGGTTTCAGTCTGTACAGCACGCCAAGTGAAAACCTCTGCGATCGCTTCTGCCGCCTCGATGCCGCCGAGTTCGGGGTGATTAAGGGCGTGACGGATAAAGGCTATTACACCAACAGCTTCCATCTGGACGTTGAGAAGAAGGTCAATCCCTACGATAAGATCGACTTTGAAGCCGCCTATCCGCCTTTAGCTAACGGCGGCTTTATCTGCTACGGCGAGTATCCGAATATCCAGCATAACCTGAAAGCGCTGGAGGACGTCTGGGACTACAGCTACCACCATGTGCCCTATTACGGCACCAATACGCCGATTGATGAGTGCTATGAGTGCGGGTTTACCGGGGAGTTCGACTGTACCAGCAAAGGCTTTACCTGCCCGAAATGCGGCAACCACGACAGCAGCCGGGTCTCGGTTACGCGGCGGGTGTGCGGCTATCTCGGCAGCCCGGATGCCCGCCCGTTTAACGCCGGTAAGCAGGAGGAGGTGAAGCGACGCGTTAAGCATCTTGCCTCCGGGCAGCTGGGGTGAATATTCATCAGTATTACCCGGTCGATATCGTTAACGGGCCGGGCACGCGCTGCACGCTGTTTGTTTCCGGCTGCGAGCATCAGTGCCCCGGCTGCTATAACCAGAGCACCTGGCGGGTGAACTCCGGCGTGCCTTTTAGCATTGAGATGGAGGAGCGGCTGATCGCCGATCTCAACGACGAGCGGATCCCACGCCAGGGGCTGTCGCTTTCCGGTGGCGATCCGCTGCATCCGGCCAACCTTGCCGATGTCCGGCGGCTGCTGCGGCGCGTGCGTCGCGACTGTTCAGGAAAAGATATCTGGATGTGGACCGGCTATTGCCTGGCGGAACTGAGTGACCGTCAGCATGAGGTGGTGGCGCTGGTAAACGTGCTGATCGACGGCAAGTATGTCCGGGAACTGCGCGATCCGGCGCTGCTGTGGCGCGGCAGCAGCAATCAGGTGATCCACCGTTTACGCTGAAAATCGGTGGTTAGAAGAAAGCTGACACCCTGCTCGCGCATTTTTACGCTACAGTAGCGGTGACTGACGTTTCCGGGAATACTCATGAGCACAACCGTCGCCAGCTGGCGATTATACATTCTGCGCACCGCAAAGGGCATGCTGTACACCGGCATCACCAACGATGTGGATCGGCGTTTTAACCAGCATCAGAGCGGTAAAGGCGCGAAGGCGCTGCGTGGAAAAGGGCCGCTGGAGCTGTTATTTCATTGTGAAGTGGGCGATCGCTCGCAGGCATCAAAGCTTGAATATCAGGTCAAACAGCTCAGGAAGCAGGAAAAAATCAGACTGGTTGCCAACCAGCCTGAATCACTGTCGACCTGGCTTGAGCGGCTCAGAAACGGTTAAAGGGTTCTGCGTAACCAATTTCACCGGTCGCGTTGTCAAAAGCATCGTCCGCGAGCTTGTAGACCTGGAATGCCGTTTCCGTATCGGGCCAGCGGCAGTGCAGCTGGTGCTGAGCCGCGCTGACGAAACCAAATTTTGCATAAAAGTCGACGTCGCCCAGTACCACCACGGCCGCGTAGCCGAACTCGTTTAAGGTATCCAGCCCTTCATAAACCAGCTGTTTACCCAGTCCCTGCCCGCGTACGCTCTCATCAACCGCCAGCGGAGCAAGCCCCACCCACTGCCGATCCTCTTCGTTCAGCGTGACCGGGCTGAATGCCGCATAGCCCAGCACCTGGCCTTCATCATCGGTGGCAACCACACCCAGCGTCAGCAGCCCGTCTTCCCGCAGCTGCTGCACCAGTTCCGCTTCAGCCGATGTTGGAAAGCTGCGGCGGAGCAGGCCGTCAATACTGGCCGCATCAACACCAATTTCGGTACGAATTAACATGACACACCTGCGCGATCCGGCGGGGAAGTCGCGTCCTCTTTCAGTCCGGCTTCAACAAAATCGGCCAGTTGCATAAGCCCGAGGCGCATTGGCTTCGGCATGGATTCAATATCGATGGCGTCCATCACGTTCTTCACTTCCAGCCCGAGTTCAGTATCGCCTTCGATATGCAGTCGGCGCTGGAAAAACAGCGTGTCGGGATCCTGCCGGCGTGCGGCGATCAGCAGCAAATCATTGGCATTGCCACGAAACCAGACATCGCAGTCGCTGCGCTCGGCAACCTGCAGCTGTCCGTTTTCTACCGTAACTGACCAGCTTAGTTCAAGATCGCTGACTTCAATACCCAGCCAGCGATTTTCCAGGAAATCCAGCTCGCCTTCGGCCAGCGCCTGCTGAAACTGCCAGCGTAGCAGCCCCTGCAGCAGCGGCTTTTTCAGCGCAAACGGGGTTAATCGCAGCGGGAAACGCAGCAGCTGCGGCCCTTTACGAACGCAGTGGGTACGTAGCGGGTTCAACACCATTATTACTCCTTACGAAAAATTTCACCTATTTTGCCACAACGGCAGAGCGCTTCAGGCGGCTGGATCAATAAAATGGGCGAACTATACGGTTTTTAGCAGGGAATCCGTCCCCCATCAATACGCCATTCGATGCCTTAAATCAAAATTTGTCGCCGCTTTCCTCTCTAAAATCATCGATTCTTCTGTTTAATGGAATTGATCCTTATGGAACTTCTGTGCCCGGCCGGAAACCTTCCGGCACTGAAGGCCGCCATTGAAAACGGCGCTGACGCGGTCTACATCGGCCTGAAAGATGAAACCAACGCCCGTCATTTCGCCGGCCTGAACTTCACCGATAAACGTCTGCAGGAGGCCTCGCATTTCGTCCACCAGCACAAGCGCAAGCTGCATGTGGCAATTAACACCTTTGCTCATCCGAATGGCTACGCCCGCTGGCAGCGAGCGGTAGATATGGCCGCCGGTGCCGGCGTTGATGCGCTGATCCTCGCGGATATTGCCATGCTGGCCTATGCCGCCGAGCGCTATCCACACATTGAGCGCCATCTGTCCGTACAGGCCTCCGCCACCAATGCTGCAGCCGTACGTTTCTACCAGCGTAACTTTGATGTGGCCCGGGTGGTACTGCCGCGCGTGCTATCTATCCATCAGGTGCGCCAGCTCGCACGGGATACCAACGTGCCGCTGGAGGTTTTCGCTTTCGGCAGCCTGTGCATTATGGCCGAGGGTCGCTGTTATCTTTCGTCTTACCTGACCGGTGAATCACCCAATACCGTTGGAGCCTGCTCCCCTGCCCGCTTTGTCCGCTGGCAGCAGACCGCTGACGGCCTGGAATCCCGGCTGAATGAGGTGCTGATCGATCGCTACGATAGCGGAGAAAATGCCGGATATCCCACCCTGTGCAAAGGCCGCTATCGACTGGACAAACAGCGCTATCACGCGCTGGAAGAGCCCACCAGCCTGAATACGCTGGCGCTGCTGCCGGAGCTGATGGCGACCAACATCGCCTCGGTAAAAATTGAAGGCCGCCAGCGCAGCCCGGCCTATGTCGCTCAGGTGACCCGCATCTGGCGAGAGGCTATCGATCGCTGCAAGGCTTCCCCGGAAAACTTTGTCGCCCAGCCGCAGTGGATGGCCGCACTGTCCGAGCTGAGTGAAGGTACGCAGACCACACTGGGTGCCTGGCACCGACAGTGGCAATAGGAGAAAGAGGATGAATTATTCACTGGGGCCGGTGCTGTGGTACTGGCCGCATGAGGCGCTGCAGGACTTTTATCGCGCGGCGGCCAGCAGCGATGCTCAGATTATCTATCTCGGCGAGTCGGTATGCAGCAAACGCCGGGCGACAAAGTTTAACGACTGGCTGGCGATGGCCCGGGATCTGGCAGCGGCCGGAAAACAGGTGGTGCTGAGTACGCTGGCGCTGCTGCAGTCTCCCTCCGAGCTGACCGAGCTAAAACGCTATGTCGATAACGGCGAATTCCTTATTGAGGCCAGCGATTTCGGGGCGGTCACCCTGGCCAGTGAGGCCGGGCTACCGTTTGTGGCCGGGCCTGCGCTGAATGTCTATAACGCGGTTACGCTGGAGCTGCTGCTGAAAATGGGGATGACCCGCTGGTGTATGCCGGTCGAACTCTCACGGGACTGGCTGGTCAACCTGCTCGCGCAGTGCGACGAGCTGGGGATCCGCAATAAGTTTGAGGTGGAGGTGCTGAGCTACGGCTATCTGCCGCTCGCCTATTCTGCCCGCTGCTTCACCGCCCGCTCGGAAAACCGCAGCAAGGATGACTGCCAGACCTGCTGCATCAACTATCCGCAGGGGCGCAGCCTGCAGACGCAGGAAGACCAGCAGGTGTTTGTCCTTAACGGCATTCAGACGATGAGCGGCTACTGCTACAACCTGGGTAACGAACTGACTTCAATGCAGGGACTGGTCGACATTGTGCGCCTTTCCCCGACCGGCATTGATACGCTGAACGTGGTCGGTCAGTTCCGGGCCAATGAAGCGGGCCTCAGCCCACTGACCCTGGCCTCACGCGGTGACTGTAACGGCTACTGGCAGCGTGTGGCAGGCCTGGAGCTGGTCAGGTAGCCATTCCCGTCAACCGGTTGAACGTAGCCGCCAGCCGTTCTCGCGCAGTTTCGCCACCAGGAATCCCGTGGTGGCATAAACTGCGCCCATCACCAGCAGTATGATCACATCCTCACGAACTTCTGAGAACGGCAGTCCCATCTGATTGACTCCGGCGATCATTTTGGTGCCCCAGGTTGAAGGAAACATCATTGATATCACTCTTACCCAGTCCGGCATCGACTGCACCGGCCAGATGGTGCCGGACAGATAGTAGACGGGGGTGGTGACAAACGACAGCGACAGATAGATACGTTCCACTTCACGAATGCATTCTGTCAGTAATTTTGCCAGCCCCAGCACCGCCAGCTGAAAAGGCAGCGTCAACAGCAGCAGCTCCGCCAGCGGTGCCGTCTGTCGATAGCCCAATACCCATGGCCACAGGCCAAAAAGCACCACGGAAAGGAATAGCCAGATGGGTATCAGCGCCGACAGTGCGCCCAGCGTCACCGCCAGCGGGGGTTTTCCCTGGCTTCGCAGCGTGATATTGACCCGAACGCCGGCTATCAGAAGCGAATGCTGTAATAACATTACCAGCAGGCCGGGGAAGACAATGGCAGCAAAACTGATCCCCGGATTAAAGACGTCAACCGTCTGACCAATTATCGGGCTGAGTATCACCTGCGCCTGGGGTGCGCTGAACCCCTGCTGCTGCATTAGCAGTAAATTGTAAAAGCTCATCACCTGCTGGTAGGCGGCCATAACATCCAGCTCAATCTGGCCATTAGCCAGTCGATTGGTGGCGTCACCGTAAACGGGGATGGTGACCTGCTTGCCAGCAAGCATCTTCTGCTCAAGATCCTCCGGCATCAGTACCACAGCAAACAGTTTTCGCAAACCCAGATCGTGCAGGGCATCCGGCAGGTTTTCATACCGCTGGATGTTAACTTTAGGCGTTGCATTCAGCTGCCGGGCAATCAGACGGCTGGCCGGGCTGTGATCCATATCGATCAGCCCTATGGGCAGATCCCAGACGCTGCGATTCATATACACCGTGCTCATGATGCAGAGTGACAGAAGCAGCATCAGCCACATGGGTTTCTGTAGCATACGCAACAGGGTCGATCGGAAGGCTTTCCACCACAGTTTCACTGTGCCGCCTCCGGTTTAACCAGGCGCAGATAGAGTCGTTTACGGACAAGCAGCGCCGCAGCGACGGGATAAACGAATAACAGGCAGCAGACGCTGAGAACCGGCCTGCCGGGCACATCGCGCAGAAAGATATCGAACATGGCATACAGCGCATGCGTCAGGGGTTCGATATTGGCGATCAGCTGCGCCGGCCACGGCATCGACAGCTCAGGCATGGCAATCCCGGAGAACGTTAACGCCAGGCTGACAAAAATACCCATCAGGCTGTAGGCGGTGATCGCGCTGCCGGTAAAGGTGAACAACAGGACGCCAAGACTCTGCGCGGCCATAATATAGAAAAACGCCACGCACAGCATGAACATGGGATTACCGACGACCCTGGCACCGAAGATCCCCACCAGCAGCGCCATTTCCGTCATCAGCAGCGCGGTATAACACAAGGTGTAGGGGAATAGTTTACCCAGTACCGCCATACCAAAATCCCGCTGATAGATGAGTGGCCTGGCGCGTGCCAGCAGCCAGATGGTGAGGGTAACGGTAAACAACTGGGCAAGATGGATGCAGGCGGCGAACTGCTGGTAGTAGATATAGCTGCCGCTGGCGTTGAACAGGCTGTCGTAATCCAGACTGACGTTGGGCAGCGGTGGCATGCCCTTCCCGCTGGCTGCCAGCAGCCACGGGCGATACTGATTGTTCAGTTCACCAATCAACCCACTGAAATCCTGAGTGGAATAAAAGCCGGCACCATAAAACAGCGCGTTGTAGTAGAGCGAGACGCGCGGCTGCCTTCCTGCCAGCAGGTCGGCCTCAAAAAACGGGGGGATGGTTAATACCGCATAGTCTTCGGCCCGCCGCAGCCGCTCCAGCGCATCCGGGATACCTGCATCGGTCACGCTGACACGGGCATGCGACCCCGCATCCAGATTACGGACAAGCTGGTGAGACAGTTTACTGTGGTCCTGATCGACGGCAACCACCGGGAGGTCGAGTAATGTGCCCGCCGAAAAGTCACTGGCGATTAAGGCGAAGAGCAGCAGCGGAAAGCACCATCCCAGCCAGTGGACAACGGGCTTACGCCACGCCACTAAAATTTCATGCCGAAAGGCGTGACGGAACGCCCAGAACCCGCGTTTTATTCCTGCCATTGCCATAATGCGCTCATTCCCTGACGCAGGTCTTTCACCGGCGTTATCGGATACAGACGGACTTCAAAGGTTTTCAAATCGAAGTCCCCAGTTGCCCGCGTGGCGCGCTTGGTCGCGTAGTCACCCAGCGGGGCAATGTAGCGAACTTCAGCGTCAATCATCTGATTGTTCAGCGCCGGAACGCGCAGAGTGACTTTGTCCCCTTTGCGCACGTGGGCAAGAATATCCTCACGCAGATCGAAGACAAACCAGGCGGTGGGTAATTTAATCAGCGTCAACAGCGGGCTGCCGGCGTTGAGCAGTTCGCCACGCTCGGCGGGGATGGGGCCAACTTCCCCTGCCACAGGTGCCCTGACCAGCAGTTCATCGGTCTGCGCTTTGATTTCCAGCAGGTCCTGCTCGGCCTGACGCAGCTGGGCGGCATAGGCGGCACGCTGTTCCACACGGTCGCCATTGATGCCCTGATCTAAATTAGCCTGCGCGGCCTGGAGCTGTTGCAGTGCGCTGTCGCGGCTTCTGCGGGCATCATCTAACGCCTGCGCGGAAATATACCCCTGGCTGGCCACGCTGAGGTCGCGCTGCCAGGTTGCCAGCGCGTTTCGATAATCGGCGCGGGATTGATCCCGCTGCGCGCGCAGGCTGCGAAGGGTTTCTTCACGGGTACCATTCAATGAGAGATTGAGCGTTTGCTGCGCCCGATCGCGCGCCGCCTCTGCGGCTTTGAGCTGCGCAATAAGCTCCGGCGCTTCCAGCTGAATCAATGGCTGACCGGCAGAAACATCATCACCACGCCGCACCATCTTATCGATCACTCTTCCCCGGGCTTTGGAGGAAACAATGACTTCGGTAGCGTCAACCTCACCCTGTAACAGCAAATGATGACTGTGTGCACGCAGTAAAACGGTAATCGCCACCGCTACGGCCATCAGCAGAATGGTAAAAAACGCCGTTTTTTTCATTCAGTCGCCTCCGACGCAGGCCAGACGCGGAGGAACAACAGCACAGCCATCGCATTATCCTTTGCATAGAGAGGTCCATATTGCATGAATATAGGATGTCGGCCGTTGGTTTTCTTGTCCTTAAACCACTTTCCCGGCCACGTCGATCGGAGCCGGGTACCGGATGATGGCATACCGACGGGTATTTTTTTACAAAGTGCTGTAATCGGACAATCGTATAGCATACATATGTCGTAGCCTTATCAATGTGCCATTCAGAATTTGATAATTAAGTGAGCATCTATGTCTGAGAAAAAAACGGTACCGCTTTCGGTACTCGATCTTGCCCCCATTCCACTGGGTGCTTCGCCACGCGAGGCGTTTCACAATTCGCTTTCTCTGGCCAGACAATCGGAGAAGCTGGGCTATCACCGCTACTGGCTGGCTGAGCACCACAATATGACGGGTATTGCCAGTGCGGCGACGTCGGTGCTGATTGGCTATCTGGCGGCGAACACCGAAACGCTGCGGCTTGGCTCCGGCGGCGTGATGTTACCTAACCACTCTCCACTGGTGATTGCCGAGCAGTTCGGTACGCTGGAGTCGCTCTATCCTGGCCGTATTGACCTGGGCCTTGGCCGTGCGCCGGGCTCCGATCAGCGAACCATGATGGCATTACGCCGCCATATGGGCGGTCACGTGGATAATTTCCCGGCCGATGTGGCGGAAATGATCGGCTGGTTCGACGCGGCCGAAAACGATGCGCCGGCGGTACAGCCGGTGCCGGGGCTGGGATTGAATATTCCAGTCTGGCTGCTGGGGTCCAGCCTTTACAGTGCACAGCTGGCGGCGCAGCTGGGGCTGCCGTTTGCGTTTGCCTCGCACTTTGCCCCGGACATGCTGATGCAGGCGCTTCATCTGTACCGTGAAAACTTCAAACCGTCGGCACGTCTGTCGCAGCCTTATGCCATGGTGTGTATCAATATCGTTGCCGCGGATAGCGAGCGTGATGCACGATTCCTGTTTACCTCAATGCAGCAGCAGTTCATCAACCTGCGCCGGGGAAAACCGGGTCCGTTGCCGCCACCGGTAGAGAATATCGATAGTCTGTGGTCACCGTCCGAACAGTACGGCGTGCAGCAGGCGCTGAGCATGTCGATCGTGGGAGATAAAGAGAAGGTACGTCAGGGGCTGGCAAACCTGATGCGTGAGACTCAGGCGGATGAAATTATGGTTAACGGCCAGATTTTCGATCCTGAAGCTCGCCTTTATTCTTTTGAGCTGGCCATGCAGGTACGAAACTCGCTGTAGTTGTCTTTTTTCGCGAGTGACAGACATAAAAAAACCAGCCCGAGGGCTGGTTTTTTATTTGGCGTCAGTGATTATGCATCACGACGACGGGCTGGCGCGCTGCCGCCTTCTTCGCGACGTGGGCCACGGTTGCCACCGTCACGGCTGAAGCCGCCTGGACGACGCTCACCGCTACGCTCGTTGCTGAAGCGACGACCGCCTTCACCACCACGACCGCCTTCACGACGCTCGCCGCTGCCGAAGCCACCACGGGCCGGGCCGCCAGGACGACGCTCACCGCCGCGATCGCTGCGTGGCTGTGCATCACCAATCAGCTGCATATTCATTGGTTTGTTCAGAATACGCGTACGGGTAAAGTGCTGAAGCACTTCGCCCGGCATGCCTTTTGGCAGCTCGATAGTCGAGTGGGTACCGAACAGCTTGATGTTACCGATGTAACGGCTGCTGATATCGCCCTCGTTAGCAATCGCGCCAACGATATGACGAACTTCAACACCATCATCACGGCCAACTTCAATACGGTACACTTCCATATCGCCAACTTCACGACGTTCACGACGTGGACGGTCGCCATCGCGCTCACCGCGTGCTTCACGTGGGCCACGCTCAGGACGGTCGCCGCGACGATCGTCACGCTCACGGAATTCACGACGTGGACGCTGTGGAGCATCAGCAGGAACGATCAGAGGACGTTCGCCCTGTGCCATTTTCAGCAGTGCTGCGGCCAGAGTTTCGATGTCCAGCTCTTCTTCCGGCTGCATTTTAGCCAGCAGGGCACGGTACTGTTCCAGATCGCTGCTTTCCAGCTGCTGCTGTACTTTTGCTGCGAACTTAGCCAGACGGCGTTCACCCAGCAGTTCTGCGTTAGGCAGATCCACTTCAGGAATGGTCAGCTTCATGGTGCGTTCAATGTTACGCAGCAGGCGACGCTCGCGGTTCTCAACGAACAGCAGTGCGCGGCCAGCACGACCCGCACGACCGGTACGGCCGATACGGTGAACGTAAGACTCGGCATCCATAGGGATATCGTAGTTTACAACCAGGCTGATACGCTCAACGTCCAGGCCACGGGCCGCAACGTCGGTGGCGATCAGAATATCCAGACGGCCATCTTTCAGACGTTCCAGAGTCTGCTCACGCAGTGCCTGGTTCATGTCACCGTTCAGTGCGGCGCTGTTGTAACCGCTGCGCTCCAGCGCTTCGGCCACTTCCAGCGTCGCGTTTTTGGTACGCACGAAGATGATCGCTGCGTCGAAATCTTCCGCTTCCAGGAAGCGAGTCAGCGCATCGGTTTTACGGCCGTAAGCAGTCCAGTAGCTCTGGCTGATGTCAGGACGCGTAGTCAGGCTTGACTGAATGCGCACTTCCTGTGGATCTTTCATGAAGCGCTTGGTAATACGGCGAATCGCTTCCGGCATGGTTGCTGAGAACAGCGCGGTCTGATGACCGTCTGGGATCTGCGCCATGATGGTTTCAACGTCTTCGATGAAGCCCATACGCAGCATTTCGTCAGCTTCGTCCAGTACCAGACCGCGCAGGTTAGACAGGTCCAGCGTGCCACGCTTCAGGTGGTCCAGCAGACGGCCTGGGGTACCAACAACAACCTGTGGTCCCTGACGCAGAGCGCGCAGCTGCACGTCATAACGCTGGCCGCCGTACAGGGCCACAACGTTAATGCCACGCATGTGTTTAGAGAATTCGGTTACGGCTTCAGCTACCTGGACCGCCAGTTCGCGGGTCGGAGCCAGCACCAGAATCTGTGGTGCTTTAACAGTTGCATCAATGTTGTTTAGCAGCGGCAGGGAGAATGCCGCAGTTTTACCACTCCCGGTCTGCGCCATACCCAGAACGTCACGGCCCGCCAGCAGGTGAGGAATACACTCAGCCTGGATTGGGGAAGGCTTCACGTAGCCCATACCGTTCAGTGATTCAAGGATGTCAGCGTTCAGGCCAAGGTCGGAAAAAGTGGTTTGAATATCAGTCATGTAGTACACGTGCCTCGTAGATTTCGGCGGCCAGTCTACATAACTCGTCGTGAAAATTTTCAGTCATTTTCATCAAAAAGTGTGAACCGGCTCAAATTAGTGGTTTCGACGAACAAAAATGCCCTCATCCGCGAAGATGATGACTTTTCAAAGTTCAGGCAATAAAAGTTCGTCAGCTATTGCTGGTCAGATTCTGATAAATCGTCTTGTGTCTGGCCGAGTAGCGCCAGCTCCAACAATGCATATCGGTGCTCAACGAAGTTATGAACGTTGTTAGCGACCGTCAGCTTGAACAACGCTTCTGCGTTGTCCTTCTCCCCCAGACTTAGGTAGTACTTACCTAAATAGAAGTTGGTTTCACTGAGATGTTCAGCGAGCGAAGTGTTATCCGTTGCGTCTGCCTGGAGGCGTTCGGTCAGCGTTTTTTCGCTGATGTCGCCCAGGTAGAACTCGACAATATTCCATCCCCATTGGTCCTTTACCGCTTTGTCGTAACGCTGCTTCAGCGATACTTTGGCCTGTTCTGTGTCGATCTCACGTTCGGTGAGATACAGCCACAGGCTGCGGAAGGGATCGTTAGGATCGTCTTGATAAAACGCCTGCAGATCATCTTGCGCTAATTTAAATCTTCCGCCGTAGTAAAGGGCGATACCGCGATTTAAGTGCGCATAATTGTAAGTTGGATCAAGCTCAAGTACAGAATCGAACGCTTCATAGGCAGCATCAAAGTTGCCTGCCTGCGTTAAATATATGCCTAAGTAATTGAATACTTCGGGCATATCCGGTCTGATAGATAGCGCCTGTGAAAAGTCATTCCGCGCCAGTGCTCTCAAACCTAAACTATCATACAACACTCCGCGCTCATATAACAGCTGTGCGCGTTCATCATCGGTCAATGACCGACTGGCAAGAATTTGTTCCATGCGAGCAAGAATGACTTCCTGTTGCAGCGTAGGCTGCAGCGGAACTGCCAAAATTTCGTTCTCACGCCAATTGGTGTTGCTGCATCCTGCCAGCGTTAAAGCTGTCGCAACAAAACACCAGCGCAAAAATGGCTTCATTTCCCACTCCCACAAACAAACATTGGGATGAACGTCCTGTCATCCGCCTGCCGCACACAGGGATCCAACCCTGCGATGAAACAGCTCTCCGCCATACGACGGAGAGCTCAATAGTGGTGCTTTATTCTGCTTCTGGTGCCGCAGGAGCTGCTGCTTCAGGCTGTGCCTGCTCGCTGGCTTCTTTGATGCTCAGACGCACGCGACCCTGACGGTCAACTTCCAGTACCTTAACCGGTACTTCCTGACCCATCTGCAGGTAGTCGGTCACTTTCTCAACGCGCTTGTCAGCGATCTGAGAAATGTGTACCAGACCTTCTTTACCACCGCCGATAGCGACGAAGGCACCGAAGTCAACGATACGCGTTACTTTACCGTTGTAGATACGACCAACTTCGATCTCTGCGGTGATTTCTTCAATACGACGAATCGCGAATTTCGCTTTTTCACCGTCGGTTGCCGCAATCTTCACGGTACCGTCATCTTCGATTTCGATGGTCGTGCCGGTCTCTTCGGTCAGCGCACGGATAACCGAACCACCTTTACCGATCACGTCTTTGATCTTATCAACGCTGATCTTAATGGTGTGGATACGCGGAGCGAACTGAGAGATATCGCCGCGCGGGGTGCTGATAGCCTGTTCCATAACGCTCAGGATGTGCAGACGTGCACCCTTAGCCTGGTTCAGTGCTTCATGCATGATTTCGCGGGTGATACCTTCGATTTTAATGTCCATCTGCAGCGCGGTGATACCTTCACGGCTACCGGCAACTTTGAAGTCCATATCGCCCAGGTGGTCTTCGTCACCCAGAATATCTGACAGAACCACGAAATTGTTTTCGTCTTTCACCAGGCCCATTGCGATACCCGCAACGGCGGCTTTGATTGGCACGCCCGCATCCATCAGCGCCAGAGAAGCACCACAAACGGAAGCCATTGAGGAAGAGCCGTTTGATTCGGTGATTTCAGACACAACGCGCACGGTGTACGGGAACGCATCGCCTTTAGGCATTACGGCCAGCACGCCACGTTTCGCCAGACGACCGTGACCAATTTCACGACGCTTCGGTGAACCTACCATGCCGGTTTCACCAACAGAGTACGGAGGGAAGTTGTAGTGGAACAGGAAGCTGTCGGTACGTTCGCCCATCAGCTCGTCCAGGTTCTGCGCATCACGTGCCGTGCCCAGGGTTGCTGTGACCAGCGCCTGAGTTTCACCACGGGTGAACAGTGCAGAACCGTGGGTACGTGGCAGAACGCCGGTACGCACGTCCAGACCACGGATCATGTCTTTTTCACGGCCGTCGATACGTGGCTCACCGCGCAGAATGCGGCTACGAACAACGTCTTTTTCCAGCGCGTGCAGGATATCGCTGATTTCGCCAGCGTCCAGGCTCTCATCTTCAGCCAGCAGCGCAGCGGTTGCTTCCGATTTGATCACGTCTACCTGAGCATAACGCTCCTGTTTTTCAGTGATACGGTAAGCATCGCTCAGGCGAGATTCTGCCAGGGCTGCAATACGTGCATGTAACGCTTCGTTTACAGGCTCTGGCTGCCAGTCCCAACGTGGTTTACCGGCAACGGCAACCAGTTCGTTGATAGTGTCGATAACGATCTGCTGCTGCTCGTGGCCAAACACCACTGCACCCAGCATCTGGTCTTCGCTCAGCAGCTCAGCTTCTGATTCAACCATCAGTACAGCAGCTTTAGTACCCGCAACAACCAGGTCCAGCTTACTCTCTTTCAGCTCATCGCTGGTTGGGTTCAGCACGTACTGGTCGTTCAGATAACCGACGCGCGCAGCACCGATAGGACCGTTGAACGGCAGGCCAGACAGGGCCAGGGCTGCAGAAGCACCGATAAGCGCTACGATATCCGGGTTAACCTGAGGGTTAACGGAAACCACGGTAGCGATAACCTGCACTTCGTTCACGAAGCCTTCCGGGAACAGTGGGCGCAGCGGGCGGTCAATCAGACGCGAAGTCAGCGTTTCGCCTTCGCTTGGACGGCCTTCACGACGGAAGAAGCTGCCCGGGATACGGCCAGCAGCGTAGGTACGCTCCTGGTAGTTTACGGTCAGCGGGAAGAAGTCCTGACCTGGTTTTGCATTTTTGCGGCCAACAACAGTCACGAACACCGCGGTGTCGTCCATGCTTACCATTACGGCAGCCGTTGCCTGGCGAGCCATCATACCGGTCTCAATGGTGACGGTATGCTGACCATACTGGAATTTTTTTACGATCGGGTTCAGCAAAATTAGTTCCTTAAACATCTGGGCAGGGGTTTGCCCGCCGTGGATTACTAATCTTCACCTTGCATCCTCGCGACTAATGACAACCCTGATCCCACATGGGATAAAGCCTCTCATTAGCCGCGCGAACCTCTGCAACTGAAGATCACACTCAGCAACAATACAATAGTTTGCCCGGAATTGCTGCCGATTGCTTGAAAAAAGGGGCCATAAAGGCCCCTTTCCAGCGAAACTCATTCCAGGCTGTACGTTTGCCGATTTGTTATCAGATCGCTCTGAAAACTCGGCATAACAGCCTTAAGACTTAGCGACGCAGACCCAGACGCTCGATCAGGCTGGTGTAACGAGAAACGTCTTTACGCTTCAGGTAGTCCAGCAGTTTACGACGCTGAGAAACCATACGCAGCAGGCCGCGACGGCTGTGGTGGTCTTTCTTGTGCTCAGAGAAGTGACCCTGCAGATGGTTAATCTGCGCAGTCAGCAGGGCAACCTGCACTTCAGTAGAACCGCTGTCGTTAGTACCACGACCGAAATCAGCAACGATCTGCGCTTTAGTTTCAACACTTAGAGACATGAGACAACTCCAAATTATAAGGTAAATGTACAGGCGCCGATCTCTAATTCAGCAACCCAGTGTAAAGCCGCGCCATTCTACTCCGCGCAATGCGCAAGCGCAAATTTACCCGTTATCTTTCCGTCAGCAGGAACCAGGCCTGTCGACCGAACGATACGGAGTAAATTAGTCGAAATATTCCACAACCAGACGGCGTGGAGCCACTCGACCATCATCGGCTATTTCGGCCATGCCGATAAATTTGTGTTCGTCGCCTTCGGTCACACGCACCAGGCCCGCACTCGGTGCACCTGCCGCCCGAACCGGCATACCCTGTTTAAACCAGGCGGCCACTTCACTCAGCAGATTCACCACCGGGTATTCCGCCGCCGGGCTGTCCATCGGCATCAGCAACACATCAAGCAGAGCCGCAGGGGGCTGTTCGCTACGATGCGCTTCTTCCGCCAATGCATTCAGCTGTTCAAGCGTCACCATTTTAGCGATTGGATAGGTAGCCACCTGCAAACGGCGCAGATAGGTTACATGCGCACCGCAGCCGAGTTTCTCACCGAGGTCATCAATGATGGTACGAATGTAGGTGCCTTTGGAAACGTGAATTTCCAGCTCCAGCTCGTTGCCTTCGTGGCGTATGAACAGCAGTTCATACACGTTGATGCTGCGCGACTCACGAGGAACTTCAATTCCCTCGCGGGCGTATTCATACAGCTTACGGCCCTGATACTTCAGCGCAGAATACATCGACGGGATTTGCTGCGTTTCACCACGGAAACTGTCAAGCGCGGCCATCAACGCGTCCTCAGTAAAGTCCACCGGGCGCTCACTGACGACCACACCATCCGCATCTGAGGTATCAGTGCGCTGCCCCAGCCGCGCGATCACACGATAACGCTTGTCTGAATCCAGCAGATACTGAGAAAACTTGGTGGCTTCCCCAAGGCAGATCGGCAGCATGCCCGTCGCCAGAGGATCCAGCGCGCCGGTATGCCCCGCACGATTGGCATTGTAGAGGCGCTTCACTTTTTGCAGGGCATCGTTTGAGGATAAGCCCTGCGGCTTATCCAGTAACAGCACCCCGTGGATATCGCGACCGCGACGGCGAGGACGGCTCATTAATCTTCTTTACCTTCTTCCTGCTCATCTTCAGTCGGACCGCGGCGCTCAACGTCTTTTTTCACCACGTTGGTCACCAGGTTAGACATGCGCATCCCTTCAACAAGGGAGTTGTCATAGAAGAAGGTCAGCTCTGGCACAATACGCAGACGCATGGCTTTACCCAGCAGCGTACGGATGTAGCCGGAGGCATCACCCAGCGCACGCAGGCCGGCTTTAATTGCCGCTTCGTCTTTATCGTTGAGGAACGTCACGAACACTTTTGCGTAGGCCAGATCGCGGGAAACATCCACGCCGGAAACGGTAACCATCATGCCCAGACGCGGATCTTTAATCTCACGTTGCAGAATGATAGCGATCTCTTTTTGCAGCTCCTGAGAAACGCGCTGCGGGCGACCAAATTCTTTCGCCATAATTTATCTCTCCAAATAATTTGGGAGGCCAGAAGCCTCCCAAATAATATCCTGCAATCTTCACATCGCCGCTGCGTTAACTGCTCTGCTGCAACGCGAAATCTACCGGATATCTGCCAGACATTAGTCGATGGTGCGCTGAATTTCGATAATTTCGAATACTTCGATCATATCGCCAACGCGCACATCGTTGTAGTTCTTCACGCCGATACCACATTCCATGCCGTTACGAACTTCGTTAACGTCATCTTTGAAGCGGCGCAGGGATTCCAGCTCGCCTTCATAGATAACCACGTTGTCACGCAGTACACGGATTGGGTTGTGACGTTTGATGTTACCTTCGGTGACCATACAGCCCGCGATAGCACCAAATTTCGGCGATTTGAACACGTCACGTACCGCTGCAAGACCGATGATCTGCTGCTTGTACTCTGGTGCCAGCATGCCGCTCATTGCCGCTTTCACTTCGTCGATCAGATTATAGATCACGGAGTAGTAACGCAGGTCCAGGTTTTCTGAATCAATCACGCGGCGAGCAGAAGCATCGGCACGGACGTTGAAGCCAACCAGGATAGCGTTAGAGGCTGCAGCCAGAGTGGCGTCGGTTTCGGTGATACCACCCACGCCGGAACCAATGATTTTCACTTTCACTTCATCAGTAGAAAGCTTCATCAGAGAGTCAGCGATAGCTTCCACAGAACCCTGTACGTCAGCTTTCATCACGATGTTCAGTTCAGATACTTCGCCTTCGGTCATGTTCGCAAACATGTTTTCCAGCTTGGATTTCTGCTGACGTGCCAGCTTAACTTCACGGAATTTGCCCTGACGATACAGCGCAACTTCACGCGCTTTCTTCTCGTCACGAACAACGGTCGCTTCATCACCCGCAGCAGGAACACCGGACAGGCCGAGGATCTCAACAGGGATAGATGGGCCAGCGGTCAGAACTTCACGACCCAGCTCATCACGCATCGCACGCACACGGCCGTACTCGAAACCGCACAGTACGATATCGCCTTTGTTCAGCGTACCTTCACGTACCAGCACGGTAGCAACCGGACCACGACCTTTATCCAGGAAGGATTCGATAACCACACCGCTCGCCATACCCTGACGAACCGCGCTCAGCTCAAGCACTTCGGCCTGCAGCAGGATGGCGTTCAGCAGGTCGTCGATGCCGGTACCGGCTTTCGCAGAGACGTTAACGAACATGTTTTCGCCGCCCCACTCTTCCGGGATGATCCCGTACTGAGTCAGCTCATTTTTAACACGGTCTGGATCGGCTTCTGGCTTATCGCACTTGTTCACCGCAACAACAACCGGCACTTTCGCCGCTTTGGCGTGCTGGATTGCTTCGATGGTCTGTGGCATCACGCCATCGTCTGCAGCAACAACCAGGATAACGATGTCCGTTGCCTGAGCACCGCGAGCACGCATTGAGGTAAACGCTGCGTGGCCAGGGGTATCCAGGAAGGTCACCATACCGTTGTCAGTTTCAACGTGGTATGCACCAATGTGCTGAGTAATGCCGCCCGCTTCGCCAGAGGCGACTTTCGTGGAGCGAATGTAGTCCAGCAGAGAGGTTTTACCATGGTCAACGTGACCCATGATGGTGACAACCGGCGCACGGGATTCGTGCACGGCATCGGTGTCACGATCGCTCATTACCGCTTCTTCCAGCTCGTTTTCGCGGCGCAGCGTCACTTTGTGACCCATTTCTTCCGCAACCAGCTGGGCAGTTTCCTGGTCGATAACCTGGTTGATGGTCGCCATGGCACCCATCTTCATCATCGCTTTGATGACCTGGGAGCCTTTCACGGCCATTTTGTTCGCCAGTTCCGCTACGGTGATGGTTTCACCAATCACCACGTCGCGGTTAACGGCCTGAGCTGGCTTGTTAAAGCCCTGCTGCAGCGCGCTTGGCTTACGCTTGCCGCCTTTACCACCGCGAACCTGCGCACGCGCTTCTTCACGGTCAGTTTTTGCTTCAGCGTGTTTGTTGCCCTTTTTACGAACCGGGGCCTTGGCTGGACGAGCGGCGGCACGAGTGCGGCGGTCACCTTCAACCTGCGCATCGTTTTCATCTTCCGCAGCACGTGCGTGAGTTGAAGTTGTGACGTGGTAGTCAGAGGTGTCTTCTTCCTCTTTCACTGCCGTCCACTCTTCGCCTTTTTCTTCCGCCATTTTGCGCGCTTCTTCAGCTACACGTTTCGCATCTTCTTCGATTTTGCGACGCGCTTCTTCTTCGGCTTTACGCTTCAGTTCAGCTGATTCAGCTTCACGGCGGGCTTTTTCGGACTGGGACGCCCGGGTCATATCATCGGTATGTTGATTGCTCACTTTATCTCTTTCCGCTGCTTCACGTTTGGCTTTATCAGCTGCCTCACGCTTGGCCTGCTCCTCGGCTTCACGCTTCGCTTTCTCTTGAGCTTCGCGCTGGGCTTTTTCTTCAGCCTCGCGACGAGCCAGTTCTTCCGCTTCACGCTCTGCCTGCGCTTCTGCTTCAGCCTGTTCAGCTTCAGCCGGATCGCCTTTTACATAGGTGCGTTTTTTGCGGACTTCAATTTGCACCGATTTACTTTTACCCCCGGTGCCTGGGATATTCAAGGTGCTGCGTGTTTTACGCTGCAGAGTTAGCTTACCAGATCCACCGCCATGTTCGCGATTCAGATGGGTAAGTAAAGTTTCTTTTTCCTGCTGGGTAACAGAATCTGTTTCAGACTTTTGGATCCCTGCATCAGCAAACTGCTGTACCAGGCGTTCTACCGGTGTCTGAATCTCTGCGGCCAGCGCTTTTACGGTTACATCTGTCGTCATGCTGTTCCTTCCTGCTACAGTTTATTACGCGTCGTCGCCGAACCAGCAAATATTACGTGCAGCCATAATCAGCTCACCGGCCCGCTCATCGCTCAGGCCCTCAATATCTGACAGGTCGTCAACACCCTGCTCGGCAAGATCTTCCAGCGTGCGAACGCCTTTCGCTGCCAGCTTAAAGGCCAGCTCACGCTCCAGGCCTTCAAGGCCCAGCAAATCTTCCGCAGGTTGGGCATCGCCCAGGCTCTCTTCTTTCGCCAGGGCCAGGGTTGTCAACGCGTTTTTAGCTCGGTCGCGCAACGCTTCTACTGTCTCTTCATCCAGGCCGTCGATCTCTAACAGCTCGTTGATCGGCACATAAGCCAGCTCTTCCAGAGAAGAGAAGCCTTCTTCTACCAGTACGGTAGCGAAGTCTTCATCGATATCGAGGTGTTTAGTAAAGACGTCAATGGCAGCGTGTGCTTCGGCCTGATGCTTAGCTTGCAGGTCGTCGACCGTCATCACGTTCAGCTCCCAGCCACTCAGCTGTGAAGCCAGACGCACGTTCTGGCCATTACGGCCAATTGCCTGAGCCAGGTTTCCGGCTTCTACGGCAATATCCATGGTGTGATTATCTTCATCAACCACGATAGAGGCGACATCCGCTGGAGCCATTGCGTTGATCACGAACTGCGCTGGATTATCATCCCACAGTACGATATCAATGCGCTCGCCACCCAGCTCGCTGGATACCGCCTGAACACGCGCACCACGCATACCAACGCAGGCACCGACCGGGTCGATGCGCTTGTCGTTGGTTTTCACGGCGATTTTGGCACGAGAGCCTGGATCGCGCGCGGCGGCTTTAATTTCAAGCACTTCTTCAGCAATTTCCGGCACTTCGATGCGGAACAGTTCGATCAGCATTTCCGGCTTGGAACGGCTGACGAACAGCTGCGCGCCGCGGGCTTCTGGACGCACGGCGTATAATACGCCACGGATGCGGTCACCCGGGCGGAAGTTTTCGCGCGGCAGCATATCTTCACGAATAATAACGGCTTCTGCGTTGGTGTTAGAACCATCCGTCGGCCGAACTTCCAGAGAGATGTTGTCACGGTTAACTTTTTTAACCACACCGGTAATAATTTCGCCTTCCTGCTCGCGGAACTGGTCAACGACCATTGCACGTTCTGCTTCACGAACTTTCTGAACGATAACCTGCTTGGCAGTCTGGGTCGTAATACGGTCGAAGGTTACGGATTCGATCTGGTCTTCAACGAAATCACCCAGGTCCAGCGATTCATCTTCGTAACGTGCGGCTTCCAGCGTGATTTCACGGGTCGGCAGCGTAACTTCATTAACGATCAGCCAACGACGGAAGGTATCGAAATCGCCGCTTTTGCGATCGATAGTGACGCGAACGTCAATTTCCTGCTCGTATTTTTTCTTGGTGGCTGTAGCCAGCGCGCTCTCCAGCGCTTCGAAAATCTTCTCGCGCGGGAGGGATTTCTCATTAGAGACCGCTTCTACAACAGCTAAGATTTCTTTGTTCATCCTGGTATGCCTCAATCCGGACTTTTAAAAGTGGGGAACCAGGTTCGCCTTCTGGATGTTGCTCAGTGCGAACACTTCGTCGTTACCCTCAACGGCAACGGTAATCATCTCACCTTCGACAGATTTAATGATGCCCTGCCATTTGCGGCGGTTCTGTACCGCCATACGCAGCACCAGGCTAACTTCTTCACCAGTAAAACGTACGTAATGATCTGCGGTAAACATTGGACGGTCAAGACCAGGTGAAGAGACTTCAAGGTTGTAAGGCACGGTAATCGGATCTTCAACGTCCATTACCGCGCTAACCTGGTGGCTCACATCAGCGCAATCATCAACATTGATGCCATCTTCACTATCAATATAGATGCGCAGGGTGGATGTGCGACCGCGTACAAACTCAATACCTACCAGTTCGTAGCCAAGCGCTTCTACCGGTGCTGAAATTAGCTCTGTTAATTTTTGCTCTAATGTGGACAATCCCACCCCCAAGACATAAAAAAAGGGCATATAGCCCAGTGTTACTGTTTCCTGATAACAAAAAACCCCGAAAATTCGGGGCTTTATGCGACTGGACCCTGTATACCGCAATAGCTGCGGCTCGGCACAATCCAAAAGAATTTTTTTCAAAATTCGCTGTAAACGCGCCGTTCATTGCATACAGTATATTTGAAAAAGAACTCTAAGGGAAAGTGGTTGCGGGGGCCGGATTTGAACCGACGACCTTCGGGTTATGAGCCCGACGAGCTACCAGGCTGCTCCACCCCGCGTCCGAATACTACGCAAAACTTGCATAAATTGCAAGCAAAACTGAGATTTGGTACCGAGGACGGGACTTGAACCCGTAAGCCCATGCGGGCACTACCACCTCAAGGTAGCGTGTCTACCAATTCCACCACCACGGCACTAAAGTTGCGATTTTTTTATTTCTATCGCGTCGAAATGTAGCTCAGGTCTTACTGCGGGATATCACTACCCGGCGCTGCCGGTTTAGCTGGCGCAGTCTGCTGAGACTGTGCTGGCTGAGTCAGATTTTCCCACTCGCTTCCTTTCTGGGTTTTGTTGCTATTAAGGTTACCCAGGATCAAGCTGATAATGAAGAACAGGGTTGCCAGCACTGCAGTCATACGGGTCATGAAGTTGCCTGAACCGTTAGAACCAAACAGTGTACCAGAAGCGCCTGCACCAAATGATGCTCCCATATCAGCGCCTTTACCTTGCTGCAGCATGATCAGACCCACAAGGCCGATTGCCACAATAAGGAAAACTACTAAAAGAGCTTCGTACATAATCAACCTTCTTCCTTGCACGTTAAACGCACATTAAAAGCTTCAAACCAGTTAAATCGATAGTGAATCACTACCCATCAGAAGCGGGTGTGAATACTAACCAAAGGCGCTCTCCCACGCAAGGGCAATCTTACAACAAGATACTGATTGCGGAAAAAAGCGGCAAAAGACCGATTAATGGAGAAAAAATGCGCTATCCATCAAGGGTTTTTACGAAAAGGGACCGTAAATGACGGGCAAAAAACCGGCGTGAGGCACAGGTAAACAGACGATGAAAGAGGGCCAGGTCACTGCCCGGCCCTCTCACCGGATTAGACGGCTTTCACCGCATCGGCAATACGATGAGCCAGCGCGGTAACCTGCGCTTCGTCTTCCCCTTCCACCATCACGCGGATCAACGGCTCGGTGCCGGATTTACGCAGCAGCACACGGCCCCGCCCTTTCAGTTCAGCTTCCACTGCGCTGGTCACCGCTTTAACCTGCGCATCTTCCAGCGGATCGTTTTCCCCACTAAAGCGCACGTTGACCAGAATTTGCGGCAGCAGCTTCATGCCGCTGCACAGGTCGTGCAGCGTCATATGGTTACGGACCATGGCAGTTAGTACTTGCAAACCTGCTACCACGCCGTCGCCGGTTGTTGTCTTATCAAGCAGGATCACATGACCGGAATTTTCAGCGCCCAGACGCCAGCCTTTTTCTTTGAGTTTTTCCAGGACGTACCGGTCACCCACCTTGGCGCGTGCAAACGGAATACCCAGCTGTTTAAGCGCCAGCTCCAGGCCCATATTGCTCATCAGCGTACCGACGACGCCACCGCGCAGCTGCCCCTGGCGCAGCCCCTCGCGGGCAATGATATAAAGGATCTGATCGCCATCCACCTTCTGGCCCAGATGGTCAACCATCATGATGCGGTCGCCGTCCCCGTCGTAAGCCAGGCCCAGGTCGGCTTTCTCTGCCAGCACGCGCTCCTGCAGCAGCCGCAGGTCGGTCGCGCCGCATTCTTTATTGATATTCATGCCGTTGGGCTGAACGCCAATAGAGATAACGTCCGCACCCAGCTCACGCAGCACATTCGGTGCAATGTGATAGGTGGCTCCATTGGCGCAATCCACCACGATTTTCAAGCCATTGAGGCTTAACTCACTTGGGAAGGTCCCTTTACAAAATTCGATGTAGCGCCCGGCCGCATCAACAATTCGGCTGGCACGCCCCAGCTCAATGGACTCAACGCAGGTAATGGGTTTTTCCATCTCGGCTTCGATCGCTTCTTCCACTTCATCCGGCAGCTTGGTGCCTTCGGTGGAGAAGAACTTAATGCCGTTATCGTCAAACGGATTATGGGAAGCTGAAATCACAATACCGGCTTCGGCACGGAATGTGCGGGTCAGGTAGGCCACCGCAGGTGTCGGCATTGGCCCGGTAAAGGCGGCAGACAGCCCGGCCGCAGCCAGTCCGGCTTCCAGCGCAGATTCCAGCATATAGCCAGAAATACGCGTGTCTTTGCCGATGATAATTTTCTTCGAGCCGTGGCGTGCCAGCACCTTTCCTGCTGCCCAGCCCAGCTTGAGAACAAAGTCTGGCGTGATTGGATATTCACCCACTTTGCCGCGAATGCCATCGGTACCAAAATACTTGCGGTTGCTCATACGTTATTCTTCCTTCGCTGACTGAGTCGCTTCGACGACGCGCATCGCCTCTACGGTTTCTTTTACATCATGTACGCGCAAAATATGAGCGCCCTGCATCGCCGCAATGACCGCGCAGGCAATGCTGCCGGTTAAACGCTGCCCGGGCCCCACGTTCAGCAGCTGGCCAATCATACTTTTACGCGACATACCGACTAACAGCGGCAGGCCAAAGTGATGATAATCGGCCAGGTGCGCCAGAAGTTGATAATTATGGGAAAGATTCTTACCGAAACCAAAACCCGGGTCGAGCAGTAGCTGCGATTTATTGATCCCTGCCGCTTCACATCGGGCGATATGCTGGACGAAAAAGTCATCAACATCGCGCAGAATGTTCTGATAGTTGGGAGACTGCTGCATGGTTTTTGGCTCTCCCTGCATGTGCATCAGGCACACCGGCAGACCGGTTTCAGCAGCGGCTTCAAGGGCTCCCGGCTCCTGCAGAGAGCGAATATCATTGAGGATATGCGCACCCGCTCGGGCAGATTCGCGGATGACCTCAGGTTTAGAGGTGTCCACCGATATCCAGACTTCAAAGCGCTGTGCAATCGCCTCTACTACGGGAATCACGCGGTCCAGCTCTTCGGCTACGCTGACGTCCTTCGCTCCGGGCCGGGTTGACTCACCGCCGACGTCAATAATCGTGGCGCCCGCGTTAATCATCTCATTCGCGTGAGTCAGAGCCTGAATCAGTTCGTTGTGCTTACCGCCGTCAGAAAATGAATCGGGAGTGACGTTCAGGATCCCCATCACATGCGGATGTGAGAGGTCGAGTACGGTATCTCTGGCGTACAGCTTCATGACGAGCGATCTCCGGTAAAATAGGTATAAAAAAACCCCGACCAAAGCCGGGGTTCAGCATTATAGCAGCATATTGACTGCGAACCTGGCAGAACCCACAGGGATTTCGCCAGGTCACTATCACACGATTTTATCTCAGCCGGTCACGTCGTCGTTTGGACGCGCAGTTTGAGTCGTGGCACTTTTATCAATATTCACTGGCTCTTCCCAGCCTGCTGGCGGACGAACTTCGCGACGCGCCATCAGATCGCTGATCTGTGGGGCATCGATGGTTTCATACTTCATCAGCGCGTCTTTCATCGCGTGAAGGATGTCCATATTTTCGTCCAGAATACGGCGGGCACGTGCATAGTTGGTATCAATCAGCTTTTTAACTTCCTGATCGATAATACGCGCCGTTTCATCCGACATATGCTTAGCTTTCGCAACGGAGCGGCCGAGGAACACTTCACCATCCTCTTCCGCGTACAGCAGTGGCCCCAGTTTTTCGGAGAAGCCCCACTGAGTCACCATGTTGCGCGCAACGCTGGTCGCCATTTTGATATCGGACGACGCGCCGGTAGAAACATAATCCGAACCGTAGATAATCTCTTCCGCCAGACGTCCGCCGTAAGCGACAGAAATACGGCTTTCCAGTTTCTGTCGGTTGGCGCTGATTTCATCCCCTACCGGCAGGAAGAAGGCAACGCCTAACGCTCTGCCACGAGGAATGATGGTAACTTTATGCACCGGATCGTAGCCCGGAACCAGCGTACCGACGATAGCATGGCCTGCTTCGTGGTAAGCGGTTGATTCTTTTTGCGCTTCGGTCATCACCATGGAGCGACGTTCTGCCCCCATCATGATTTTGTCTTTGGCTTTTTCAAACTCAACCATCGACACCACGCGCTTATTGCCTCGGGCAGCAAACAGCGCCGCTTCGTTGACCAGGTTTGCAAGGTCAGCACCGGAGAAGCCAGGGGTGCCACGGGCAATGATTGCTGCATCAATATCCGGTGCCAGCGGTACACGGCGCATATGCACTTTCATGATTTGCTCGCGACCGCGAACATCTGGCAGACCGACCACAACCTGACGGTCGAAACGGCCCGGACGCAGCAGCGCAGGATCCAGTACGTCAGGACGGTTCGTTGCGGCAATAACGATAATACCTTCGTTACCTTCGAAACCATCCATCTCAACCAGCATCTGGTTCAGCGTCTGTTCACGCTCATCGTGACCACCGCCCAGTCCCGCACCACGCTGACGACCCACCGCATCAATTTCATCGATAAAGATGATGCACGGCGCCGCTTTTTTAGCCTGTTCAAACATATCACGCACGCGGGATGCACCTACACCCACGAACATTTCAACAAAGTCTGAACCTGAAATGGTGAAGAACGGCACTTTCGCTTCGCCCGCAATAGCTTTAGCCAGCAGGGTTTTACCGGTACCCGGAGGACCGACCATCAGGATGCCTTTAGGAATCTTGCCGCCCAGCTTCTGGAATCGGCTGGGTTCACGCAGGTATTCAACCAGCTCGCCCACTTCCTCTTTCGCTTCGTCGCAGCCTGCAACGTCCGCAAAGGTGGTTTTAATCTGGTCTTCCGTCAGCATACGGGCTTTGCTCTTGCCGAAGGACATCGCGCCCTTACCGCCGCCGCCCTGCATCTGACGCATAAAGAAGATCCAGACACCAATCAGTAACAGCATTGGGAACCAGGAGATGAAGATCGACGCCAGCAGGCTAGGCTCTTCCGGTGGTTCACCCACTACTTTCACATTTTTAGTCAACAGGTTATCGAGTAACTTGGGATCGTTGACGGGAATGTAAGTGGTATAGCGATTACTATCTTTTTTGGTTACGTTAATTTCACGCCCGTTAATACGTGCCTCGCGGACCTGATCCTGGTTCACTTCTGACAGGAAGGTTGAGTAATCAACCCTACGGCCATTCGACTCGCTGGGCCCAAAGCTCTGGAATACAGACATCAGCACAACCGCGATGACTAACCAGAGAATTAGGTTTTTCGCCATGTCACTCAAGGGATTAACCTCTTATTACAACTGTGTTAACAGACAGCGTAGGGTACTACATATCCTTCACATCTGGAATCGCTACAATACTACGGCGGCGGATCCGGCTGTGAGGGTTACAGTTTGCGCCCTGTCGCTACAATGTACACTTCACGCGAACGAGAACGTGAAGCGTCCGGCTTACGAATTTTTACTTTCGTAAACAGGGAGCGAATTTCCCGCAGGTATTCTTCAAAACCATCTCCCTGAAACACCTTCACTAAAAAGCTGCCACCGGGTGCCAGTACATCACGGCACATTTCCAGGGCAAGCTCACATAAATACATCGACCGGGGAATATCCACTGCGGGTGTACCCGTCATGTTGGGTGCCATATCCGACATCACAACCTGAACTTTAGTCTCACCAACACGTTCCAGCAGAGTTTTCAGTACTTCCTCATCGCGAAAATCGCCCTGAAGGAAGTCGACACCAACGATGGGATCCATAGGCAGGATATCACAGGCAATAACGCGACCTTTTGACCCAATCTGCGTTACCACGTACTGTGACCAACCGCCGGGAGCCGCACCAAGATCAACCACGGTCATCCCGGGTTTGAAGAGTTTGTCGCCCTGCTGTATTTCATCCAGTTTAAACCAGGCGCGCGAACGCAACCCTTTTTTCTGTGCCTGAAGCACATATTTATCGCTAAAGTGTTCCTGTAGCCAGCGGCTGGAACTGGCCGAACGCTTTTTACCAGTCATACAATTTCCAACTATGATTCATTGTTTGCGATAAATAACCGCGCAAATCAGCGATGCCGATTTGGTGATACACTCGAGATGGCGGTAGAATGACCCGTTTTCAATCCCAATGTAAGTAAAAAATACGATGAATCTGAGTACCAAACAAAAACAGCACCTGAAAGGTCTGGCCCATCCGCTGAAGCCCGTTGTCATGCTGGGCAACAACGGCCTGACCGAGGGAGTGCTGGCCGAGATCGAACATGCACTGGAGCACCATGAACTCATCAAGGTGAAAATCGCCACGGAAGACCGTGAGACGAAAGCCCTGGTGGTCGAAGCTATCGTGCGCGAAACCCGTGCAGTGAATGTACAGGTTATCGGCAAAACGCTGGTGCTGTACCGTCCAACGAAGGAACGCAAGATCTCCATTCCGCGCTGAGGGGGCGGCTGGTCAGCTGACCGGCCATTCCATACAAACTCAGGTCAGGAGAAAGTGCCACGCTCCTCATTCTGATAAAAGGCCGCAGTGCGGCCTTTTTCTTATCTTTACAAAACCCTCATGCGCAATGAGGATAGCAAGACTCAGAGGTACTGAACGTTTAACACTTCATATTCCACATCGCCGCCCGGGGTTTTGATGATAGCAACATCATCAACAACTTTACCCACCAGGCCGCGCGCCATCGGCGAATTGATAGAGATCAGATTCTGCTTAAAGTTAGCTTCATCATCACCCACAATACGGTAGGTTGACTCTTCATCCGTATCCACGTTCAACACGGTAACGGTGGCACCAAAAATCACCCGACCGTTAGCATTGCTGGCCATTTTTGTGACGTCAATCACCTGGGCATTAGAAAGCTTGGCTTCAATTTCCTGGATACGGCCCTCGCAGAATCCCTGCTCTTCGCGAGCAGCATGATATTCCGCATTCTCCTTCAGGTCGCCGTGCTCCCGTGCTTCAGCAATTGAGGCAATAATCCTGGGGCGTTTTACAGTTTTAAGCTCTTCCAGCTCTTCGCGCAGTTTATCAGCGCCTTTTAACGTCATCGGAATCTGGTTCATCTCAATACCTCTTAAAATCTGTCCTGTTCAAAGTGTCGTCGTCCTGACGGATGGTATGCAGAAAAGGCGTTCTGCGGCGCTTTCTACTGATTTAAAACAAAAGAAGCCTGACCCGGAGTAAACTCCAGGTCAGGATCTATTTTTCAATTTGATACGTATTTTACCCCAGAGTTCCCTGGGGGTCATCGTTTACTTTCCCCCGCAATGCACCGTAGTATGACAGCATCACCTGTCAGTTACCGCGAGATTATGCGATTTTCACGAATTGTTACCGGCCTTAGCTGCGCATTTATGCTGCAGACACAAGCAGCCCCCGTCGAAGACTACACACAGTACCTACCCGACGGTGCCAACCTGGCGCTCGTAGTGCAAAAAATTGGGGCGACGACGCCCTCTATTGATTATCACAGCCAGCAGATGGCGCTGCCGGCCAGTACAATGAAGGTGATTACCGCGCTGGCCGCCATGCTGCAGCTTGGCCCTGATTACCGCTTCAATACCCAGCTGGAGAGCAAGGGTAGCATCAGCGGCAATACGCTGCGCGGCGATCTGGTTGCCCGATTCGGCGGCGATCCTACCCTGACGCGCCAGGATCTGCGCAATATGGTTACCAACCTGAAAAAACAGGGCGTGGAGCATGTTGCCGGTAATCTGGTCATTGATACGTCGGTGTTTGCCAGCCACGATAAAGCGCCCGGCTGGCCGTGGAACGATATGACGCAGTGCTTCAGCGCGCCGCCGGGTGCAGCGATTGTCGATCGTAATTGCTTCTCGGTTTCGCTCTACAGCGCGCAAACGCCGGGGGAAAAAGCCTTTATTCGTGTGGCATCCTGGTACCCGGTCAATATGTTCAGTGAAGTCCGAACGCTGGCCAGAGGATCGGCAGATGCGCAGTACTGCGAGCTGGATGTCGTGCCTGGCGAACTGAATCGCTTCACGCTCACCGGCTGCCTGACCCAGCGCGCAGAACCCCTGCCCCTGGCCTTCGCCATCCAGGACGGTGCCAGTTATGCCGGTGCAATTCTGAAATCTGAACTGCAAAATGCCGGCATTGATTATACCGGCCATCTGGTGCGCCAGACTCTGGTCACGCAGCCCGGCACCGTGCTGGCGCAGACTCAGTCGGCGCCGCTTCGCGATCTGCTGAAAATCATGCTGAAAAAGTCAGACAACATGATTGCCGATACGGTATTCCGCACGATCGGACATGAGCGCTTCAACGTGCCCGGCACATGGCGGGCAGGTTCAGATGCGGTGCGCCAGATCCTGCGCCAGAAAGCCAATATCGATTTGGGTAACAGTATCCAGGTCGATGGTTCCGGGCTTTCCCGTCACGATCTGATTTCTCCTGCTACCATGATGCAGGTGCTGCAATATATCGCGCAAAACGACCAACAGCTCAATATCATCTCCATGCTGCCGCTGGCCGGCTACGATGGCACGCTGCGCTATCGCGGTGGTCTGCACGAAGCGGGTGTTGACGGTAAAGTTTCGGCTAAAACCGGGTCACTGCAGGGGGTTTATAACCTGGCTGGCTTTATGACCACCGCCAGTGGACAGCGCGTGGCGTTTGTTCAGTTCCTCTCCGGTTATGCTGTACCGCCGGAGGATCAGCGTCAGCGCCGCATTCCGCTGGTCCGTTTTGAAAGCCGTCTGTATAAGGACGTTTATCGGAATAATTAATCAGTGAAAATATTAATTGTTGAGGACGATGAGCTGCTGCAGAAAGGGCTGACGCTGGCCATGACCGGGGAAGGTTACGCCGTTGACTGTGCAAGTAATGCGGCTCAGGCAGCCGCATTTCTGCGCAGCGGTCAGTACAGCCTGATTGTGCTGGATCTTGGTTTACCCGATCGTGATGGGGCCGAGCTGCTGCGCCAGTGGCGTAAAGAACAGATCGATTTGCCGGTGCTGATCCTGACGGCACGCGACGCGCTGGAAGACCGGGTAGAAGGGCTGGATGCCGGTGCTGACGACTATCTGGTGAAACCTTTCGCTCTGGTGGAGCTGAAAGCCCGCGTTCGGGCGCTGATCCGCCGCTATCAGGGACACAGCGATAACCTGCTGGAGCGTGGCGATATGACGCTCAATCTTTCCTCCCAGCAGGTTGCCGTCGATAACCTCCCGGTTGAGGTCACGCCAAAGGAGTTTGCTCTTTTGACTCGTCTGCTGATGCGCCTTGGCCAGACGGTACACCGCGAAACGCTGCAGCAGGATCTTTACAGCTGGCAGGACGACACCAGTTCGAATACGTTAGAGGTCCATATCCATAATCTTCGCCGCAAACTGGGCAAAGATCGCATCAAGACCGTGCGTGGAGTGGGCTACAGGCTGGAAGAGCGCGCATGAACAGCATGCGGCGGCGTTTGCTGATTATGCTGGCACTCATTCTGCTGAGCTGTCAGCTGATGAGTGCATTCTGGTTATGGCATGAAAGCCGGGAACAGATCGG
This sequence comes from Erwinia sp. SLM-02, assembly GCF_037450285.1. Lineage (NCBI taxonomy): Bacteria > Pseudomonadati > Pseudomonadota > Gammaproteobacteria > Enterobacterales > Erwiniaceae > Erwinia > Erwinia sp. SLM-02. Next base: position 77,041 of record NZ_JAQISN010000003.1, on the reverse strand, counting down.
CTTCCTGGTTAATGAAACGCTGAGCAATCATGCCCGCAATGAGCATGTCGAAAACGAGATCCGTGAAGCGATAGCGTCCCTCCTGCTTCCCTCACTGGTGATGGTTTGCTTTACCCTGCTGCTCTCTTTCTGGGCCATCAGCTGGATAATTCGCCCCCTGCGTTCCCTGCAAAGCAGCCTGGCCTCACGCTCGGCGGATAATCTCACGCCTCTGCCGCTGCATTCGGACATGGATGAAATTGTGGCAGTGACCGGTGCGCTGAATCAGCTACTCGCGCGCCTGGACCATACGCTGCAGCAGGAGCGGCTGTTTACGGCAGATGCGGCCCATGAGTTACGCACGCCGCTGGCAGGCCTGCGGCTGCATCTGGAACTGCTGGAGCAGGAAGGTAACCCGCTGGGTGCGATGCTGGTTGAGCGAGTCGATCAGTTGATGCATGTCATCGAGCAGTTGCTGATGCTGTCACGTGCCGGTCAAATGCTGGTAAGTGGTCACTACCAAACCCTCAGCTGGCAGGACGTGGTTCAGCCACTGCGGCTGGAGATGGAAGAGATGCTGGCCCTGAATCAACAGCAGCTCATTGTTAAAGATACCAGCCACGGCAGCCACGTTCAGGGCGACGCCGTTCTGCTGCGTCTGCTGCTGAGAAATCTGCTGGAGAACGCCTCGCGCTACAGCCCACAGGGCAGCAATATCACGCTGATACTGGCGGCCACTGAAAACGGTAGCCAGGTCACTGTGCGTGATGAAGGCCCGGGTATTCATGCTGGTGACGTTCAGGAGGTGGTAAAAGCGTTCCGCCGAATGGATCAGCGATTTGGCGGCAGCGGCCTGGGGCTGAATATCGTCCAGCGCATCGTGCAAATCCATCATGGCCAGCTGAGCCTGACTAACCGTAGCGATCGCACCGGCCTTGATGCCCAGTGCCGGTTTCCCCGGCAGCTTAACTGAGTCAGCCCTTCTTCGGAATAATCCCTGAGCGCATCGTTCTCCCCCAATTACCCCGTCAGATCAACGAACAGCCTTCAAAAATAGGGTAAAACGCTAAATAACAATTCTTACTTAATTTATTTTATAAATAAGGCCACACAATGGAATTGTTAACTTCAACAAGCGCGCTGCATATAGCCTCTGAGACTGCAGCCAGTGGATTTTTCTTTCTGTCTCCATGGCGTAGCCTCACCGCGAAAGGTTGCTTCACCACTATCAGCACGCCAGCGCGTGAAGGCGAAATCATTACGGGTCGTTTTCAACACGAAATCAGACGGCACCTGTCAGAAGCAAAACGTCAGGGGATCGTTAACCCGGTCGTCGTCGGTGCCATCCCCTTTGATATCAGCCAGCCCTCCGCCCTGTTTATTCCTGAAACGAGCCACTTTTTTGACCGCAGGAGCTTCCAGCCGCGGCAGCCCCCAGGCCCGGAGCATAATGATATTCTGCGTCGCCGGGCCCTGCCCGAGCGGCCTGATTTTATGCGGATGGTGAGTCAGGCTGTTGCAGCAACGGCCTCTTCTTCACTGGATAAAGTGGTTCTTTCGCGCCTGATGGACATCGTGACGGAAAAACCTGTCGACGTTGATAGCCTGATGAAAAAACTCATTGAGCAGAATCCCGACAGCTACAATTTTCACGTGCCGCTGGCACAGGGAGGATCGCTACTGGGGGCCAGCCCGGAACTGCTGCTGCGCATGCATGGCCGCAGCTATTACACTCACCCTCTGGCGGGTTCGGCCCGGCGTGACAGCGACCGGGAAAAGGATCGCGCAGCCGGCGAGCAACTGATGAACTCCGTAAAAGATCGTTATGAGCATCAGGTAGTGGTCGATGCCCTGCGCGACGTGCTGCAATCGCGCAGCCGGCACCTGACCCTCCCTGCCGAACCGGCACTGCTGAGTACCGGTACACTGTGGCATCTCGGCACCCCGATCAAGGGTGAAGCCCGCCACGCAGCGGAAAACGCCCTTTCGCTGGCCTGCCTGCTGCATCCGACTCCGGCGCTGAGTGGCTATCCTCACGCCAGCGCTATGCGGCTGATTGCAGAACTGGAACCTTTTGACCGTGATTTATTCGGCGGCATCGTGGGCTGGTGCGATGAGCATGGCAACGGTGAGTGGGTAGTGACAATCCGCTGTGGAAAAGTTGCCGGAAACCGGGTTCGCCTGTTTGCCGGCGCGGGGATTGTTCCCGATTCCACGCCTGAATCCGAATGGCGTGAAACCGGCATTAAACTAAATACCATGCTGCGCGCATTCGGCCTCAATTAACACCACGCCCTGCTGCCCCTGCCTCAGGGTATCGCGAGTCAAGAACAGGCGTGGCCGGCTTTACGCTGTTTCGCCGCTGACCAGCGCGATTATCGACTGAAAAAAAACAGGGACGCCGTGGCGTCCCTGTTTTCATCGAAGATTAGCGCTGATAAATGATTTCAACGCCTTCGTCGTCTTCATCGTCCCAGTCGTCATCCCAGTCGTCGTCTTCTTCAACGACAGGCTGCGATTCTTCCAGCTGCTGGCGATGGTAGTCATCCCACATGAATTCCACTTTCTCTGGCTGCTTAGCTTCCAGTTCGGCTTGTTTCGGGTTGGCATTGATGAAGGACATAATATCCCAGCACAATGGCGTAACGCCCACGCGGTTCGCGGCAGAGATCAGGTAGTACTTATCGGTCCAGCCCAGCGCATCAGCAATCGCCTTCGCGCGCGCTTCAGCCTCTTCGTTATCCAGCAGGTCGACCTTATTGAAAACCAGCCAGCGCGGCTTCTGGAACAGTTTCTCACTGTATTTTTCCAGCTCGCCGAGGATCACGCGGGCATTTTCCACCGGATCGCTTTCATCGATCGGTGCAAGGTCAATGGTATGCAGCAGTACGCGGCAGCGCTCAAGGTGCTTCAGGAAGCGGATCCCCAGGCCAGCGCCGTCGGAAGCGCCTTCAATCAGCCCCGGAATATCGGCCACTACAAAGCTCTGTTCGTTATCCATGCGCACCACGCCCAGGCTTGGTACCAGGGTGGTGAAGGGATAATCGGCAACTTTTGGTTTTGCTGCTGAGACGGCGCGGATGAAGGTCGATTTACCGGCGTTAGGCAGGCCAAGCATGCCCACGTCAGCCAGCAGCATCAGTTCCAGCTGCAGATCGCGTTTTTCACCCGGCGTGCCCATTGTTTTCTGGCGCGGGCTACGGTTTACGGACGATTTAAAGCGGGTGTTACCCAGCCCGTGCCAGCCGCCCTTCGCGACCATCAGCTGCTGCTGATGATGGGTCATATCGCCGATGGTTTCACCGGTGCCCTGATCGATAACGCGCGTGCCGACAGGCACTTTGATAATGATATCTTTACCGCGTTTCCCCGTACAGTCGCGGCTCTGGCCGTTTTGACCACGCTCCGCACGGAAGGATTTTTCAAACCGATAGTCAATCAGGGTATTCAGGTTTTCGTCGGCCTGCATATAAACGTCGCCGCCGTCGCCGCCGTCACCGCCGTCCGGACCACCACGAGGAATATACTTCTCACGACGGAAGCTGACGCAGCCATTGCCGCCGTCGCCTGCTACTGCCAGGATCGTCGCTTCATCAACAAACTTCATTTTACTTCTCCGTCACTCATTCGCCCGTGGCCCGGTGCCACTGCACCGGAACGGGATTGCTCCGCCGTGGCCATAAGCGATGACCCATTGCGGAAAATATGGCACCTGACGCCACGTTAGTTGCTCCGGTGAAGCCAGAGGCTTCGGTGTCGGAATGGCAAAATTCGGGCCAGTCAGGCGATAATAATTCTGAAAACATCAGCGTTAAAAAGACGTCAGCGTCATCGTTACGCCGAACAATGTCACCCGCCCGAGGAGAGGGATCCTCATCACCGGCAGCAACACTACTGAACATAAAGTGTACAGCAAAAACAGGATCTGTTGCGAGGCCAGTCGACGCAGTGAAATTCCCAGCAGGCAGAATGTAAAAAGCCCCGCACTTAGAATGCGGGGCTTTTCATTTCGCAGCAAGAAGTGGCATGGAAGCCACTCTGCGGCTCGAAAACCTTACTCAGCAACGATGCTGATGTATTTACGGTTGTTCGGGCCTTTAACTTCGAATTTGACCTTGCCGTCTGCAGTTGCAAACAGGGTGTGGTCACGACCGCAGCCAACGTTAGTACCTGCGTGGAATTTAGTACCACGCTGACGAACGATGATGCTACCAGCCAGAACTGATTCGCCGCCGAAACGTTTTACGCCCAGACGTTTTGCATTGGAGTCACGACCGTTACGGGTCGAGCCACCAGCTTTCTTGTGTGCCATTTGTCAGATCTCCTCTTAGGCGCTGATGCCAGTGATCTTCACATCAGTGAACCACTGACGGTGACCCTGCTGCTTACGGTAATGCTTACGACGACGGAACTTAACAATCTTGATCTTGTCGCCACGACCGTGAGCAACGATTTCCGCTTTGATCAGGCCACCTGAAACTAAAGGCGCGCCGATTTTAACGTCTTCGCCGTTGGCAATCATCAGAACCTGGTCGAACTCAATGGTTTCGCCGGTTGCGATGTCCAGCTTTTCCAGGCGAACGGTCTGACCTTCGCTTACTCGGTGTTGTTTACCACCACTTTGGAAAACCGCGTACATATAAAACTCCGCTCTCGCGCTTGCCTTTTTTTGATTATCAGGCTGCGCTATAAATATTCACAATAGGGCGCGAATTCTACGCAACTTCGCCGCCAATGACAAGTGCCAGTTACGCTGTATTGCAGAAAAAAAACGCAACGTGAATGGGACGCTTTCACCATCGTGTTTTTCAAGTACAATCTGTCATACATTTCATGCCACAGGCACGCGTAAAGGCGCTTATCATACCAGCAAACTGAGCGAGCGATAGCTGAACAGACTGATGAACTTAGAACAGATAAATGAACTTACCGCGCAGGATATGGCGGATGTCAATGCGACAATACTCGACCAGCTGAACTCGGACGTATCCCTTATCAATCAGCTGGGCCATTACATTATTAGCGGCGGTGGTAAACGCATCCGCCCGATGATCGCCGTTCTGGCTGCACGCGCTATCAATAATTACGATGGCAAGCAGCACATCGCCGTGGCGGCACTGATCGAATTTATTCACACCGCCACGCTGCTGCATGACGATGTGGTCGACGAGTCAGATATGCGCCGTGGCAAAGCCACGGCCAATGCTGCATTTGGCAATGCGGCCAGCGTGCTGGTTGGCGATTTTATTTATACTCGCGCCTTCCAGATGATGACCAGCCTCGGCTCGCTGCGGGTTCTGGCGCTGATGTCAGAAGCGGTTAACGTGATTGCCGAAGGGGAAGTTCTGCAGCTGATGAACTGCAACGACCCGGATATTACCGAAGAAAGTTATATGCGGGTTATCTACAGCAAAACGGCGCGTTTATTTGAAGCGGCCGCGCAATCTTCCGGGATCCTGGCCGGTGCCACCGCGGAGCAGGAGCAGGCTTTACAGGATTATGGCCGCTACATCGGCACGGCTTTCCAGCTGATCGACGATTTACTGGATTACAGTGCTGACGGTGCCACCCTGGGTAAAAACGTGGGTGACGATCTCAGCGAAGGCAAACCAACGCTGCCGCTGCTGCATGCCATGCGTAACGGAAACCCCGAGCAGGCCAGCATGATCCGTCAAGCCATTGAAGAAGGTAACGGGCGCCATTTACTGGAATCCGTTCTGGAAACGATGAATCAATGTGGTTCACTGGAATGGACGCGCCAGGCCGCTGAGCACGAAGCGGATAAAGCCATTACAGCCCTGCAGGTGCTGCCAGAATCGCCCTGGCGTAGCGCGCTTGAAGCCCTTGCGCACATGTCAGTACAACGCGAATATTAATTAAAAATGCGCGGAAATCCGCGCATTTCACCCTTCCTTCGAGCGCCGACTCGCCGCTGTGCATTCCAAAAACCGCTGACCGATGTAACGTTACATCATTTAGCTGCACTTTTGCGTAGAGCTACGCAAAACTGGCTCTTCGTATAAAAATTACTGGAAATTTATGGAAGCAACTTGCTATAAAGCATCTTATAAGTTCCGTTATGATCGTCAGGACTTTTAGGATGAAAACGGATGCACAGGCCAGCATCACTCCTGTGTAGTTTGTTTCCTGTTGTTTCCACAAGTGCACAAGGAGAAAGAGCACGTGGCCTATAATTCTCAAGACTGGCATCCTGCCGACATCATTGCAGCTCTGCGCAAAAGGGGCACTACCCTCGCAGAACAGTCTCGGCTGGCGGGGTTAAGCTCATCAACGCTGGCGAATACACTTTGCCGGCCGTGGCCTAAGGGAGAGTGGTTAATTGCCGATGCCCTGGAGATACATCCGGCGGAGATCTGGCCCAGCCGCTATTACGATGCCAGGACGAAACAGCTTATCGACCGTAAGAAACTGATCCGAAAATAAAAAAAGGGCCGGTGCTGATGACCGACCCTGGAGCAGAGATTACCGGTAAAATTACTCGTCGCCGCTGACGCGCTGAATATTCGCGCCCAGAGCCATTAACTTATCTTCGATATGCTCATAACCGCGATCGATATGATAGATACGGTCCACAATCGTCGTGCCTTCAGCAATACAGCCAGCCAGAACCAGGCTGGCTGATGCGCGTAGATCGGTCGCCATCACCTGAGCACCTGAAAGTTTTTCCACGCCGTGACAAATCAGGGTGTTACTTTCAATTTCACCGTGCGCGCCCATGCGTACCAGTTCCGGTACGTGCATAAAGCGGTTTTCAAAAATCGTTTCGGTGATCACCCCGGTTCCTTCAGCCACCAGATTCAGCAGGCTGAACTGCGCCTGCATATCCGTTGGGAAGCCTGGGTGCGGAGCGGTGCGCAGATTAACCGCTTTTGGACGCTTGCCGTGCATATCCAGGCTTATCCAGTCCTCGCCCACTTCAATGTCTGCACCGGCCTCACGCAGCTTAGCCAGTACCGCATCCAGCGTGTCGGGCTGAGCCGCACGACAGACCACTGCACCGCCGGAAATGGCAGCAGCGACCAGGAAAGTACCGGTTTCGATACGATCGGGAAGCACACGATAAACACCGCCGCCCAGGCGCTCTACGCCCTCGATGGTAATGCGATCGGAACCTGCGCCGGTAATTTTTGCACCCAGCGTATTCAGGAAGTTGGCGGTATCGACGATTTCCGGTTCGCGGGCGGCGTTTTCGATAATCGTGGTTCCGGTTGCCAGCGTGGCGGCGCTCATGATGGTGACCGTGGCACCCACGCTAACCTTATCCATGACGATATGCGCGCCCTTGAGACGCCCCTCGACCGACGCCTTAACATAGCCCTCTTCCAGCTTGATCTCCGCTCCCAGCTGTTCCAGGCCGGTAATATGCAGATCGACCGGGCGTGCGCCAATAGCACAGCCGCCGGGCAGTGAGACCTGTCCCTGACCAAAACGCGCCACCAGTGGACCCAGCGCCCAGATAGACGCGCGCATGGTTTTCACCAGATCGTAGGGTGCGCAGTAAACATCGACCTTACTGGCATCCAAATGTACCGAGCCATTACGCTCAGCCTTCACACCCAGCTGACCCAGCAGCTTCATGGTGGTATCAATGTCCTTGAGTTTCGGGACATTCTGAATCTCTACCGGTTCTTCAGCCAGCAAAGCAGCGAACAGGATTGGCAGGGCAGCATTTTTAGCCCCGGAAATTGTGACTTCACCACTCAGCCGGGTTGGACCCTGCACACGAAATTTATCCATTGCAACTGCTCTCTGTTGTCAGACCAAAAATCTGCGACTCAGCCCACCAGAACGCGATCGCGGGGTGGACCTCTGTCGCTTAGAAACCGTTTAACTTACGGTCACGCGCCCACTCTTCAGGAGTGTAAGTCTTGATTGATACGGCGTGAATACGGTTGTCCGCAATGTAGGCCATCAGGGGAGCATAGACCGTCTGCTGCTTCTTAACGCGGCTCAGTTCACCGAATAATTCACCCACGGCAATCACCTGAAAGTGGCTGCCGTCGCCGGTAACGTGGACTTCCTGCAGCGGTAACGCGCTCATAAGCACGGACTGAATTTCACTATTTTCCATGATGCTTTCAAATTCACCTGATAATAAACAGGCACACATATTAGTGGAATCTGCCTTACTCTTAAACAAGCAAAAAATGCCTGGGTCATCAGAAAAAGGCTAAAAAAGGATGATTAGCGCCATGCGCATCGCAAGGCAGAAGGGACAGGTAAGGGCAGAGGAATATAAAGATCAACGAACTCAAGATGTTCCGATATGATACGGCGACATTGGCCGCCGTATGTGGGATCAGCGCTTATCCGTAATTATTTCCTGAAGATTATAGAGGGTAATCAACGAAAGCAGCTTATCGGTTATCCCAGTGAAACGCGCCGTCTTACCCCTTTGCAGTACGATCTGCCGCAGATGCACCAGCAGCGCCAGTCCCGCAGAGTCTACGCGTTCCAGGCTGGACACATCAATGATATCGGCCTGCTGCATTAACGCATCCCGCTGCTGCCATAACGGCAGCAGGGTTTCTCGTTCAAGCTCACCGCTAAGGCGCAGCAGACCCGACTCGACTTTCCAGCTCAGCAAATCTGGCGTCATGTCGGTCACTGCTGTTTATCCAGAGTGATTGGCTGTTTCGCATAGGATTTCAACCGCTCGGTTAATCCGTCGATGCCTTTCTGACGCAGAATATCACTCCACTCATTTTGCTTGGTGGTAATCATGCTCACCCCTTCAGCAATCATGTCATAGGCCTGCCATTCACCCGTACGGCTGTTCTTACGCCACTGGAAATCCAGGCGCACCGGTGGGCGGCCATTCTTGTCGATGATGGTAACGCGAATGGCAATGATATCGGCATTGCCCAGCGGTTGCTCGGGGGCAATTTGGTAAGTCTGACCGTTGTAAAGCGCCAGAGCCTGGCCATAGGCCTGAGCCAGATACTCACCGAAAGCGTTGAAGTACGCTTCGCGCTGCGCCGGCGTCGCCTCTTTGTAATAGCGGCCCAGCACCAGAGCACCAGCATATTTCACCTGGACGTACGGCAGCAGTTCCTCTTTGACAACCTGGCGCAGATAGTTGGGATCCTGTTTGATCTTAGGCTGCTCGCTCTTCAAGCGGTCGAAGGTTTTCGCAGCCGCTTCGTTCATCACCGAATAGGGGTTGGTCTTATCCGCCGCCGCGTTAGCCGCAATCGGGGCAATAATCAGCATCGCAACCATCAGTAAACGTTTAAACATCACTTATCCTCTTCTGGAGTGTTCGCCGCAGCCGGTTGCTCAGGGGCACCATTATTGTCTGCCTTATCTGCGCTCTTATCGTCGCCATTTCCGCTTTTATACAGGAACTGACCTATCAAATCTTCCAGCACCATTGCCGACTTGGTGTCCTGCAGGGTACCGCCATCTTTCAGCGTCGCAGTCCCCATTTCCGGGTCATCGAAACCGATATTCATCGCCAGATACTGTTCACCCAGCAGACCGGATGTCCGCACCGCCAGCGAGCTGGTATCAGGGATATTGTTATACTTTTCCTCAATATCCATGGTGACCCGCGGTGAATAATTTTTAGGGTCAAGCTCAATATCCGTTACGCGGCCAATGACTACGCCGCCCACTTTGACCGGTGAACCTGACTTCAGGCCGCCGATATTGTCAAAGGTAGCATAGAGTTTCCACGTCGGTTCATTGCCGAGAGACTTAAGATCGGCAACGCGCAGACAGAGAAAGACGATCGCGCAAAGCGCAAACAGTAAGAAGGCACCTACCCAAATTTCGCTTTTTTTCGTTTGCATCGAATCAATTCCCAAACATCAGTGCCGTAAGCACAAAATCCAGACCGAGTACTGCCAGAGAGGCATGCACCACGGTACGCGTTGTTGCCCGACTAATCCCTTCGGACGTCGGAATGGCGTCATAGCCGTTAAACAGCGCAATCCAGGTCACGGTAATCGCAAACACGAGGCTCTTAATCACGCAGTTAATAATATCAGTACGCACGTCGACCGCATTCTGCATCGCTGACCAGAAGAAACCACTGTCGATCCCCTTCCAGCTGACACCGACCATCGCGCCGCCAAGGATCCCTACGGCGACAAAAATCAGCGTCAGCAGAGGCATGCTGATCGCCCCTGCCCAGAAGCGCGGTGAAACAATGCGCCGTAGCGGATCGACCGCCATCATTTCCATACTGGAAAGCTGTTCGGTAGCCTTCATCAAACCGATCTCAGCGGTTAACGCTGAACCCGCTCGCCCGGCAAACAACAGGGCAGTAACGACCGGCCCCAGCTCACGCAGCAGCGACAGCGCCACCAGCATTCCCAGGCTGGATTCCGCCCCATAAGTATTCAGCACCAGGTAGCCCTGCAGGCCCAGCACCATACCAATGAACAATCCGGAAACCACGATGATCAGCAGTGACAATACGCCAACGCTGTAAAGCTGTTTAACCAACAGCGGCGCATGCTTGCGAAAGCTGGGGACGCCGACCAGCGCATGGAACAGCATTAACCCCGCGCGGCCAAAAGCAGAACAGGTATTGATTCCCTGACGTCCTAATGACGCCAGCGCTCTTAGAAACATCAGTTTGTTAACTCCCTGAGCCGACTAAATCGTGAAGATAATCTCCTGCCGGAAAACGAAACGGCACCGGCCCATCTGCAATACCATCAATAAACTGGCGCACTCGGGCATCCTTATTCTCCTGCAGCTGAGGAGTGGTGCCCTGGGCGATGACTTTCCGATCGGCGATGATATACGCGTAATCGGCAATACTCAGCACTTCAGGCACATCGTGGGAAACCACAATGCAAGTGACACCCAGTGAATGATTTAGTTCGTCGATAAGCTTTACCAGAACGCCCATAGTAATCGGGTCCTGGCCTACAAAAGGTTCATCAAACATAATCAAATCAGGCTCAAGCGCAATAGCGCGCGCCAGAGCAGCGCGACGCGCCATCCCGCCGGATAGCTCGGAAGGTTTAAGATTAGCCGCACCGCGCAGCCCTACCGCTTCCAGCTTCATCATCACCGTACTGTGCAGCAGCGGCGCAGGCAGTTGAGTATGCTCACGCAGCGGCCAGGCAACATTGTCGAATACGTTCAGATCGGTAAACAACGCGCCGGACTGGAAGAGCATGCTCATTTTTTTACGGGCGGCATACAGGCGGGATCGCGAAAGTGAGGGAATATTCTCACCGTTGAACCAGATTTCGCCGCTGTCCGGCGGTATCTGTCCGCCAATCAAACGCAGCAGGGTTGTTTTACCAATGCCAGAGGGTCCCATAATAGCGGTAATTTTCCCTTTGGGCACCGTAAGCGAGATGTTATCGAAAATAGGCCTGTTGCCACGGGAGAAACAGACATCCCGGACATCTACCAAATTCGTTTCCGTCTGGCCCATAGTTACCTCGATCCTCAATTCAGGCGTTAAATATACTTCCGATGGTAACGCATTAACCGCCGGACTGGACACTTTTACAGAAACTTACCGCAATCACTTCGCTAAAGCTGGCATCCGTTTTACTTTTTGGCTTTAGACCGTCAAAATCACGGGCATTAAAAAAACGTAACCAGAAACGCATCGTCACATGCTGCAACCGACGATTATATCCGATAAAAGGACATTTCATGCTCGTAGCTATAGCACTATTGATTATCGGTTTAGCCTTACTGGTTTATGGGGCCGATCGTCTGGTGTTTAGCGCTGCCATTTTATGTCGATCTCTGGGGATCCCACCGCTGATCATTGGCATGACCGTCGTCGGCATCGGCACATCCCTCCCCGAGCTTATCGTGTCATTTTCAGCCGCCACGCACGGTCAGATGGATATCGCCGTCGGCACGGCCATCGGATCCAATATTACCAATATCCTGCTGATCCTCGGTGGCGCGGCGCTGCTGCATCCGCTGACCGTGCATTCGAACCTGATACGCCGCGAACTTCCGTTAATGCTGCTGGTCGCGCTTCTCTGCGGCATCATGCTCTTCGACAATCATTTAAGTCGTATTGACGGACTGGGTCTGATCGCCATCGCCGCCTGCTGGCTGCTTTGCACCATCAAAATCGCCCGCCGGGCAGAACGTGAGAATAATGACACCCTGACCCGCGAGCAGCTGGCAGAGCTCCCCCGTGATGACGTCGGCAACACCGTCGCGTTCCTCTGGCTGGCGGTGGCCCTGATCCTGCTGCCGGTCTCAACCCGCATGGTGATTGATAACGCCACGGTCATTGCCGACTATTTCGGCATCAGCGAACTGGTCATTGCCCTCACGATTATTTCAGTGGGCACCAGCCTGCCGGAGCTGGCCACGGTGATAGCCGGGGCGCTGAAAGGCGAAGATGATATTGCCATCGGCAACCTGATTGGGTCTAACATTTATAATATGGTGATAGTGCTGGGCATCCCGGCGCTGATTCATCCCGGCAGCTTTGATGCCAGCGCCTTTGCCCGCGATTACTGGGTAATGCTGGGCGTCAGCGCCCTGTTTACGCTGATCTGTTTGCAACGCAACCGACGGATTGGTCGGATAGCCGGCGCGTTGCTGCTGTGTGGATTTATCCTCTGGGTGGTCATGCTGTATGGTTTCCCCTCAGTGACTTTCTGGTAAAAGGACTGAAGAGTTATGGCGCATATCATTACCGATACTGATTTTGACTTTATACAAGCCGGAAAAGAGGTTTTGCAGACCGAACGCGAAGGACTGGAACAGCTGGATCAGTACATCAACGACGACTTCAGCCAGGCCTGTTCGCTGATTTCCCGCTGCCGCGGTAAAGTCGTCGTTATGGGCATGGGCAAATCCGGCCACATTGGTAAAAAAATTGCGGCGACTTTTGCCAGCACCGGGACGCCAGCCTTTTTCGTCCACCCGGGCGAAGCCAGTCACGGCGACCTGGGGATGGTGACCCCTGATGATGTGGTCATCGCCATCTCGAATTCAGGAGAATCCTCCGAAATTTTGGCCCTGATCCCGGTGCTGAAACGCCTGCACGTTTCCCTGATTTGTATGACCAGCCGCCCTGACAGTGCAATGGGGCGTGCTGCTGATATTCATCTGTGTGTTAAAGTGCCGCAGGAAGCCTGCCCGCTGGGTCTGGCGCCAACGACCAGCACCACGGCTACACTGGTAATGGGCGATGCGCTGGCAGTGGCTTTGCTCAAGGCGCGTGGATTCACGGCAGAAGACTTCGCGCTGTCGCATCCGGGCGGAGCGCTGGGGCGTAAGCTGCTGCTGCGGGTTGATGATATTATGCATACCGGTAACGAGATGCCGCATATCAGCCATGATGCGTCGCTGCGCGATGCGCTGCTGGAAATCACTCGTAAAAATATGGGGATGACGGTCATCTGCGATGACCTGATGAAAATTGAAGGCATCTTTACCGACGGTGACTTGCGCCGGGTGTTCGATATGGGCATTGATATACAGCATGCCAGCATCGCCAGCGTGATGACCCCGGGAGGCATCCGCGTCAGGCCCAATACGCTGGCGGTTGATGCCCTGAATCTGATGCAGAACAAGAACATTACTTCCGTGATGGTGGCCGACGGCGACCATTTGCTGGGCGTGGTACACATGCACGACATGCTGCGCGCCGGCGTTGTTTGATAAGGAATAGAGCGATAATGAGTAATCCAGCAGCCACCGTTGACACCTGTTATGGCCCCGTCAGCCAGCAGGTCATGGCAAAGGCGCAGCAGGTTAAACTGTTGATTTGCGATGTAGATGGGGTGATGTCCGACGGCGTGATCTATCAGGGCAATAACGGTGAAGAGCTCAAGGCCTTTAATGTCCGTGACGGCTACGGCATTCGCTGCCTGCTGACTTCCGGTGTGGACGTGGCGATTATCACCGGCCGCAAGGCGAAGCTGCTGGAGGATCGCTGTGCTACGCTGGGGATTACCCATCTTTATCAGGGACAATCTGATAAGACTCTGGCCTTCCGCGAACTTCTGGATAAACTAGCCCTGAACGCCAGCCAGGTCGCCTACATCGGTGATGACCTGATCGACTGGCCGGTTATGGCTCAGGTTGGCCTGAGCGTTGCCGTTGCCGATGCACACCCGGTTCTGCTCCCCAGGAGCGACTATGTGACACGTATCGCCGGTGGTCGCGGCGCCGTTCGGGAACTTTGCGACCTGATCTTAATTGCTCAGGGCACGTTTGATATGGCCATAGGGCAGTCGGTATGAGTAAAACAAGACGCTGGATTACACTGTTACTGACGCTGATTGCCATCGTTTTGATTGGCTGGAATCTGGCAGACTCTGACAACAGTGACAGTGCGGTCAGCAGCAATGACAGCGAACCCACCTATCTGAGCGATAATTCGCACACCGTGGTCTATAACCCTGAAGGGGGACTGAGCTACAGGCTGATTTCGGATAAGGTCACTTACTTCTCCGCGGACGCCATTAGCTGGTTCGACAACCCTAAGATGACGACTTACGATGAAAACAAGGTTGCAACCTGGTCCGTGCGCGCTGATAAAGCCAAACTGACCAACGATCGCATGCTGTTCCTGTACGGCAATGTAGAAGTAAACAGCCTGACGAAGGACTCGCAGCTGCAAACAATTAAAACCGATAATGCGCTGGTGAATCTGACCACTCAGGATGTCACCTCAAACGATCGGGTTACGCTTTATGGCCGCAGCTTTAACTCTACGGGAATGAAGATGCGCGGAAATTTACGGAAGAAAACTGCCGAGTTGATTGAAAAGGTCAAAACATCTTATGAAATTCAAAATGAACAACAGCCTTAAGTTACTGACGGCATCTCTGCTTCTGGCTGCCAGCTTACCTGCTCTGGCCCTGACCGGAGATTCCGATAAGCCGGTCAACGTCGACTCGGAAAACCAGGCGCTGGATATGCAGGGCAATGTGGCCACCTTCACGGGTAAAGTGATCGTGACCCAGGGCTCGATCAAGATCACCGCCGATAAAGTGGTGGTGACGCGTCCCGGTGGCGACAGCAATAAAACGATTGTGGATGCCTATGGCAGTCCTGCCACCTTCTATCAGATGCAGGACAATGGAAAGCCGGTTCAGGGCCACGCTCAGAAGATGCACTACGAACTGGCGAAGGATTTTGTTGAGCTCACCGGGAATGCCTATCTGGAGCAGCTTGACAGCAATGTTAAAGGCGATCGCATTACCTATCTGGTCAAAGAGCAGAAAATGCAGGCCTACGGCAGCACCGGCAAGCGCGTCACTACCGTGCTTGTTCCCTCACAGCTGCAGGATAAAAGCACACCGTCCAACGGTCAGAAAAAGAGTAACTAACTAACATGGCAACGTTAATTGCGGAAAACCTGGCGAAGGCCTACAAGGGCCGCCGCGTGGTTGAAGACGTCAGTCTGGAAGTGAAATCCGGTGAGATCGTCGGGCTGCTTGGCCCGAACGGAGCGGGTAAAACGACGACCTTCTATATGGTCGTCGGCATCGTCCCGCGTGACGCAGGCCGTATCGTGATTGATGATGAAGACATCAGTATCCTGCCTCTGCATGCACGCGCACGTCGTGGGATTGGCTATCTTCCTCAGGAAGCTTCCATTTTCCGCCGGCTGAGCGTTTACGATAACCTGATGGCGGTCCTGCAAATTCGTGACGATCTGACCAGCGAACAGCGGGAAGATCGCGCTAATGAGCTGATGGCCGAGTTCCACATCGAACATCTGCGTGACAGCCTCGGCCAGGCGCTTTCCGGCGGCGAACGCCGCAGGGTTGAAATCGCCCGTGCGCTGGCGGCAAATCCAAAATTTATCCTGCTGGATGAACCTTTTGCCGGGGTTGACCCCATTTCCGTTATTGATATTAAAAAGATTATCGAGCATCTTCGTGATAGCGGACTTGGCGTGTTGATAACCGACCACAACGTCCGAGAAACGCTGGCAGTGTGTGAGCGCGCTTACATCGTCAGCCAGGGACACCTTATTGCACACGGTACGCCTGAAGAGATTCTTGCCGACGAGCAGGTGAAACGCGTCTACCTGGGCGAAGAGTTCAGACTCTGATAAGGTGTCCACAAGGTTTGTTTTTTAGGGAATTACTATCCTGAATATGAAGCAAGGTTTACAACTCAGGCTGAGCCAACAGCTTGCCATGACGCCACAGCTGCAGCAGGCCATCAGACTGCTTCAGCTTTCTACGCTTGAACTACAGCAGGAAATTCAGCTGGCGCTGGAAAGCAACCCGTTGCTCGAGCAGAGCGATGTTCACGAGGAAATCGACTCCCGCGAATATCAGGAAACCGAAGCGCTGGATACACGGGAAGCGCTTGAACAAAAGGATATGCCTGAAGAACTGCCGCTGGATGCCACCTGGGATGAAATCTACACTGCAGGCACCCCTTCAGGCACCGGCACGGACTACCACGACGACGAACTGCCGGTCTATCAGGGTGAAACGACCCAGTCGCTGCAGGATTACCTGATGTGGCAGGTGGAACTCACCCCGTTTACCGACACCGATCGCGCTATCGCCACCTCGATTGTCGATGCCGTCGATGAAACCGGCTATCTGACCATCTCGCTGGACGAAATCCTCGACAGCATGGGGAATGATGAACTGAGCCTGGATGAAGTTGAAGCCGTGCTGAAGCGCGTGCAGCGATTCGACCCGGTCGGCGTGTGCGCCCGCGACCTGCGCGACTGCCTGCTGGTCCAGCTTTCTCAGTTCCCTGACGACCTGCCTTTACTGAAAGAAGCGCGGCTGATCGTCAGCGATCATCTTGATCTGCTCGCTAACCATGATTTCCGCAGCCTGATGCGCTTAACCCGGTTAAAAGAAGAGGTGCTGAAAGGCGCAGTACAGCTGATTCAGTCACTCGATCCGCGCCCGGGGCAGTCGATCAATACTCAGGAACCTGAATACGTTATCCCGGATGTGCTGGTACGCAAAATCGGCGCGCGATGGACCGTTGAGCTGAATGCTGACAGCGTGCCGCGTCTGAAGATTAACCAGCACTATGCTGCGCTCGGCGGTTCCACCCGCAACGACAGCGATTCCCAGTTTATTCGTAGTAATTTGCAGGAAGCAAAATGGCTGATCAAAAGCCTTGAGAGCCGCAACGACACGCTGCTAAAAGTGACCCGCTGTATCGTCGATCAGCAACAGGCATTTTTCGAACAGGGCGAGGAGTATATGCGGCCGATGGTACTGGCAGACATAGCCAGCGCGGTCGATATGCATGAATCAACTATATCGCGCGTAACAACGCAGAAGTATCTGCACAGCCCGCGCGGTATATTTGAACTGAAGTATTTCTTCTCCAGCCACGTGAGTACTGAAGGAGGGGGTGAAGCCTCTTCTACCGCTATCCGGGCGCTGGTGCGGAAATTAATTTCGGCGGAAAATCCCGCCAAGCCGCTGAGCGACAGCAAGCTGACCTCACTGCTCTCCGAGCAGGGAATTATGGTCGCGCGTCGTACTGTGGCAAAATATCGAGAGTCTTTATCCATCCCGCCATCAAACCAGCGTAAACAGCTGGTCTGAAAGAACTGAGAAGGAAGACATCATGCAACTCAATATCACTGGACTAAACGTTGAAATTACCGAAGCGCTGCGCGAATTTGTGACGGTGAAGTTCGGTAAATTAGAACACTATTTCGACCGGATTAATCAGGTCTATATTGTTCTGAAGGTGGAAAAAGTGACTCAAATTGCAGATGCTACGCTGCATGTGAACGGCGGGGAGTTGCATGCCACCGCAGAAGAAAAAGATATGTACGCGGCGATTGACGGCCTGGTAGATAAGCTGGCTCGCCAGTTAAATAAACACAAAGATAAGCTTAAACAACACTAAATTTCACCCAGCGCTGATTGTTTCTGCGGCATCCCACATCGGGTTAAGCTAAAGTCAGCGGCGGCTCGTATCTTTTCAGGGTGCGGGCCGCTAATCAATCAGGGGGTATAACGATGGCCACCATCACGGCTGAAGTTAACCGCCATGCGGATGTGAACACGTAAGTGAAACTATGATGAACAACGATCTGAAACTGGAACTGGGCTCTGTCCTGAACCTGTCCTGCACCCGTAATGGTGTACATTGCCAGAGTAAAAAACGGGCACTGGAAATTATCAGCGAACTGGCGGCCAAACAGCTTAACCTTCCGCATCAGACTATTTTTGAAGCGATCCTGACGCGTGAAAGAATGGGCAGTACCGGTATCGGAAATGGCATTGCCATTCCGCACGGTAAATTGCTCGAGGATACGCTGCGTGCCGTTGGCGTGTTTATCCACCTGGATCAGCCAATTGCCTTTGACGCGATTGATAACCAGCCAGTGGATTTGTTGTTCGCCCTGTTGGTACCGGCCGATCAGTGTAAAACGCATCTGCATACGCTATCGCTGGTGGCCAAACGCCTGGCCGATAAAACGGTTTGCCGGCGCCTGCGCGCGGCGCAGAGCGATGAAGAGCTGTACGAGATCATCACGGAAGATCACGATTAAGCCAGCCGTAGTCAATTCACCATGCAATAAGTGGTAACAGGTAAAATTGGGGGAAGAGTTAATGGTGCTGATGATCGTCAGCGGTCGTTCCGGTTCAGGTAAATCCGTGGCATTGCGCGCACTGGAGGATATGGGCTTCTACTGCGTGGACAATCTTCCCGTGGTGCTGCTTCCCGATCTTGCCAATTCGCTCTCTGAACGCAACATGTCTGCTGCGGTCAGTATTGACGTGCGTAATATGCCGGAGTCCCCTGAAGTTTTCGAAACGGCACTCAATAATCTTCCCGACTGCTTTTCACCGCAGCTTTTGTTCCTTGATGCCGATCGCAACACGCTGATCCGCCGCTACAGCGATACGCGTCGCCTTCATCCCCTTTCCAGCAAAAACCTGTCGCTGGAAAGCGCTATTGATGAAGAGAGCGATCTACTGGAGCCGTTGCGATCGCGGGCAGATTTGATTATCGACACCTCAGAAATGTCCGTTCATGAACTGGCGGAGATGTTGAGAACCCGACTGCTCGGCAAGCGTGAACGCGAGCTGACGATGGTGTTTGAATCGTTCGGCTTTAAGCACGGCATTCCCATTGATGCCGATTATGTCTTCGATGTCCGTTTTCTGCCGAACCCACACTGGGACCCGAAACTGCGTCCGATGACCGGTCTGGATCGCCCGGTGGCGGCGTTCCTCGATCGTCATACTGAAGTGCATAATTTTATCTATCAGACGCGAAGCTATCTGGAACTGTGGCTGCCGATGCTGGAAACCAACAACCGCAGCTACCTGACCGTTGCGATTGGCTGTACCGGTGGTAAACACCGATCGGTATACATTGCGGAACAGCTAGCCGATTACTTCCGCTCGCGTGGGAAAAACGTGCAGTCCCGTCACCGTACGCTGGAAAAACGCAAATCATGACCGTAAAGCAAACCGTTGAAATCAGAAACAAGCTGGGGATGCATGCCCGCCCGGCGATGAAACTTTTTGAACTGGTGCAAAGTTTTGACGCTGAAGTACTGCTGAGAAACGAAAGCGGTACGGAGGCAGAAGCCAGCAGCGTCATCGCGCTGCTGATGCTGGATTCCGCCAAAGGTGGACATATTGAAATCGAGGTTAGCGGCCCGCAGGAGGCCGAAGCGCTGGCGGCGGTGATTGAACTGTTCAACGCCGGATTCGACGAAGAGTAATACCTTATCTCGCTACCGTTTCCAGTTAATCAAGGTGATTTCTGGAAAGGAACGCTTCACCACCCAGCTGGCGCATCTGGCGCATGATCCACTGCTGACGCTGACGGACGTAGCCTGAAGGCGCACCCGCCTTAAAGCGTATTGGGTTAGGCAGCACCGCCGCCAGCAGCGCGGCTTCGGATATCGTCAGACGGCTGGCTGGCTTGTTAAAATAACGCTGCGCCGCCTCTTCCACGCCAAATACCCCGTCACCAAACTCAGCAATATTCAGATAAACGGTCAGGATGCGGCGTTTAGTCCAGACTGTTTCAATGCCGACGGTCAGCCCGGCCTCCAGTCCCTTTCGCACCCAGCTACGCCCGTCCCAGAGAAACAGATTTTTTGCCGTTTGCTGTGACAGCGTTGAAGCCCCCCGCATACGTGCATTTTCACCGTTGCTGTCCAGAACAGACTGGATTGCATCGACGTCAAAACCCCAGTGCGTAGGGAATTTTTGATCTTCAGAAGCCATCACCGCCAGCGCCATCCAGGGCGATATCTCATCGCGACCTACCCAGTCGGAATGGGCCACATAGTCAAAATCTCCCCGCAGCCAGGCACCCAGCTGCCTTTCAACCATCACCGCAGAGAAAGGTACCGGGAAAAATGCAAAGATCACAATGCCGGCCAGCCATAGTCCGATAATCGCCATGAGCAGACGCAGAGCGTATTTTTTTATCCTCGCCCATGCAGTATGTCGGTTACGGCTCATTGATTAACTCCATCATAATACTCTCGTCAGTACGGGGGATTTTAGCCCGGGGCTTACGGATGATGCACTTTCAGGGAATCGGTTCCATAGCGCGCCATAGTTTAATACATTTTAGGCGGCCGCTCTTCCGTGGTGTAAATCAATTTTTAATTGATTTACATTGCTTATAAATTTCACTGAGTACATTTCGAAAGCACAAAATTTGAAATAGAAAACCATCGATAAACGAAATGAAAGCGCATCTTTTTTATGCGGATTTATAATAAACCGCCTCATTTCGATTGCTGAACTGTGTCAGCATTTCTGTGCCGAATAATTGCCCGATAACAAATTGTGCTAGCAGAAACCAAAACGTTTCGGAAAAATTCAGCAAAAACAATAAAAAATACAGAACTAACAACGCATTAAACCCACAAAAACTGCTGAAATAGCGTTTCAGCCGTTTGCCTCCGGCAAACCGAACTCGCTGCATTGATCGTTAAGAATCCCATCGGGAAAAAACCAACAATCGTACAATAATCCATCATAAAAAAAGCAAAATGAATTACCTGCTTGACTGAGAAAGTAATTTGATGTCTTCTATTTACAAACACTGCTCAACATCACACATTTTAATGAATCTGGTAACATGTGATGTTAGATTTGCTAAGGTAGTGGCTGAGAGTTTTACCCAATACCCGGCCTGCGCTCCAGACGATTCTTATGAGAATAGCGTGGGTTTCCATTTTCCCTGGTGTTGGCGCAGTATTCGCGCACCCCGGCCTCGGTCGGGGTCATTTTTTTTCAGCGTCCAGAACCCATTCGCGTAACACATTCACGTCATTACGCCATTCCTGTTTAAGCTCATCAATCCACTCCTGCACGTTGTCCCACCAGGCAGGCAGCTCCGGGCTTTGAATCTGTTTAGCAATCTGCTGTAAATGCACCAGCCCGACGGAACCCGCAGCCCCTTTAATCTTATGCCCCTCTTCCGCAATCCCTTTCTGGTCGCGGGCCATCATGTTGGAATCCAGTACGTCCAGATAGCCCGGCATCATTTGCTCGAACATTTCCAGGCTCTGGTGAATCAGTTTCGGACCCACCAGTTCGATATACTGCTGCAGCATCACCACATCCAGCAGCGCCAGTTTTTTCTCGTCCATCGCGGTCTCCTGCACGGGCATCAGTTCATCCTCACTCTGGTAGTTCCAGTATTTCTTAATCATCGCGGTGAGCGCGGGTACCGCCAGTGGCTTGCTCAGCACGTCGTCCATGCCCGCATCCAGATACTCACGCTTATCCTTAAGCACGTTGGCCGTTAACGCCACCAGCGGCGGCAGCTGTTTACCGGCGTGACGCTGGTGAATGCCACGCGCCACGTCCAGCCCGGTCATATCCGGCAGCTGAATATCCAGCAGCACCAGGTCGAACTCATCCGGGTCGAACATATCCAGCGCTTCCTGGCCGGTCATCGCAACTTCAACGCTGTTACCGAGTTTCTCCAGTACCGATCTCGCCACCACCACGTTGAGCTCAATATCTTCCACCAATAGCACATGCAGCGCGGGCAGAGGAAGATCGTCTTCAGGCTGCTCGTCCTCCACCTCTTCCGCGACCCGCGGTGCATTCAGCGTCAGCGTAAAGCACGACCCCTGCCCCTGTGCGCTGCGTACGCTGATATCACCGCCCATCGCCTGTGCCAGACGGCGGGAAACCGCCAGGCCAATGCCGGTACCCGTTGCCGGTTTGCCTCCGCGCTGATCTTTTACCTGATAGTACATAGCGAAGATCTTATCCTGTTCATCCTGCGGAATACCCATCCCGGAGTCTTCCACCTCAAAGCACAGGCAGTCTTCATCGCGATAGCCCACCCGAACGACGATCTCGCCGCGCTGGGTGAACTTCACCGCATTGCCGATCAGATTCCACAGGATCTGCCGCAGGCGCGTGCCGTCGGCCACGATTTTATGCGGCAGGGGCAGCTCAGGCTGCAGGATAAATTTCAGACCTTTGGGTTCAGCCAGCAGGCCGGAGAGATTTTCCAGATCGGCCAGCAGACCGGTAAAATCGAGCGGCTGATTGTCCAGCTGCACCTTGCGCCGTTCGATCTTGTCCATCTCAATAACATCATTGAAGATATTGCCGAGGGTAATGGCGGAGACATGGATCGTTTTCAGATACTTGAGCTGTTCCTGATTTAAATGGGTGTCCAGCAGAATTCGGCTCAGGCCGACAATGCCGTTAAGCGGCGTACGAAGCTCGTGGCTGATCGTGGAGATAAAAGTGGTCTTCTCCCTGCTGGCGTTCTCTAACGCGTCCTGGTAGCGCTTACGCTCGGTTATATCGCGTCCGAAGCCCATCAGCCCGCTGCGTTTACCTACGCGATCGTAATAAGGCACCTTGCGGATCTCAAAACAGGCTTTGCGCCCGTCCGGATACTGTAACCACTGCTCATAGGTCAGGGAGACGTTGTGGCGGAAAACTTTTTCGTCCGTTTCCAACACTTTTAACGCTGCTTCATCGTCGTAAACGTCATGGGGCGTTAACCCGATAAGCTGCTTCTCGCTTTTCCCCGTCAGCAGCTCCATCGCCCGGTTACAGCCGGAAAACTGCTGATCGGCATTACGATAGAAAACCAGATCCGGCGAAGCATCCAGAAACGAGCGCAGGAAGGTAGACTGCTGCTCCAGTTCGATTTGCGCCTGCTCGCGCCGGGCCATTTCCTCTTTCAGCCGGGTCATCACCTGCAGACGCGCTTCTTCCGCCTTAATACGATCGGCAATCTCCTGATTGAGCTGCGTGATGTTTTCCTGCATTTGCTGATTCAGCTCGAGGTCGCGATTGCGCATCTCCTCAAGCTTATCGACCAGCCTCGCCAGCCGCTGACGCGATTCTTCAAGCTGTTCAACCACGACCGAAAGGAAATACACCGCCCAGGGAGTAATCAGCAGGCCAAAAAATACCGATCGCACCACGTCGATACTCTCGACATGCCCGCGCAGCACCATGGTAACGGCCATCTGGACAATCATTGCCAGTACCACCAGGGCAGAGGCCAGCAGCAAAGAGAAGCGAACCAGCCCCAGCTTGACCATCAAATCAACGTAGTACTGTGCTAATAATCGAATTTGTTTCATTTAGGATCCCTTCCGGTCTGTATTCCTCAATCATACCGGAATCGAACAAAAGTCCCACACGCTAACGCGCGGAAAACCATTGCACAAAATAAGTGCAGAGCACCGTTATTAACACCTCAAATGCACGGTTATAGTTCATCAAAAGATAATTCATCGATTCATTGCACGGTTATAGTTCATTGCACATTATTTAATAAAACAATTGCACAATAGTGGTGCAGCACACTTTCTCTCGAAACGGCTGTTATTTTGGAATTTTCGTCGCCGGACGCCACCGCCATTCTCCTTAATGAATTCTCCCTTTGGCCTGCTGTGGCGCGGCCTCCGCGCAATTTACGAAATATTTTGGCTTCAGAGCAAAAAGTTGCTGCCGCATATATTGACTAAATTTTATAACTGCATAATCTATAAAGCCGCTCTAAACCCAGCGTAGAGAGCTTCAATATTACTTTTCATAGCGATGATGCAGATCACTCGCCTTTCCTTTGCCACATCCAAACGAATAATCATTCACAAATTACGAAGAATTACTCACTCCTTGGGTAATTAATTTTACTAATAACCCCCCCCTTTTAATTCAATTATCCCCACTGATTAAAAACAGTGTGTTGATGTGGGTATTATCCTCCATTCAGCATATCATGCTGCAACCAGGCACTATTCCAGCATGGTGCAGCAATTTGCTCGCTGCACTATAGTGAGACAGCTCACACTTCTTTACCTGCCTCACCCCCATCAACAGGGGTAAATATTGAGTATATAACCTTATTTATCATCATCTTATGCGCAAAAACACATAAAAAGGCATAAGAAAGATCGGTATTTGACCTCTGTACGCTTTCCCGATAAGTTGGGAATCCGCTGGAAGCTTTGCTTACGGGCCAGTGTCTCGGCATACATATGCAGTTAGACGACTCCCTCGTGATACCGGATATCTTCATTAAATGAGACCAGGAATCTAGAGAGTTTTTCATTCACGGACGATGTGCTTATGTCTCAGGATGAAATGCTCGGAGTCATGGTGTCCGCATTTTAGCGGCAAAGAAAATTGATACAGACCCTGAGGTGACCGCTCAGCTGCGTTCTGTGCCTGAACAATATAGGTAATGTACAAAAGAAGTTAAGGAGGCCCTCGATGTCTGACTCAAAACCTTATCCCTATGGCTTGTATGATCCAACAAAAGAGAGTGATAGCTGTGGCGTGGGTTTCATTACACGTAAGGACGGCGAGCAAACTCATGAGGTCCTCCAGATGGCACACAGTGCCCTGTGTACCGTTCCTCATCGCGGCGGCATGTCTGCTGAAGGCGTGGGCGATGGCGCGGGCGTTAACGTGGATATCTCCCTGCATTTCTTCCGCAAAATTACCGGCCAGCCGCTTGAGTCAGGTCGTTTTGGCGTAGGCAATTTCTTTGTGCCGAAAGACGGTGCGCTGCGTGCCAATGCGGAACGTCTGGTTGAAGAGACTCTCGCGACCTACGGTCTGTCGGTGATTTTAAAACGTGATATGCCGCTGGACACCGACGTACTGCGTCCGGCCGCCATTGTGTCACAGCTGCCTATCGCACAGTGGATCTTCGCGGTTCCCCAGGATATCGATAATCAAAACGATTTCGAAAAACGCATTTATCGTGCCCTGCTGGACATCGAAGCCCGTGCCTTTACCGAAAGTGAGTTTGGCGGCCTCTATCCGCTGTCGCTCTCTTCGCGCACCCAGGTGTTCAAGGCACGCCTGAACTCTAATGAAGTGATCCCTTACTTCAAAGATCTGACCGATCCCGATCATCGCGTTCGCGGTCTGTTCTTCCATACCCGTTTTTCAACCAACACCGATCCACACACGACGATGGCGCAGCCGTTCCGTCTGATGGCACACAACGGTGAGCTGAATACCGAC
Source organism: Erwinia sp. SLM-02 (assembly GCF_037450285.1). NCBI lineage: Bacteria > Pseudomonadati > Pseudomonadota > Gammaproteobacteria > Enterobacterales > Erwiniaceae > Erwinia > Erwinia sp. SLM-02. The sequence goes on along the minus strand of NZ_JAQISN010000003.1, from coordinate 51,635 downwards.
CGTAAAAACCGCATTGCGGAATCCGCGCTGGCCTCCGCCCGCGGTAAGAAAATCGTGCGTCCAAAAGGTCAGTCGGACAGCTCGCGTCTGGACCAGAGCATCCACAGCCGTCTGATGGAAGATAATCTCGACCTGATTAATGCCGTGGTGTCGATGATGCCTCCGGCCTGGGAGAACGATGACTCTCTTTCCAACAACGTACGCGCCATGCTCGAATACTTCTCTCTTTATGAAGAGAAGAATGACGGCCCGGCAGCACTGATCTTTGGTAACGGTGAAATCATCGGTGCCCGCCTTGACCGTCTGGGCCTGCGTCCGCTGCGTTCGGTGGAAACCGCCGAATACATTGGTGCAATGTCCGAAGCCGGCCAGATCGCCTTCCCACCGGAAAGCGTACTGCGTCGCGGCCGTATCGAAGCGGGCGGCATGCTCTATTACGATCACAGTGAGAAACGCAGCTACACCACCGTAGAAGCGCTGGAAAAACTCGCTGCGGAGAAAGACTACCCGGCACTGGTTGCTGAGGCACGCATCACGCTGCAAGAGCTGCCGGTGATCCCGGCGGAGAAACAGGGTTCCCCGCTGCGCTACAGCGGCGATCTGAAAACCTATCAGCGCTTTGTGGCCTACTACTACAACCAGGAAAGCTTCAAGTTCATGATGGATCCGATGCTGAATACCGGGGCTGAAAAAATTTCAGCCATGGGTTACGGCAACGCGATCAACGCCTTATCCGATCATGAAGGCGGCATGGCGCACTACTTCTCCCAGCGCTTTGCACAGGTGACGAACCCGCCGTTAGACTCCATTCGTGAAGTTGACGGCATGACGCTGCGCGTGGCGCTCGGCGCCAAGCCACACCTGGGCCGCAGTAAAGGTCGTCAGATCATCGTGCCTACCCCGATCCTGACGCATCTGGATATGCTGCAGCTGCGCGAGCAGGATGTGGCACCGTATGCCCGTTTTGAAATGCTCTACGCACCGGTACTCGGCAGCGATGTTGCCAGCCGTCAGAAAAATGCCGACGCGCTTGAGCAGGCGATTGACGATCTTGCTCAGCAGGTGGTTGATTTTGCTCGTGAACAGGGAGGCATTGCGGTGCTGACCGACCGCCATATCTCCTCGACGCAGGCGGCGATGCCGATGCTGCTGGTGGTATCCGCCATCAATCAGCGCCTGGTGCAGGAAGGTCTGCGTCTTGACGTTTCTCTGGTGGTTGAAAGCGGCCAGAGTATTTCTTCGCACCACATTGCCGCTGCGCTGGGCTTTGGCGCTTCCGCCATCTATCCGCTCGGCGTGCAGATGCGTGCCGAAGAGAAATATGGTGAAGGCGAGGAAGGTAACAAGGCCTTCAAACGCTATGCCAAGGCTGCAGAAAAAGCCCTGATGAAAACCATGGGCAAAGTGGGTCTGTGTACGGTTGAAAGCTACAGCTGCGGTGAATTCTTCGAGCCAAACTTCCTGGATACCGAAGATCGCGTGCTGAAAAAATACTTCCCGAATATTAAAACGCCGGTGGGCGGCGCGGGCTTTGCGTCTATTGCGCAGATGGCCGTGGACTGGCACCAGAGCGCCCTGAAAATTCAGGGCGAGGCTGAAGTGCCGCTGCTGGGCCTGTTTAAAGAGCGTGCAGAAGGTGCCGGTCACTCCTACGGTACTATTGCCGTTCGTACCTTTATCGACATGACCGAGCAGCCTATCCGCTTCTCGGACAAGCAGCGTGACGAAGATCAGTTTATCCGCCTGCTGACGCTGGCCAAGCTGGATAATGCTTTCAATATCAAAGCGAAATCCTTTACTGACAGCAGCTTTGAGCGCATCCCTGACGACGTGATTAACGCCTTCACCATCACGCCGGATTACCGTCAGTTCTCCAGCCTGATGCACGAAGAGCGTAAACGCCGCCCGGCCGCGCTGCGCGATATCCTGGCCTTCCCGTGCGATCTGACCCACGTGGACAGCCTGGCTGAATTCAGCCGCAAGCTGGGTCGTTATTCGCTGGTGAACAACAGCTTCGCTGTACGCGGGCTGACCTGTGAAGCCGGAAGCGCTGGCCAGTTTACCCTGCGTCTGACCGATGCGATTGAAGGCCTCAAGCCGGAACACGAGCGTCTGCTGGTGCTGTCCACCGCGCTGAAAAACCGCTTCCTGGATGAAATTGAACACGCTGAGATCACCGCTGATGGCCTGCAGGTCACGGCTCAGGGCAAAGCGGCTGACTATCTGTCACGCATCTTCGCCACCCAGCCTTCCCTGCCGCTGAGCGAAGTGCAGCCGGCCTGCGAGATCACCCGCACGTTCGCCTCCGGTGCGATGAGCCACGGCGCGCTGGTTGCTCCGGCTCACGAAGCGGTCGCCCACGGCACCAACATGGTTGGCGGCATGAGCAACTGCGGTGAAGGCGGCGAACACTATTCGCGCCACGGCACCATCCGCGCATCACGTATCAAACAGCTGGCATCCGGTCGCTTCGGCGTGTGGGCGGCTTATCTGGCCGACCCGATGCTGGAAGAGCTGGAAATCAAAATCGGTCAGGGTGCAAAACCGGGTGAAGGCGGTCAGCTGCCTGCACCGAAAGTGACGGTTGAGATCGCCGCTGCTCGTGGCGGTACGCCGGGCGTGGAGCTGGTATCCCCTCCTCCGCACCACGATACCTACTCCATCGAGGATCTGGCCCAGCTGATCCACGACTGTAAGGCGGCGCGCGTGCGCGTCATCGTTAAACTGGTGTCCTCTGAAGGGATCGGCACGATTGCCGTCGGCGTGGCGAAAGCCGGTGCCGATGTGATCAACGTGGCAGGTAACACCGGCGGTACCGGTGCAGCATCGGTGACCAGTCTGAAATACACCGGTCGCGTTGCGGAAATCGGTATTGCCGAAGTGCATCAGGCGCTCTGCGCCAACGGCCTGCGTGAGAAGGTTCTGCTGCGCTGCTCCGGCGCACAGCAGACCGGCAGCGACGTCGTGAAGTCCGCGCTGCTCGGCGGCGACAGCTTTGAGTTCGGCACCACCGCGCTGATGATGCTGAAGTGCGTGATGGCGAAAAACTGTAACGTGAAATGCCCGGCCGGCCTGACGACCAATGCCGAAGCCTTTGATGGCGATCCTCGCCAGCTGGCACAGTATTTCATCAACGTTGCACATGAAGTCCGCGAGATGCTGGCCCGCCTGGGATTACGTTCGCTGCGTGAAGCGCGCGGACGTTCAGATCTCCTGCACCTGATGGATCACCCGCTGGAAGTGGGCAAACTCGACCTGCGTGCCATGCTCACCGTGGTGCCGGAAGTGAAAATCGCCAAACCGGTTTATCTGGAAAAAGATTTCGCCCTCGATAACGACTGGGTGGAGCTGCTGAATGATGCCCTGGTCGTTCAGGGAAGTACCGATATCCGTCTGGGCAACGGCATCACGCTCAACAACCGTAACAAGAGCGTGGGCGGCCAGCTGGCCATTGATATTGAACGTATGCTGAACCATACGCTCAGCGCTGACCAGCGAGAAAGCATCCCTGCCGCGCTGCTGGACGATCGCGGCCGTCGCTACCTGGCTCCGGGCACGGTGAATATCTTCACCTCCGGTTCTGCCGGTCAGTCTTACGGCGTATTCTGTAACGACGGTATGCAGCTGAAGCATTCCGGCACCTGTAACGACGGCGTCGGTAAAGGCCAGTGCGGCGGCGAGATCGTCGTTGTTTCACCTGGCGGCGGTTCTGAAGATGCAGAAGGCAACGTGCTGATCGGTAACTTCGCACTGTTCGGTGCCACCGGTGGCCGCCTGTTCGTACAGGGTCAGGCCGGCGACCGCTTCGCGGTACGTAACTCTGGCGCCACCGCCGTAGTAGAAGGCGTCGGTGATTTCTGCTGCGAATATATGACCAACGGTGCCGTTCTGAACCTCGGGACTTTCGGTAAAGGCTTCGGTAACGGGATGAGCGGCGGATTTGCTTATCAGTACGATCCGTACGGTTCTCTGGCCAGCCACGCTGCCGGTGATTCCGTACTGTTCGGCTCCATTGCCGAAGACAATGAAATGGCCCGCGTGCACAAACAGGCGGTGTTGACCATGCTGACCTGGCATCTGGAGGCAACGAACTCTCCTCGCGCCGCCTGGCTGCTGGATCACTGGGAAACCGAGTGCCAGAACTTTGTCTACGTGATGCCGCGTTCCCTGCTGCTTTATCAGGACAGCGCTGAGATCCTTAAGGCGAAAAGCCGCAAGGATCTGCTGGAGGAGCTGTCTACCGCTCTGGCCGGCCATCAGGTAGCGAAATTTAAAGCCGCCTGGCGCGAAGGCAAGCCGATCGCAAACGGTGCGGTACCGGCCTACGGTGCGACCGATACGCCGGAAATGCTGGTGCTGTTAAATAACTACACCGTGCTCAGCTCCGCCCAGCAGCTGGCGCTCTCCCGCCTGCCGAAAGGCACCGCGGTGGATGATGCCGCCGTTGAGAAAGCGGTACGTAACCTGCTGATGACGGAAGACTTTGCCCTGATCTCTAAGCTGCAGCGTCACGCTCGCGCAGCGATTGAGAATTATAACGACGAAGAGCTGTCCTGCCTGATTGCCGCCAAACGTATGGCGGACTACAAGGCAGCGCTGACTCAGCGTAACATCCGCTCAATGGATAGTCTGGCGACCTACGGCTGGATCATCTACCAGGATGCCAGCAACCGTCAGGTGCTGGGTGGATTGCCTGACTTTGAGGAACTGTTTGCCCGTGCCGCGCTGCCGGAGTTAGCCGCTGCGGTAGGTAAACTGGCCTGATAACAGCCTGAATCAACCCGCCTTAACCGGCGCTGGATCCCGCGGGATGCAGCGCCGGAATGCGGGTTACTGAACATGACGAAACGGGATTGAGTATAGATAACCCATGAAAATTCCTTATATTCCTGAAGATGCACCATTCAATGGTGAACAGAAATTCTGGCTGGCAGGCTTCCTCGCCGGGTTACATTCACGTCTGCTGGTGCTGGAAGACAAACCGCAGGCGGGAGCAAGCGCAGGTGGGGCAACCACGACCCAGCTGCATATCCTGTTCGGTTCCCAGACCGGTAACGCTGAAGCGTTAGCGCAGAGCGCCGCGAAAGCCGCGCGCGCCAAAGGTCTGGTGCCGGTGGTTCAGGGTCTGGGCGAAGTCGATATCGACGTTTTCGCCACCATGCGCCACGTACTGATTATTACCTCCACCTACGGTGAAGGTGAAATGCCGGATAACGCCGAGCTGTTCTGGCAGGCACTTTCAGCCAGCACCGCTCCGCGTATGGAACAGATGCACTTTGCTATTCTGGCCATCGGTGATACCGGCTACGACGGTTTCTGCCAGGCCGGTAAGTTCTTCGATATGCGTCTTGAGCAGCTGGGTGCGAAGCGCGTATTCGACCGCATTGACTGCGATATTGATTACGAAGATCCTGCCGGTGAGTGGATTGCTAACTCGATGCCGCAGTTCGCCGCCAGTGCAGGCAGCACCGGTGCAGCTCTGGAAAACCTGCCGGAAGCGCCGGTTATTCCAGGCAGTAACAAAAATAACCCGTATGCCGCCGCCCTGGTCACCAATAAGCGCCTGTCCGGCGAGGCATCCGGGAAGGATATTCGCCACTTTGAATTCGATCTGACCGACAGCGGCCTCAAATACGAAGCCGGTGATGCGCTCGGGGTGATCCCGGTCAACGATCCGGTGCTGGTCGATCTGCTGTTGACGCAGCTCAAGTCCGATTATCAGAGCCCGGTTCCCGGCTTTGATCGTAGCCTGGGCGACCTGCTGACCTATCAGTTCGAAATCTCCGAGCCTTCACGCAAGCTGATTGAGTGGATTGGTCAGAACACCACTAACCAGGAGCTGCGCCACGTGTTGCAGCACGACGATAAAGATGCGCTGGGCGTCTGGCTGTGGGGTAAAGATACCCTCGATCTGCTGCAGCTGGATCTGACCCGCACGCTGACGACCGCCGAGTTCGTTACGCTGCTGCGCCCGCTGCAGCACCGCGCTTACTCCATCTCGTCCAGCTCGAAGGCGCACCCAAATCAGGTCCACCTGACCATCGCTTCAGTGCGCTATCACAGTGCGGGACGCGCGCGTAACGGCGTTTGCTCCACCTATCTGGCAGAGCGCGTGGGTCGCGGCGGCAAGCCGGCGATCTTTATTTCGCCTAACAAAGCTTTCCGCGTTCCGTCAAACGGCAACGCGCCGCTGATCATGATTGGCCCGGGCACCGGTATTGCCCCTTTCCGCGCCTTCCTGCAGGAGCGTCAGGCCACCGGTGCCAGCGGTAAGAACTGGCTGTTCTTCGGCGATCAGCACCAGGAACACGACTATATTTACCAGGATGAGCTGAGCGGCTGGCAGGAAAGCGGTCTGTTGACCCGTCTGGATCTGGCGTTTTCACGCGATCAGTCTAAAAAGATTTACGTGCAGAATCGGATGCTGGAACAGGGCGCTGAACTGTTTGCCTGGCTGCAGGAAGGCGCTTACTTCTACGTGTGTGGCGATGCATCACGTATGGCGAAAGACGTTGATAAAGCGCTGTATGAAATCGTTTCTCAGTTTGGCGGCATGTCTGCCGAGCGCGCAGCTGACTACATCGATCAGTTGAAGAAAGAGAAGCGCTACCTGCGCGACGTGTACTAATCCTGTCCGGGATGCGGGCCTGCCCGCATCCACGATGGAAATTCAGTCATAAAAAAACGGGCCAGTTGGCCCGTTTTTCTGTGCTGCTTAACCGTGACTTACTTGACGACGCGGAGCGCCGGACGGCCACCGCGCGGCGGCGGTTCGTCGTCAGGCGTGTGGTCGTCGCTCTCGTCATCAGGACGATCGCCATCGATCACCGACATCAGGGTTTCCGGCGCTTCATCCTGTCCGGCTGAAGCATCAAATTCCCCGGCGCCTTCGTAGGCAGGTTCCGGCTCGAACATCGTTCCGGCCCCATTCTCACGGGCATAAATCGCCAGTACCGCTGCCATCGGCACATTGACCTGCCGCGGTACGCCACCGAAGCGAGCATTAAAACTCACTTCATCGTTGCCCAGCTCCAGGTTCCCCACGGCGCGCGGTGCGATATTCAGCACAATCTGGCCATCACGCGCATATTCCAGTGGAACCATCACTCCCGGCAAATTAATGTCGACCACCAGGTGCGGGGTGAGCTGATTCTCAAGCAGCCACTCATAGAAAGCGCGCAACAGATAAGGACGACGTGCGGTAAGTTGCGACATTTCCATCGTAATCAGCCCCGCGTTTGCAGGCGCATTTCACGCTCGGCTTCGGTCAGAGAAGCGAGGAATGAGTCACGCTCGAAGACGCGAGTCATGTAACCCTTCAACTCTTTTGAACCTGCACCGTTCAGCTCAATGCCCATCTGCGGCAGACGCCACAGCAGCGGAGCCAGATAGCAGTCCACCAGGCTGAATTCTTCGCTCATAAAGAACGGCGTGCGGGAGAACAGTGGGGCAATCGCCAGCAGCTCTTCACGCAGCTGTTTGCGGGCCGCGTCTGCTTCCTGCGCCGTGCCGTTCTCAACTTTACGCATCAGGCTGTACCAGTCCTGCTCAACGCGATGCATCATCAGACGACTTTCACCACGCGCAACCGGATACACCGGCATCAGTGGAGGATGCGGGAAACGCTCATCCAGATACTCCATGATGATACGAGATTCATACAACGTCAGCTCACGATCAACGAGTGTTGGCACGGTACGGTACGGGTTGAGGTCGATCAGATCCTGGGGCAGATTATCCGTTTCAACCTGCTCAATCTCGACGCTAACACCTTTCTCAGCCAGTACGATACGAACCTGATGGCTAAAAATGTCAGTCGGACCAGAAAACAGCGTCATTACCGAACGTTTGTTGGCAGCGACAGCCATGTAAACCTCCAAGTTTATCCAGAAAATTACTGCGAATAGCCATCCACGCGGCGACTCGTTATTGCCATTAGCCCGATGATTGAACGCTCCAGACTCAGCGGGAGCTACACGTCATTGTTGACTGGCCAATGGGCACAAAGTGACACACAGTTTACCAGATTTTAGCCAGCTTGTGCGGGGACGAATACCGATTTACGAGGGAAAAGTGATAAAGCAAGATTACTTTCGCGCTTTTTGCACCAGTAGAAAATAAAAAACCCGGCGCCAGGCACCGGGTTTTTCGATAATTGACTCTGCCGAAGCAGAATAAATTAACGTTTGGAGAACTGTGGACGACGACGTGCTTTACGCAGACCGACTTTCTTACGTTCAACCTGACGAGCATCACGAGTAACGAAGCCTGCTTTACGCAGTTCGCCACGCAGAGACTCATCGAACTCCATCAGAGCGCGGGTGATACCGTGACGGATCGCACCAGCCTGACCAGAGATACCACCACCTTTAACGGTGATGTACAGATCGAATTTACCAACCATGTCCAGCAGTTCCAGCGGCTGACGAACTACCATGCGGGCAGTTTCACGACCGAAGTACTGTTCCAGAGAACGCTGGTTGATTACGATGTTACCACTGCCCGGCTTGATAAATACGCGAGCGGTAGAGCTTTTGCGGCGACCAGTGCCGTAGTTTTGATTCTCAGCCATTGCCTGTAATCCCGATTAAATGTCAAGAACTTGCGGTTGCTGTGCCGCATGGTTGTGCTCGTTGCCCGCGTAAACTTTCAGTTTACGGTACATAGCACGACCCAGCGGGCCCTTTGGCAGCATGCCTTTAACCGCGATTTCAATCACACGCTCAGGACGGCGAGCAATCATCTCTTCGAAGGTCGCTTGCTTGATACCACCGATGTGGCCGGTGTGATGGTAATACACTTTATCGGTACGCTTGTTACCAGTTACGGCAACTTTCTCAGCGTTCAGAACGATAATGTAATCACCAGTATCTACGTGCGGAGTGTATTCCGCTTTGTGCTTACCGCGCAGACGACGAGCAAGTTCAGTCGCTAAACGACCTAAAGTTTTGCCTGTTGCGTCAACAACATACCAGTCACGTTGGACGGTTTCTGGTTTAGCTGTAAAAGTTTTCATCTAAAAGCTTACCCAAATTAAGTTACACGTTGGTGAAATCCCAAACGCTTGAATAAACGGTTGGAGCTCACACGACCATCTTGACCAGCAAGCCCACCCCTTCGGATAGAGTTACTGGAACACAAAGAGTTTTGGGAAAAAAACCTTTGTTGTAACGTGGGGTCGCAAGATTATAGAGAAGTCGCCCATAAAAATCGAACACTTTCTGCGATAAAATTGCCGTTCCGCCAGGTCTTTTTTGCTCAGGGCAAATGCGGCAGCCGCAGGTACTCTTCACTCTGCATTTCCTGCAGGCGGGAAACACAGCGCTGATACTCAAACTTCAGCCGCGTGCCCTGATAAATCTCGTACAGTGACGTTTCCGCCGAGACCACCAGCTTCACGTGACGCTCGTAAAACTCATCTACCAGCGCCAGAAAACGCCGGGCCTGATCTTCGGTTTTGTAAATCATCACCGGCACATCATACAGCAATACGCTGTGAAAACGGCGAGATAGCTCAATATAGTCGTGTTGGCTTCGCCCTTCGCCACACAGCGTGAGGAAACTCATTGCCAGCACGCCTTCCGCCATGCCGAGGGTAGGCAGCTGCCGGTGGTTAATATCCAGCGGTTCATGCGCTTCCCGGGGCTTACCGGCCAGCGCAACAAACATCCGCTCCATCTCTTTTGACGTGGACTCGCCCAACGGCGTCATCCACAAATGAGCGGAAGTGAGCGTACGCAGGCGGTAATCAATGCCGGCGTCGACGTTCATGATGTCGCAATGCTGCTTGATCATCTCGATAGCCGGAAGGAAACGTGCACGTTGCAAACCGTTACGATAGAGATCGTCCGGCGGAATGTTTGAGGTAGCCACCAGCGTAATACCGCGGCTGAACAGCGCCTCCATCAGCGTGCCCAGCAGCATCGCATCGGTAATATCTGAGACAAAAAACTCATCAAAGCACAGCAAATCCGTTTCTGCCTTGAAGCGATCGGCGACGGTTTGCAGCGGATCGCTTTTTCCCTGCAGCTCGGTCAGCTCTTCATGAACGCGCAGCATAAAGCGGTGAAAATGCAGGCGTTGCTTGCGCTCACCAGGAATTGCCTGAAAAAACATGTCCATCAGCCAGGTTTTTCCACGGCCAACTCCGCCCCACATATACAGGCCACGCGCCGGGGGCTGAGTCTCAGTTTTTCCTTTGCCCAACAGCTTATTTAATTTGCCAAAAAGACCGCCGCTGCTCTGAACCGGAGCCGCACGTGAACCGCTTAGCGCCTGCCATATACCGTCAAGCTGGGTGATTGCTGCGCGCTGTACTTCATCAGGCTGATACTCGCCGTTTCCCAGCGCCTGCTCATAGAGCGCCAGAGGGGACATCTTTTGCATAATTTAGTCACATTCCCTGAAAAAATGGCCGTGCCGGGGGGTTGATCGTCGAAAAAAAAGTCGTTCTACACTAAGCGAAGCAGCCACAGGATTCCACTTCCATAACATTAGCGGTTATAGTGGCTAACAGTGAATGGAAAGACCCTACGGAACAACGAAGACAAAACGGGAGTTATTATGACCTGGGAATACGCGCTTATTGGGTTAGTTGTTGGGATTATTATCGGCGCGGTTGCAATGCGTTTTGGCAACAAGAAACTGCGTGAGCAGCGCTCGCTGCAGTATGAACTGGAAAAAAGTAAGGCCGAGCTGGCGGAATACCGCGAAGAGCTGACCAACCATTTTGCCCACAGCGCCGAGCTGCTGGACAATATGGCCCGCGATTATCGTCAGCTGTACCAGCATATGGCAAAAGGGTCTAACGACCTGCTGCCTAACCTGCCGGGAGAGAAAAATCCCTTTGCTTATCAGCTAACTGAATCAGAAGCCGATAACGATCAGGCACCGGTACAGATGCCACGAGACTACCCGGACAGCGCATCCGGCCTGCTGCGCGGTGAACGCCCCGCAGGAAAATAAGCCATTCTTATGGGGTGCTGGCACCCCATTTCGTTGCAAATATCGCTGTCAGTTACACCTCAGAGCCTGCATGTGCAGGATATCCATATCACTTCTCCGGTAGCGAGAGCGTCGTAGCGATGAAAAAAAAGTCATTTCTGTTAAGCGCATTAGCATTCAGCCTCGGCCTTAACCTGGCTCTGGTTGCCCCTTCAGCCCAGGCATCACTGCCTGCGCAAGTCGAGGGACAACCGCTGCCCAGCCTGGCCCCTATGCTGGAAAAAGTGTTACCTGCCGTGGTCAGCGTTTATGTTGAAGGAACGCAAAAGCAGGATCAGCAGATCCCTGAACAGTTGAAACGCTTTCTGGGACAGGACGGCGAGCAGGATGACGGACCGAAGCAACCTTTCGAGGGCCTGGCTTCCGGTGTCGTCATCGATGCGGCTAAGGGCTACGTGCTGACCAACTATCATGTGGTGAACGGCGCAGACAAGATTAAAGTACAGCTCAGCGACGGCCGTGAATTTGACGCCAAACTGATTGGCGACGATGAGCAGACCGACGTGGCGCTAATCCAGCTGAACGGGGCGACAAAGCTGACTCAGGTCGCGATAGCGGATTCGGACCAGCTGAAAGTCGGCGACTTTACCGTTGCTATCGGCAACCCGTTTGGCCTGGGCCAGACGGCGACTTCCGGTATCGTTTCCGCTTTGGGCCGCAGCGGCCTGAATCTTGAAGGGCTGGAAAACTTTATCCAGACCGATGCCGCCATAAACCGCGGCAACTCCGGCGGAGCGCTGGTTAACCTCAACGGTGAGCTGATTGGCCTGAATACGGCGATTCTCTCCTCGGCGGGCGGCAATATCGGCATCGGCTTCGCCATACCGAGCAATATGGCTATGGATCTCGCCCAGCAGCTGATCAAATTTGGTGAAGTCAAACGCGGCCAGCTCGGTATTAAAGGCACGGAAATGACCGCTGATATGGCCAAAGCGTTTAACGTTGACGTGCAGCGCGGAGCCTTTGTAAATGAAGTGCTGGCCGGGTCGGCAGCGGCTAAAGCGGGCATTAAAGCCGGTGATATTATCACCAGCGTGGACGGCAAACCGGTAAATAACTTTGCCGAACTGCGGGTGAAAATCGGCACCACGCCACCGGGACAGGAAGTGAAGGTGGGTCTGCTGCATGAAGGAAAACCGGTCACCGTCAGCGTTAAGCTGGACAACAGCACCCAGAGTGCCGTGAGTGCGGCACAGCTGGCACCGGCTCTACTGGGATCAACGCTCAGCGACGGTGCGGCGGCGGATGGTACGAAAGGCGTCAAGGTGGATAACGTTGAGAAGGGTACCCCCGCGGCGCTCTCTGGCCTGCAGAAAGATGATGTGATTGTCGGCCTGAACCGCACCCCGGTCCAGAATCTGGCAGAACTGAGCAAGCTGCTGGAAGGCAAGCCACCGCTGCTGGCGCTGAATATCATTCGCGGCAGCGACAGTATCTATTTACTGCTTCAGTAGCCCACCGTGCGGGCACAGGCTACTGTGCCCGCGCAACTCATGCTATCCTGCCCGTAGTTCATTCATTCACCGCTTAAAACCATGTTTCCTAAACTGTTACGTTCCGTGATATTCGGCCTGATTGTGGCTGGAATTCTTCTGCTAGCCGTACCGGGCCTCAGGTTCGGCGGCGATCTGCTGTCCCAGCCAGGCGGCAACGCCGACCAGGAACCGGTCAGCTATAACGATGCCGTCCGGCGCGCTGCGCCTGCGGTGGTTTACGTTTATAACCGCAGCGCCAGCAATTCCTCTGATGTGCTGGGCTCCGGGGTCATTATGGATCCCCGCGGCTATATTCTGACCAACAAGCACGTTATCAATGATGCGAATCAGATTATCGTTCGCCTGCAGGACGGGCGTTATTTTGAAGCCATGCTGGTAGGTTCTGATTCGCTGACCGACCTCGCCGTACTGAAGATCACCGCCTCCAATTTGCCGGTCATCCCTATCAATCCGAAACGCGTTGCCCATATTGGCGATCTGGTGATGGCCATTGGCAACCCGTATAACATCGGTCAGACGGTCACCCAGGGGATTATCGGTGCGACCGGCCGCGTAGGGCTGAGCCCCTCGCGACATCAGGATTTCCTGCAGACAGATGCCTCGATTAACCGCGGTAACTCCGGTGGCGCACTGATTAATTCACTGGGTGAACTGATGGGGATCAACACGCTCTCCTTTGATAAGAGCAGCGATGGCGAAACGCCGGAGGGACTGGGTTTTGCGATCCCTACACGGCTGGCTACCAAGATTATGGATAAGCTGATCCGTGACGGACGGGTGATCCGCGGCTATATCGGTATTACCGGTGAAGAGATCCCACGCTTTACCGGCCAGAACACCACGCTGGAACACCCGCAGGGCATTGTGATAACCGGAATGAATCCGACCGGACCGGCACAGATCGCCGGTCTGCAGATCCATGATGTGATTACACGCGTGAACAACGCCCCTGCCGTCTCCGCAATGGAAACTATGGATCAGGTTGCGGAGATCCGTCCCGGGACGGTGATCGAGGTTGAGATCCTGCGTAATGATAAGAAGATGACGCTGCCGGTTACGGTGCTGGAATACCCTGAAGAGAATAAGAGCCAGTAGCGGGTTACGCCAGGCTGCATCGCCCCGTCGGCCGACGGGGCGACATGCGGACTTACTTAATAAAATCTTCGCCGAGGGCGATGTCTTTTTTCAGCGTATCCAGCATATGATCCAGAGACTGCTGTTCGAACGCACTCAGCTTGCCGATTGGCCGACGTTCAACAATACCATTTTTACCCAGCAGCAGCGGCTGTGAGAAGAAGCGTGCATATTCGCCGTTGCCTTCAACATAGGCGCATTCCACGACATCGCTTTCCCCTTTCAGAGCGCGTACCAGCGACAGCCCGAAGCGTGCGGCTGCCTGCCCCATAGAGAGCGTTGCAGACCCGCCACCGGCTTTCGCCTCAACCACTTCGGTGCCGGCATTCTGAATGCGCTTCGTCAGATCGGCCGCTTCCTGCTCGGTAAAGCTGACGCCTTCAATCTGCGACAGCAGAGGGAGGATGGTGACGCCTGAGTGGCCGCCCACGACAGGGACATTCAGTTCCTGCGGCTGCTTGCCCTTCAGCTCAGCAACAAAAGTGTTGGCGCGGATAATATCCAGCGTGGTCACGCCGAACAGTTTGTTTTTGTCATACACGCCGGCTTTTTTCAGCACTTCAGCCGCGATGGCCACCGTGGTATTAACCGGGTTAGTGATAATGCCAATCAGCGCTTTTGGCGAGGTCGCAGCGACCTGCTCAATCAGGTTGCGCACAATACCCGCATTGACGTTAAACAGGTCGGAACGGTCCATACCCGGTTTACGCGCCACGCCGGCGGAAATCAGTACCACATCAGCACCCTGCAAAGCCGGGGTCGCATCTTCACCACTGAAGCCTTCAATTTTGACCGCGGTAGGGATATGGCTAAGGTCTACCGCAACACCCGGGGTAACGGGGGCGATATCATAGAGAGAGAGTTCTGAACCAGCCGGAAGCTGGGTTTTCAGTAGGAGGGCCAGAGCCTGACCGATACCACCCGCTGCACCGAGAACTGCAACTTTCATCCTAAACTCCTTATTATTTTGAGCATGTTATGCCGGGAAATCCATCTGCTTACGACCTTAGACGACCTGCGGAATAATGACGATAGCGGGTTTACTGTTTTGCGTGCTTACGCACTAAAAAGCAGCAAATGCTGAAGATATGCCCGCATTACATCCTGTTATCGCTGGTCGCCAGTCGTTGCAACATGCAGACATCGTGATCCGGCGTACCTTACACCTATAGCACTTATCCGAACAACATCAATTTTATAACAAATTGTTCACTTATTGTGCAGAATGGTACAGCCGAGTTAGATTTCTTTTCAGTACCATAATTTGTTAGACTTCGGTCCGGTCGCGGTGCGGCACCTCACATCACAATTCCCGTTTGCATAAAAATTCATTTAATTGCATAATAATGTACTATCCCGCTTAGGGATCCCCTATTCACTCCCTTTTTATCGGTAACCTATGCGTAACCCATCAAAGCAAGAAGAACTGATCAAGGCATTTAAAGCCTTACTGAAAGAAGAAAAATTCAGCTCGCAGGGCGAAATCGTCGGTGCTTTGCAGGAAGAAGGCTTCGAGAATATCAATCAGTCCAAGGTCTCGCGGATGCTGACCAAGTTTGGTGCGGTGCGTACCCGCAACGCGAAAATGGAGATGGTGTACTGCCTGCCGGCCGAGCTGGGTGTCCCAACCACCACCAGCCCGTTAAAAAATCTGGTACTGGATGTCGATTTTAATGATGCACTGGTGGTGATCCATACCAGCCCGGGAGCCGCACAGTTAATCGCCCGCCTTCTTGACTCACTGGGTAAAGCAGAAGGTATCCTTGGTACTATCGCCGGTGATGACACTATCTTTATCACCCCTGCTCGCGCGTTTACCGTCAAACAGCTGCATGACGCGATTCTGGTCCTGTTCGAACAGGAGCTTTAAAAGCCAGGGTTATAAGCGATGGCTATCCGTTGCCACTGGTTAACCCCGCACTAACACCTTTGGCAGAGAAATTTGTCAGGTTTAACCCGGGTTAGCGGCTAAGCCATGACGGCCAGCCGGCCCCACAACAGCAGATATGACTGGCCTTCCGCATAAAAACAGGGGCCAGACATCGCGATATTTATTTCACCCATGTGATCCCCCGCAAATAACCGCACAAATAGTTAAAGTCTCGCAGGTTGATGTTTTTGCGAAAATTTAACAATCTCCGAGCAATGTATAAGCATTTATTATAACTACTGGTTATAAAAACCGCACACAATAGCCATAAATCCCAGAAAAATATTATTAGCGTGCTATTAATATTTCCCGTTATCAGATCTATACTTATTTTCGTGATGAACATCACACCAAATAAAAAGATAAAAATTGTTGACGAGGAATCAAATCATGAACGTTAAAACCACTATTGCTGCTGTAAGCGTACTATCCGCTCTGTCATTTGGCTCTTTTGCCGCAGAATCCGTTAACGCCACCCAGGCGCAGAATCTGCAGTCAATCGGTGTCGTTAGCGTGAGCGGCATTGCCGGTTCGCCGATGGATATCCGCCAGGCGCTGGATAGCAAAGCGACGGAGAAAGGTGCCAGTGCATACCGTGTTATCGAGAGCTATCAAAACGGTAACTGGCATGCTACCGCTGAGATCTACAAATAATAACGATTTTAAAAGTTATTCAGTTTCAACACTCTCTGTACGGTAACCCCAAGAATAACAAACGTTTTTTAGCCCTTTCGGTTACTGAAAAAAAATTATCTGGAGTCCATATCATGAAAACTACATTTACTATCGCTGCTTTAGGTCTTGCTTCTGTTCTCTCATTCGGTGCCGGTGCTGCCCAGCTGGTCACTAACGATCAGGTTGCTCAGCAGAATCTGCAGTCTGTCGGTACCATCAGCGTGAGCGGTATTGATGCTGCACCCAGTGATATTCGTCAGCAGCTGTCCGATAAAGCCGACCAGCAGGGCGCAACCTCTTATCGCGTGATCGAAGCGCATAACGATGGCAACTACCACGCTACGGCAGAACTGTATAAATAAGTACCTGTACCGGATGCACGGCATCCGGTGGTGATATCGACGACCTGGTCATGATGCTGTAGCTCGTAGGCTGTTGATTGTAAACATAAAGACGATGTGCAGGGTGCCAGCGCTTACCGCGTAGTTGAATCGCGCAGTCAGGACAGCTGGCACGTGACCGCAGAAATCTACAAGTAATTCCTCGTCGATGGCTATCATTTGGTAGCCCACTATGACGAACCCTTTGGCTCCGTTCGCCGGGGCCCTTTTTGATGGATGCTATCTGACATTGAAGTGGAGCTGGCCTTCAAGCTCCTCTTCCGCTTCATCAAACAGCAGGATCAGCGCACCATAGCGACGCTTCTGCCCACTTCCTAAATGAATAAACTCAATTTCCAGCGGCAACGGTACCTTCACCGCGATCAGCACATCCCATAAACTGTCGAGATCGGTAATTCCGTGCGGCTCAAGAGCGAAACGCTCGCTGAACTGGCGATAAAAATGTGCCCGGTCGACAATCACGTTAAAGTCAAAAATCTCTTTTCTCATTAAGGCTGCTCCGCTGAAATACTGCAGGGCGACGCTCGCCGCCCGTCGGGTTACAGTCCGCCGATATGCAGGGCTTTTACCTCAAGGAACTCCTCCAGGCCAAGCACCGACCCTTCACGCCCCAGACCTGACTCTTTTACGCCGCCAAAGGGAGCCAGCTCCGTCGATACTGCACATTCATTGATGCCTACCATACCGCTTTCCAGCGCCGCCGAGACGCGAAATACCCGCTGCAGATTCTGCGTATAGAAGTAAGCAGCCAGACCAAACTCGGTGTCGTTGGCGCGACGAACCACCTCTTCCTCATCATCAAAGCGGAAACAGGCAGCCACCGGGCCAAAGGTTTCTTCTTTTGCCAGTTTCATCGTTTCACTGGCATCGGCAATCACCGTCGGTTGCCAAAAATTCCCCCCCAGCGCATGCCGGGCACCACCGACCACGATGCGTCCTCCTTTTGCCACGGCGTCGTTAACGTGTTCCTCCACCTTTTTCAACGCGGAGGCTTCTATCAGCGGCCCGACAATCACGCCCTCTTCTGCACCGTTACCGACCTTAAGCTTCTTCACTTCTTCAGCCAGCTGATTTACAAAGCGGTCGTAAATACTGTTGTGAATATAGAACCGATTGACGCTGACGCAAACCTGGCCGGCGTTGCGGAATTTATTCGCTATCGCCCCTTTCACCGCCGCATCAATATCCGCATCCTCAAAAACGATATAGGGCGCATTGCCTCCCAGCTCCATCGACACTTTTTTCATTGTTTCTGCCGCGTTACGCATCAGCAACTTGCCGACCTGGGTCGAACCGGTGAACGAAATTTTTCTGACTTCTTTACTGGCCATAATGGCATCACTGATAGCTGCGGTATCGCCGGCTACCGCGTTGAGCACACCATCAGGCACGCCGGCTTTTTTCGCCAAAGCCAGCAGTGCAAAGGCTGAGAGCGGAGTGTTGTTGGCCGGCTTAATAATCCCGGTGCAACCCGCAGCCAGCGCCGGGCCAAGCTTACGAGTCAGCATGGCCATCGGGAAATTCCAGGGGGTGATCGCCGCCACCACGCCAATCGGTTCACGAGTGGCCAGGATACGCGTTCCGGGTCGGGCGGGAGGAATAACTTCTCCGTTGGCTCGTTTCGCCTGCTCGGCAAACCACTGAATAAAGCTGGCGGCATACAGCACTTCGCCTTCAGCTTCTTTGAGGGGTTTGCCCTGCTCGGCGGTCATCAGCTGTGCCAGCCAGGTTTTATGCTCCAGCATGAGCTGATACCAGCGATAAAGAATTTCCGATCGCTGGCTGGCCGTTTTGGCGCGCCAGGCCGGGAAAGCGGCCGCCGCTGCCGCTATCGCCTGCTCGGTTTCCGTCTTGCCGGCTTTAGCAACGTCAGCAATCGTTTCACCGTTCGCGGGATTGACTACCTTAAACGTACTGCCGGTTTGCAGCCACTTTCCCGCAGCCAGATAACCGGTCTGAAACAGTTCATTGTCCTTAAAGGGTGAGATCGTCATGATTCCTCCTGTTTATTTGCCGTTATAAAAACCAGTATAGATGGCAAACCCAGGCCGTTTTGTGACGGAGTGGCATCGGCAGGCGGAAAAGTGCAGGCGATATGCCGGTAGCCTGCGCTACCGGCGACGGGATTAAATCTGGATCAGGGTGTTCTGATACTTTTTCAGCATCAGCGCCAGCCGCGAAACCGGCTCGGTAACGCTAATCGGTGCCTCATAAAGCGCCAGTTTTTGCTGGTAAATATCGAATTCGGCCAGCAGGCGTGTGAAGTAGTGACGGCGCTTCGCATCGCTGCTTGCCGAAATAACCCGATCGGCGGTATGACGCAGCTGTTTATGGAAAGCAGACAGATCGTCATTAATCGGGATATCCGCATCACGCAGCCTTTGATGACCAATAATCAGCGTCAGCGCCAGGCGGAATTTATCCACATCACCGGGGAAGATATTCAGCAGCATAAAGAGCTGCTGATACAGCGCGGGTAGATGGTTCTCCCGCCGCCTGGCCGTGTTAGTGGTCATGGCAGAAACCGCCGCATACATAAAGCGGTTGAGCAGCGTGCGGCCAATTCGCGCCTTCGAGCTGTCGCGGATCAGGAGGATCACCAGCAGCGCCACAAAACAGCCAATCGCCTGCCCCAGCGCACCGTCAAGGAAGGTGCTGACGTGGAAGGTCATTGGGTTATCCAGCGTCAGGATATTAATTGTTCCCACCAGCGCACCCAGCGTACCAATCTGACGCCGTTGAATGAAGATGCCGGCCACGAACGCCATCACGCCGAGGGCAATACACAGCAGCAGCATACTTTGCTGCGTAGCCGGCATAATTACCATGTAATACAGTGCGCCCAGCGGGACGGCGAACAGCATGCCGTACAGGAAATCCTTGGCCATCATCAGGGGGTTGGGCATACGCATAGCCAGCGCGGTGATCACCGCCAGCATAATCATCGCCCCGCTGCCCGAGGCCCAGCCGGTCCACAGCCAGAATATTGAACCGACCGCCGTCGCGACAAACGTACGAATACCGTTGATCAGTGCGTGGCGGCTTTCAGCCGAGCGCATTCTGACTACCGGTTCGGCGTTCAGCACCTCTTCTTCGATCCGGCTGATGCTGCTGTTAGTCTGTATTCCCTTGAGCAGCAGCAGGTAACGGCTGGCCGCCCCAACCCAGCTGCGAATGGTCGCGGGCGTATTTTTGCTGCCGCTGACGGTAATAATCCGGCGCATGATTTTCATTCGCCTGTGGATATCCACCGTACTTTCAACCGGCTTTTCAAACAGCAACAAAAACTGGGGCGGCACGTATTCCGGGCGGGAATTCTGGATCAGGAAGGTTTCGCAGGCCTGGGTAATCAGCGTTAGCGACAGCGTGTTCAGCACCGCCATACGGCGCTCAACCTTCGGCCATCCCCCCGATTCCATCATCAGCAGTGAACGCATTCCTTTGAGCGCGGTAGTGCGGCGCACCAGCCCAGCCCAGGTTTTATCCACTTCATCTTTGTCGGCATGAGCAACACAAAGCTGCATCAGCCTGTAATGCTCCAGCAGCAATGCATCGGCTTCGCGGTCGATATCCTGCTTAATGGAACGGGGGGAAAACAGCATGTCGGCCAGAATAGCACAGACAATACCTATGATGATTTCACTGCATCGCTCCACGGCAAACTGCGGTGCCAGCAGCAGGGATCCGCTTGAATCAACGCTGACCACGATAATCAGCGCGGTGTAACCCGCCAGACCCAGCGCATACGAGTTTTCCAGCTTGATGAGCGAGGAGAGCCAGACGCAGACGCCCGCCCACAGGCAGCACAGCAGCAGCATAAGCAGCGGCGCGCGGATGGTGGCGATCATGATGGTCAGTGCGGCAATACAGCCGATGAAGGTCCCGACAATACGCAGCATGCCGCGATAGCGCAGCGCACCGGAGAAGGGATCGCCCCCCGCTGCAAAGGCCGTACCGCCTGCAACAATGGCGGCGGTCATCACCGACCAGCGCGGGGTTTCAAGATTGAATTCAAAGCCAACAAACAGTGCCAGAATAATGGCGAAGGTCAGCTTGATGGGGAAGCGCAGACGATACCACTGCATCATTTACGCCACCTTAGCCAAACTCGCGCAGGCGATGCATCAGTTTCATCAGCGGAGAGATGTCTTTTTCCTGGCGATCCTGCGCGCCGGTGACCACAACGGTCGCCGTGGTCCCTGACGGGAACAGGTTGCCCGGCTGTTTATCCAGACGAATGCGGACCGGTACGCGCTGCGCCAGACGGACCCATTCCAGATTCGAATCCACGGTCGCCATGCCTTTACTGTCAACGGTACTGCTGCTGTTGGTCACCCCGGCGGCCACGCTGTCAACCGATCCGAGAATAACCTGATTACTGCCGAGCGGCGTGATCTCAACCCGATAGCCTGGGCGGATACCGTCAAGCTTGGTTTCTTCAAGATAGGCCAGCACATAGAACGAATTCTGTTTGACCAGGGCTACCGACGTCGACCCCCGGGTAATGAACTCACCGGTGTAAACGTTCAGGTTGGTTATCCATCCGGCAGACGGGGCCTTCACCACGGTACGTTCCAGATCCAGCTTCGCGAGATCGCGCGTGGCGACCGACTTCGCCAGCTGGTGTTCGGTGGTCTGATAATCATTATTGGCCTGATCGATGGCTTCACGCGACATCGCAGACACCCCTAACTGATTGCGGCGTGAGGCTTCGCGGCGTTTCTCGCCGAGCAGTGCCTGATAGTAGGCAACATCGGCTTCGGCTTCTTCCAGCGCCTTCTCGTAGCGTGGCCGATCGATAACAAACAGGACCTGGCCCTGTTCAACCAGCTGGTTATCACGTACGCGCACATCGGTAATCAGGCCACTGACATCGGGCGCAATCGCGACCACATCAGCGGTAAACTTAGCATCGCGGGTCCACGGGGATTCGGTGTAAAACACCCAAACGCGGAAAATCAGAACCACCGCTATCACCACTAAAATCAGGGTAATGGCGAAACGGGAAATTTTTCTTATTAGTGCTTTCACGATGACCTCAGACGAACATGCGGGATACAAGATAGAACAGACAGCAGTACAAAGCTGTGTTAAACAGCGCCGGGTGCCAGACGCTGTCATACAGTCCGGTCGGCATAAGCAGGCGGCGAACCAGCCAGAACAGCATCAGTGACACAACGATTTCAAAGAAAATAGGCGGAAAAGAAAGCCCAAAAACGACGATAACAGGAAGTACACTCATCTCTTATCCTTGTAAAAACGGTACCGGAATCTGAAGACGCATAACGCTCTCCCACCTGTTTCAGGGCAGTTTAAAGTTCAGGCTGATGATGGCCACGAAATCGGGCCCGGATCACAACCGATACTCACAAAATAGTAGCTTATAAAGTGAGCTTTAAAATAGGGAGTAGGACTTCAGGACGGTAGTCCGGCGCTGCTATAGTAACGCGCTTGACTATAAGTTTTCTACCAAATGTGATCTAAATCACTTTTAAGCCAGGGTTAATAATGGAAAGACTCAAAGGCATGTCCGTTTTCGCCAAAGTGGTGGAGTTAGGTTCGTTTACCGCCGCGGCGCAGCAGCTACAGCTCAGCGTCTCGGCGGTCAGCCAGATAGTCGCCCGGCTGGAGGACGAGCTGCAGGTGAAATTGCTCAACCGCAGCACGCGAAGCATCGGACTGACCGAAGCAGGCAAGATCTATTTTCAGGGCTGCCGGAGAATGCTGTCCGAAGTCCAGCAGGTACATGAACAGCTGTGGGCATTTAACAATACGCCGATCGGTACGCTGCGCATCGGCAGCTCTTCCACCATGTCGCAAAACCTGCTCGCCCCGATGACGGTCGAGATGCTGAAGGAGTATCCCGGTCTGACCATTAATCTGGTCACCGGTATTCCGGCCCCCGACCTGATAGCCGATGGCCTGGATCTGGTCCTGCGCGTGGGCGCGCTTCAGGACTCCGGCCTGTTTTCACGGCGCCTGGGATCGATGCCGATGGTAGTCTGTGCGGCAAAAAGCTATCTGGCCCAGCACGGCACGCCGGAAAACCCCTCTGATATCAGTAACTTTTCATGGCTTGAATACAGCGTGCGTACGGATAATGATTTTGAACTGACGTCACCGGAAGGCAAGTCAGTACGCTTATCCCCGCAGGGGCGTTTTGCCACTAATGATGCCCAAACGTTAATCCGCTGGCTGAAGGCCGGAACCGGGATCGCCTATGTACCGCTGATGTGGGTGATTGAAGAGATTAACGCAGGTGAGGTAGAGATCCTGTTTACCCACTATCACTCGATGCCACGCCCGGTCTATGCGCTCTATACGCAAAAAGACAAGCTGCCGCTCAAGGTTCAGGTGTGTATTAACTACCTTATCAGTTATTTCGATAAGGTAGATGAGATCTACCGGGAATTCCGCAAGGTTTAACGATGAAGTAAAAAAAACGGGCGGTCGCTGATGCGATCGCCCGATTCAGAACGGAGGCGGTAAAAACGATCCCGCCGCGGGTTAAGCGGTGCCACCCACCGTCAGTTTATCCAGTTTCAGCGTTGGCTGGCCGACGCCAACCGGCAGGCTCTGCCCTTCTTTACCGCATACGCCAACACCTTTATCCAGCGCCAGATCGTTGCCGACCATCGAAATCTGCTGCATCGCCTCGATACCTGAACCGATCAGGGTTGCCCCCTTCACCGGCTTAGTCACTTTGCCGTTCTCGATCAGATAGGCTTCCGAAGTTGAGAAGACGAACTTACCGGAGGTGATATCAACCTGACCGCCGCCGAAGTTCGGTGCGTACAGGCCATATTCAACGCTGGCAATAATGTCTGCCGGGGTGGATTTGCCGGCCAGCATATAGGTGTTGGTCATGCGCGGCATCGGCAGGTGCGCATAGGATTCGCGGCGACCGTTGCCGGTTGGCTTAACGCCCATCAGGCGCGCGTTAAGCTTATCCTGCATGTAACCTTTAAGAATACCGTTTTCAATCAGCACGTTGTACTGACCAGGCACGCCTTCATCATCAACGGCCAGTGAACCGCGCAGTCCTTCAATGGTACCATCATCCACCACGGTGCACAGTTCAGAAGCTACCCGTTCACCCATCTGGCCGCTGAAGACCGAGGTGCCACGGCGGTTGAAGTCGCCTTCCAGACCGTGACCAACCGCTTCATGCAGCAGCACGCCGGGCCAGCCGGCACCCAGCACGACCGGAACGGATCCCGCCGGAGCCGCCACGGCGTTAAGATTCACCAATGCCATGCGGACCGCTTCACGCGCCCAGGCATCAGCACGAACTTCGCCCTCTTCATTGGCCAGGAAGAACTCATAGCCGTAACGGCCGCCGCCGCCGCTGGAGCCGCGTTCGCGCTTGCCGTTATCCTCAACCTGTACGCTCACGGACAGACGAACCAGCGGACGGACATCCGCCGCCAGCGTCCCGTCAGTGGCCGCCACCAGCACCAGCTCATAGACCCCGCTGAGGCTGGCAGAGACTTCCTGCACGCGCTTATCGGCGGCGCGTGCCGCGCTGTCTACGCGATGCAGAAGAGCGATTTTTTCTTCACGGGTCAGGCTTTGCAGGGGGTCAAGTGTCGGGTACAGCGGACGGTGCAGCACCGCGCCCAGGGTGTGGGACTGGCCGTTACCCTGCTCACGGACGATGCTCCTGGCCGCCGTCGCACTCTGATGCAGTGCATTCAGGGTGATCTGATCGGCGTAGGCAAAACCGGTTTTCTCGCCGCTTACGGCGCGTACGCCCACGCCCTGATCGATATTATAAGAACCATCTTTGATGATGCGGTCTTCCAACACCCAGGATTCATGATAGCTGGACTGGAAATAGAGGTCGGCATAATCCAGCTTACGCTCGGAGAGCTGGCCGAGAATGGCAAACAGATCGTTATGACTAATGTTATTGGCAGCCAGTAGCTGCTCACTCACCAGATTCAGACTCATGAATTCTCACTCAGTATGGATGAGCCAGCTGCGACTGGCCCTCAATATTCATTTAGGTACGCTATGCATACAGCGTGAGGCAATTCCATAGCCACGTCAAATTCACTTATCGTCGTTTTCTCGCGACTTACGCAGTACCTCATTGATTTCTGGCTTATCAATTGGCCCACTGATGTGATATCGCAGTACCGATATTTTATTCCACAGTGGACCCAGGACCTTGCTGGCGGCAAACACGGCGGCACCCACCACCGGGTTAACGACAAACGCCACGCCCACCCCGACCGTCGTAGAAATTTCCGGCGCGACCACCGCTTCCATATCAATCTGGCGTTTGACCAGGTCCATTTTGCCCTTCATGGCAATGTCCGCTTCCAGACCGTCCACCAGCAGATTATCCGTATGCATCATGCCATTTTCGATCCATGCGGTACCGTTGATCGAATCAAACCAGAAGCCCTGGCCAAAGGTATCGCTGAAATCAAAGCGCAGCTTGCGGATCAATGCATCGAAACTGACCAGCCTCAGCAGCTGTCCGGCCCGCCCGGTTGAAACATCGGTAATCTGCCCCGCTCCGAGGTGCGATTTGAGCACGCCGCTCAGCGTTTCTTCCGAAGGCTGCCACGGGGCGGAACGCCAGTGCAGATCGTAGTCGATGTTGAATGGCGCATCGCGCAGCGGGCTGCTGATGCCAAACCAGTTGGTGGCATCGTTAATTTTTTTGCCGCTCAGCACGCCTTTCAATGAGGTACGCTGGGCGCCCGGGCGGTTTACCCATTCACCGTTCACCGTCAGCCGTGCGTTACCGCTGTCGATCAGACCGTTATCCAGCTTCAGCGTGTCGCCCGCTGGCGTAAGGGATCCCTGCATCCGGCCAAATTTTTGCCCGCGCAGCCAGCACTCGGCGCAGTTGAGATTCAGTGCAGGCCAGCGGCTGAAATCGATGCTGGAAGCATCAGCAGGCAGCGGAGCACCGCCGCCCGAGGTTGGCCACTGCGGGTTGTAATAGAGGTATTTGAGCTGTGCGATCCAGGGACCGGAACGCTTCATCATCAATGAGCCCTCCACCTCTTTACCCTGTGCGCTGACCGTCGTATCGCCCGACACGTCCTGGCTCAGGGTGAGATTGAGATCCTGCCATCGCTGGCCCGCCAGCGTCAGGGCTGGCGTATGCAGCCGGATATCACCCGGCAGCGAACTGCTGCCCGCTTTCCCGCTCTCCGAACCAACGCCGGCCAGAAGCCCCATCCATGCGCTACCGTCAAGCGGCGGGAGGTTCAGCACCATCCCCTGAGAATCAGGCAGCGGCGGCGTGCGTTTTGCGTCGTTTTCCCAGATCCCACGATCGATACGCAACTGTTTTCCCAGCAGCCAGCGGCTGTTGAAACGATGGCTGCTGCCCACGGCACCGCTGAGGTCGAAACTGTTGAGGTTGCCTTTAGCCGTTAACTTAACCGGCATCGTCGCGGGCTTGCTGATATCGAGAGGCGCAGGTAAGTGACTGCTTACATTTTTCAGGTCGCTGTCGATATCAACCTGATAATTTGCGCCGCCGCCGTGCGGCAGTGCAATCTGAACTTTACCCTGCCACGGCAGATTTCCCGCCAGCTGGGCTCTCGCCGCAGCCGGGATCGCGGCGATCTCACCGGGCTGCCAGTCGGCCTGCAGAACCACGCCAATCTGGTAGTCCTTCTCGCCTTCCTGAGTGGTAAAACTGACCGCCAGCGGCTGGCCAAACCAGCGGGCATGCATCAGATCGCTTTTCAAATTGCCGTTATCATAGGAGAGGCGCCCGGAAAGCTGTTCGAAGGTAGTTTCCAGCGGTTTGATATGCAGAGAATTGTTTTTAAAGTTAACGTCGCCCGTGGCGTGAACCTCCCTGCCATCCAGGGGGATATCGATATGTAAGTTACCACTCACATTTCCGCCGACCTGCAGTTCATCCAGCGCGGCCCCCAGCGATGATTTCAACGGCGAATCGTTGAAGTAATCGCGAACCTGTTCACCGCCGCCGCTGATCTCACCATCGATCAGCAGTTTTTCTTCCAGATAGTCAGGAATGACCGCCGAAATATTACGCCCCTGCACATCACCCAGCTTTGTCTCTTCGGCCTTCATCCACAGACCGTTGTTCACAAAGTCGAGATCGATCGCCAGGTTTTCCAGCAGCGGCCAGCCGGGCTCGAATTCGTAGGTGGCCTTACGCAGTGGCACCGCCACTTCAAACATGCCTTCATTGTGCTTGAACGGGAATTTGTGTGGGTCACCGGCAAAAATCAGCGTGGCATTGTCGACCTGGCCACCTTTCAACGCCCCGCTGAGGTAGTTAGTCAGTGAGGTCCCCATCAGCGGCTCCGGGAAGTACCGCCAGGCATCGGCTGCGTTGGTCAGTTTAATCCCGGCCAGGATGTCCAGACGCGGCGGCTGTCCTTTCTGCTGCTGGTACTGGAAATCACCACGCGACCACAGGGATCGGGCCTGCACGTCAAGCTGCTCGCCAGACAACGTCAGGCCGTCGGCATTATGCTGCCAGTTCAGCGCACCGGAGGCCCGGTTGATTTCCAGCGGGGCGCGGAACATATCGCCGTAGGGCATGGTGGCCTGCTGGACGGAAAATGCCAGCTGACCGTCCGTAGCGCTGCCGGAAAGCGAACCGTTAAGATGCTCCATGCCCGGCAACAGCTTCCACTGCTGCCAGCTGAGATTATGCCAGCGGGCCTGGAAACGGCTCAGCTCGGGCTGGTTCAGCGGAATATCGGCGGCCAGCGATTGTATCTCGCCACGCGGCTGAAGCGCGCGCCAGTTTTCCAGCAGCTCCGGCGACAGTTTGGCAAACAAGGGAATTAGCGGGTCGAGCGACACCAGATCCAGATGCGTGGCGCGCACGCGCATTTCCGCCTGCTTGTCCGGTCCGGGCAGCTCGCTGCTTTGCGGCAGCCAGAGCATCGACAGCTGGCCCTTAGGCCACGGATTGTCGTCGGTAATAAAGCGCGTTTGCGGGATATTAAGCAGCCAGCCGCGGTTGAAGCGGCTGATATGCGCGGTCAGGTTATCCACGCGCAGATGGTGCGGCCGATCCGAACCTTCCCATTTCGCGCCCCCCCGTTTCAGCCAGACATCGCCGCCCCAGACCTCACCGTTTTTGACTTCCATCCACGCGGCCAGACTGAATTTAGCGCTGTCGAGGCTGGTATTATCGCGCATCCACTGCCCCAGCCAGGGCTTCACGTCGACATCGTCAGCCTGCATCCATACGCGTCCGGTATCCAGATAGCCGTTGCTGTCGCTCAGATCGAGGCGAACCTGCACCACGCCGTGCTGGCCGGTAAAGCTGGAGAGGCTGACCAGCCCCTCAGCACGATGCCGGTTGCTTTCGTTAAGCCAGGTGAGCTGGGGAATAGCGAGCCTGGCTCGCTGGCCGGAAGGCGTAACAAAACTGGCCTCACTGTCGCGCAGGTCGAAATGGTCGAACTGCCGCAGGAACAGATCGTTCATTCGATCGGCCTGCAGATTGGATTGACTGCCGCCGCCGGTTAACGGGGTATTGGTGACCAGATTGAGCTGCCAGAAAGTCAGATCGCGGAACTGCCAGCGCAGATGTAGCAGGGACTGCCAGACATCCAGCGCCAGGGTCACACGCTGAATAGCAAGGCTGCCACCGTCTGAAAGTTCCGCCTGAATGTCCCGGATTTCCAGGCGTGGGCCGAAAGATTCCCAGTTGCCGGTCAGCGAGCCGGCGGTCACTTTACCGCCTGTGGCCGCGGATACCCGCTCCATAATCGGCTCGCGCCAGGTGTTCATATGCGGCATCACCAGGCGTAAGCCACTGACCAGCAGCGCAATCACCACAACTAACGTTGCGCCAGTCAGTAACAAAATCCTCGGCAGTTGCCTCACATGCCTCTCCTTGTCTCGTTCCGGGGGTAACAGTTTTTACTCTACATCATCACTACGTCAAACTGTTCCTGCGTATAGAGCGGCTCAATCTGGACTTTAACCTGCTTGCCGACAAAGATTTCAACTTCTGCCAGCGCGTGGGATTCATCGCTCTTCAGCGCCTCGCCCACTGCCGGAGAAGCATAGACGAGGAAACGATCGGAGTCGTAGGCATGATGCACGCGAACGATTTCACGCATGATTTCATAGCACACGGTTTCCACCGTTTTCAGCGTGCCGCGTCCTTTACATACCGGACAGTCCTGGCACAGCACGTGCTCAATGCTTTCTCGGGTGCGCTTACGCGTCATTTCCACCAGACCAAGCTGCGAGAAACCGTTGATACCGGTTTTCACCCGATCTTTGCTCAGCGCCTGTTCCAGCGAGTGCAGGACCCGCCGGCGGTGATCCTCATTGCTCATATCGATGAAGTCGATAATGATAATGCCGCCGAGATTACGCAGCCGCAGCTGACGCGCGATGGCCTGCGTGGCCTCAATATTCGTATTGAAGATGGTCTCTTCAAGGTTGCGGTGGCCGACAAACGCTCCGGTATTAATATCGATAGTCGTCATCGCTTCGGTCTGATCGATAATCAGGTAGCCACCGGATTTCAGCTCAACCTTACGGTCTAAAGAGCGCTGGATTTCGTTTTCGACATCAAACAGGTCGAAAATCGGCTGCTTGCCGGTATACAGCTCCAGCTTCGCGGTCATTTCCGGGATGTATTCGCCGGTAAATTCAATAAGGTGTTCGAAGGTCTGACGCGAATCAATACGAATACGATCCAGCGCTGCGCCGGCAAAATCGCGCAGAATGCGCTGTGAAAGAGCGACCTCACCGTACAGGCGATAGCGGGTCTGGTTGCGCTTTTTACGCTCAATCACTTTAGTCCACAGCCGCTTGAGGAACGCAGCATCAGAGGCCAGTTCCTCTTCCCCCACGCCTTCTGCGGCAGTGCGAATAATATAGCCACCCAGCTCATCGCAGTAGCCGGAGACCACCGCTTTCAGGCGGTCGCGCTCGGCTTCACTGTCTATGCGCTGTGAAACGCCCACGTGGGAAGCACCCGGCATAAACACCAGATAGCGAGATGGCAGAGTAATGTCGGTGGTCAGGCGTGCGCCTTTGGTTCCCAGCGGATCCTTTACGACCTGGACCATGAGATCCTGCCCCTGACGAACCAGCTCGGAAATATCCCGCACCGAAAAGTTTTTCTGCTCATCGCCCGCCACGCACTCGGTGTGCGGCATGATGTCGGATGCGTGAAGAAAGGCGGCTTTCTCCAGACCGATATCCACAAATGCCGCCTGCATCCCAGGCAATACCCGGCTGACGCGGCCTTTATAAATGTTACCGACGATGCCACGGCGCGCTTCGCGCTCGATATGAATTTCCTGCAGAATGCCGCCGTCGATATAGGCAACGCGGGTTTCCGACGGCGTAATATTAACCAGCAGTTCAGCTGTCATCTTGTCCTCTCACTTCACGCAGCGCCAGAAAGTGGCTGAACAGCTCGGCTGTTTCAACCAGAGGTAATCCCACTACTGCGTAATAGCTTCCGTTGATTTTTCTGACAAAGTTTCCACCCAATCCCTGAATACCGTACGCGCCGGCTTTGTCCATCGGTTCACCGCTGGCTATATAGGTCCGGATATCGTCTGGTGTCAGTGAGCGAAATGTCACATCGGTGACAACAAGGCAATCAAGCGACCGCTGTCTGTCGGCAAATGCTACGGCGGTCATCACCTGGTGGGTCTGACCGGAGAGCTTTGCCAGCATCAGGGCAGCGGCATCGACATCGGCTGGTTTTTCCAGCACTTCATTATGTAATACGACAATGGTATCCGCCCCCAGCACGGGCAGATCCTGTGCGGCAACAGCGACGCCGGCCTGCGCCTTTTCTCGCGCCAGTCGACGAACGTAGTGTTCGGCCTGTTCACCGTCGCGACGCTGCTCTTCAACTTCAGTGGCGAGGCGTTCAAATGACAAACCAAGCTGAGTCAGTAGCTCTCGACGACGGGGAGAACCAGAAGCCAGATACAGGGATACCATAATTGTCCTTTATTGTACGGCAAACTGGCGGCGAATTTTTCTCATCAGTAAGAACAGCCAGGGCCAGAGAATACCGTCGATGACGCTGCTCCAGAAAATTTCTGGCCTGAACGAAACGTTGATCACCAGGAATTCGGCCCAGAAGACAATCACATCCATCGCCAGCGACAGCACCATCACCATCAGTGCCTGCTGCCACAGCGCCAGATTACGGAACAGCTGGAATTTAAATGCCACCAGATAAGCAATAATGCTCAGTGCCAGCGCGCGCACCCCCAGCGTTGAGCCGGAGATGAGGTCCATTATAGATCCCATCACGAAACCCGTACCGACATTTACCCGATGCGGCAGCGCCAGCACCCAGTAAATTAAAATCAGCAGCAACCATGATGGCCGGAACATATAAATCTGTTCCGGCCAGGGCATAATTTGCAACACCAACGCGACGAGGAAAGAGAGCCAGATAACCCAGCGGCCGTGGCTGCGATAGCTACTCAAGGCTGACCTCCACGCACCGATGACTGGCGGCGAGCCGGCGCAGCCTGGGCTGCCGCAGGTTCCGTCACGGCAGCCGTACCGGGCGCGGAGTGACCATTGTCAGTGGCCGCTGGCGGTGCAGGTGGTCCCATCTCGCTAACCGGCGGCAGTACCTGAGGCATCATCTGCATCAGACGTTCATTTGCCACGCGGTGAACTTCATCCGGTGCCATTGGCATCGTGCCGTTACGATCGGCTCCCCACAGCAGCAGCAGATAGCGCAGGCGCTGCAGTCCGGCGGTTGGGCGCGCCTGAATAACCGTGTAGGCGCGCTGGGTATCCACCTTCACCGACGATACGACCCCAACCGGGTAGCCTTCAGGGAAGCGGCCACCGAGGCCTGAAGTCACCAGCACGTCACCCACGCGAATATCGGTATTGCCCGGCAGATGCTCAAGCTGCAAGTCTTCCGTGCAGCCGTTACCCGCCGCGATAACACGAATGTCATTGCGCAGTACCTGAATAGGCAACGCGTGGGAAGCATCACAGATTAACAATACGCGGCTGGTAATTTTACCGACGGCAACCACCTGTCCTACCACGCCCTTGTCGCTGATAACCGGCTGACCTTCGTAAACCCCGTTTACGCTGCCTTTATCAATCACTACCTGGTCGGTATAGGGGTCGCTGCCGGTAGAGATCACCTGGGTGACCATTTTGTGTTCGTCCTGACGTAACGGCGAACCCAGCAGCTCACGCAGACGGGCATTTTCCTGTTTGAATTGACCTAACATCAGCAGTTCGCTGTTCTTGAGGATCAGCTCACGGCGTAAGGCTTTATTTTCCAGCTCAAGCTGCTGGCGGGAGGCCAATGTTTCAGAAACATCGTCCAGAATTTGACGCGGCCCGTTGGCCAGAAAATAGAATGGACTAACGGCAGTGTCCATATAGGTGCGTATTTGGGTGAAAGCCCCCATACGACTATCGGCAACAATCACGCCTATTGCCACAATAACCGCTAAAAATAAGCGTAACTGCAGGGAAGGCCCCCTGCTGAACATCGGCTTCATAAAATCAGCGTTTTCCTCGACAACATGAAAAAGGAGTGCGGGCAGCGCCCCGACACTCCCCTTGGGGCGAATTATTCTTCGCTGAACAAATCGCCGCCGTGCATGTCAATCATTTCCAACGCTTTACCACCGCCGCGAGCAACACAGGTCAGCGGATCTTCTGCAACGACTACCGGAATTCCGGTCTCTTCCATAAGCAGGCGGTCCAGGTTACGCAGCAGCGCACCACCACCGGTCAGTACCATGCCGCGTTCGGAGATGTCAGATGCCAGTTCTGGCGGACACTGTTCCAGTGCAACCATAACCGCACTCACGATACCGGTCAGAGGTTCCTGCAGCGCTTCCAGAATTTCATTAGAGTTCAGCGTGAAGCCACGTGGAACACCTTCAGCCAGGTTACGGCCGCGCACTTCCATTTCGTGCACTTCATCACCCGGATAGGCCGAGCCAATGCCATGCTTGATGCGTTCCGCCGTCGCTTCACCGATCAGCGAGCCGTAGTTACGGCGCACATAATTAATGATGGCTTCATCAAAGCGGTCGCCGCCAATTCGCACGGAAGAGGAGTAAACCACACCGTTGAGGGAGATCACGGCAACTTCTGTTGTACCGCCACCGATATCGACAACCATTGATCCGGTCGCTTCAGATACCGGCAGTCCGGCACCGATTGCTGCCGCCATCGGTTCCTCAATCAGGAACACTTCACGTGCGCCTGCCCCCTGGGCAGATTCACGGATAGCACGGCGCTCAACCTGAGTGGCGCCCACTGGCACACACACCAGCACGCGCGGGCTTGGGCGCATGAAGCTGTTGCTGTGTACCTGCTTGATAAAGTGTTGCAGCATTTTCTCGGTCACAAAGAAGTCAGCGATAACGCCGTCTTTCATTGGACGAATAGCCGCGATATTGCCAGGCGTACGCCCCAGCATTTGTTTTGCGTCATGACCTACTGCCGCCACGCTCTTAGGAGAACCGGCACGATCCTGACGAATAGCAACGACGGAAGGCTCATTAAGAACAATGCCCTGTCCTTTCACGTAAATCAGGGTATTGGCTGTACCCAGGTCGATGGACAAGTCGTTGGAAAACATGCCACGAAATTTTTTAAACATACTAAAGGATAATCCTGCAAGCTGGGGGCGGAAAATAAAATCCGCTTACTTTACCAACCACACGAAGCAGCGACAAGGCGCAAAAGCGTTCTACTTCGGTGAAAAATCATGCTATCTCGCGCCGGTGTCATAACCTTCAGCAGCATCTTCTGCAAAAAATGCTGATAACGCGGCATCCTGCCCTGGGGGTCAGACGGATAAAGCGGACATAACATACATAATATTTAACATTTTAGTTTCGCTTCGGCTGGCAAGGAAGCCGCTTCGAACCACACCGCGCGGCTATTCTACGTGAAAACCCGGCTAACGGCAGGCTAAACTCGATATCTTTGCGAATATTTTTTCACGTTGCTGTTGACCGGCTGAGAGGAGGCAAAAAAGTCCCCCTGACCGCCAGTGACACCCAGCTCAACCAGGGTTTGCCACTCCTCTTTAAAACGCACGCCGGCGGCAAAAACCCGGGTTGATGTCTGCTTGCAGCTTTCAATCAGGCTCTGCACAAACAGCTGATTTTCCGTACGCCGCTCAATGTTGCGAACCAGTCCCGGATGCAGCTTAATCAGCTCCACCTGAAACTGCCTTATATAAGCGGTACTTACCACGGTTAACCCTGCCTGATTGATGGCCACACGGCATCCAAAACCAGAGATCAAACGAAACACCGGCTCCAACCGGTTGATGTGTTGACACACATCCGCTTCAGCAAGTTCAAATAAAATACGATTTCTTTGTGATTTAGTGCATTGCAGCAGACTATCGCGTAGCCAGTTGAGGAAACTTCGCTGCAGCAGGGAGTCCAGGGTGAGGGGAATCGCCAGCGTCTCCTGAGGCCACAGCTCGACAAGCGTGAGGATCCGCGTGACCAGCTGACGGTCATAGCGCTCTGCCAGCCCAAGCTGCTGCGCCAGAGGCAAATATTCCGCCGCCAGCAGCTCTTTTTCGCCGTCGAATATGCGCGGCATCATTTCCCGGTGATGAACCTGACCGTCGCTGGTCACCGCCGGTTTCTGATACAGGCGAGGCCCGCCACGATTCACCGTATTTTCCAGTAAAGTACGCCACTTCACGCTTCCCCGCCCCAGCTCCTGGAGCGCACCTTCCCCCACCGACCACCCGTTTCCGCCCTGCAGTGTGGCCTGCCGCGTTGCCAGTTCCGCGTTTTCCATTACCTGCTGCGTGGTCTGTCCGCTACGCCAGCCGCTGATACCGATATGGATCATATCTTCACGATCCAGCATGCGCGTCGGCGGAAGTGTATCCACGGCTTTGATGAGCTGTGAGGCAATGCCATCGGCATCTTTAACGCTGCGATGCGGCAACAGCACGGCGAAATCACTGCGGAAGTAGCGCGCCAGCAGCGCGCCGGGATAACGTAAGACAAAGGTCGACAGGAGATTGACCAGCGCGAAAAGATAATCCTGAACCTCGATATGCCCCCAGCGTTCGCGCAGCGTGTCAAAATCAGGCAGGCGGATCATCATGACCATGCCGTGAGTGCCCACCGACTCAGGATCTTCCAGCAACGTCGTCAATTGATTATCGAAAAAAAGACGGTTATTTAATCCCGTACGCGGATCCTGTGCGGCAAACGTGCGGATCAGGGTGTCAACGCGGTAATGCTGTTCACCTGCCTCTTTCAGATCCGCCAGTAGCAGGTCGATCGCGCTGCTGGCTTTGGCCGGCCATTCATGTATTGACCCCGGGCGGACGCTGGCGCGCTCTCCCCTGATTACCGCTTCGGCCCGGGACTCCAGTTTTTCCAGTCCTTTAAGCTGCCTGTACAGCCAGCGGTGAGCCTGTAGCAAGAGAACGGCCATGATCGCCACCACGGTAAGGATCGCCAGCAGAGTGGAAGTCCCGATCATTGAACTGAACCAGGTTTTGGTCGAGTCTATCCACATAATGCGCAGTGTAAGATGGGGATGCTGGCGTAAATGAATGTCTCTTTGCCGAAAACGATTCGGCTCATCATCCAGCAGCGACTGCTGATGCCGGGTAACCTGCAGCAGGGTTTTGCTGTCATCGTTGAGTTCGATGCGCTCAATTTGCAGGGGATTCATAACCTGATGGAGCCAGGGAGAGATTTGCTGCACAGACTGCGTTAATAAGGCCGTATCGACATCTTCAGCCATACGCTCAACGCGGAATTCAGCTCGCTGGTTGCTAATATAAAAGAAGCTCAGTACGCAGCCCACCAGCATCAGCAACATTCCTAATGTGCAGAGCAGCGCGATAATCGCAGAAAGTTTGGTGGTTAATCGCATCCTTGTGCCCATTCAACTGCGGTGACAGATACGCCATTAACGATAATTCGCAATCACAGATTAATGGCAGGTGGATTGCAGGCTTAAGCGCCTGAGCAACACCGGACGGAAAATACCACAACCCGGATGACGTTTGCTTGTCTGGTGTCAGATAATCAGAGGTTTCTGCGAGTATAGTCGTCACGGGTCCTTTTTTCATTGAACTATCAGTTTCAGGAGATTCAGATGCAGGCACTGGTTCTTGAACAGGCAGACGGCAAAACGCTGGCCACTCTTCAGCAGGTCGACAGCAGCCTTCTCCCTCCCGGTGAAGTTACCGTTGATATTGACTGGTCAGGTATTAACTACAAAGACGCGCTGGCCATCACCGGTAAGGGAAAGATTATCCGCCAGTTCCCAATGGTGCCCGGTATTGATTTTGCCGGAAAAGTACACACCAGCAGCGACCCGCGTTTTCACAGCGGCCAGTCGGTGGTGCTTACCGGCTGGGGCGTTGGCGAGAACCACTGGGGCGGGCTGGCTGAACAGGCGCGGGTAAAAGCGGACTGGCTGGTCGCACTGCCGGAAGGTATCGACGCGCGCCAGGCGATGATTGTTGGCACCGCGGGGCTGACCGCCATGCTGTGCGTGCTGGCGCTGGAAGAAGGTGGCGTGACCCCGGAAAGCGGTGACGTGCTGGTCACTGCAGCCAGTGGCGGCGTGGGTAGCACGGCCATTGCGCTACTGCACGCGCTGGGTTACCGGGTTACCGCGGTCAGCGGACGCGAATCTACCCACGACTACTTACGCCAGCTGGGTGCCGATAATATTCTGCCGCGCAGCGAGTTCAGCGAGGTTTCCCGTCCGCTGGAGAAACAGCGCTGGGCCGGAGCGATCGATGCCGCCGGTGGCCAGGTGCTGGCCAGCGTACTGGCACAAACCACGTGGGGGGGAGTCGTTGCCGCCTGCGGCCTTGCCGGTGGTTTCGATCTGCCAACCAGCGTGATGCCGTTTATTCTGCGTAACGTTCGCCTGCAGGGCGTCGATTCCGTGATGGCTCCGACGGCACGCCGCATTGCCGCCTGGAAACGTCTGGTGAAGACGCTGCCCGCTTCGTTCTATCAGCAGGCCACTACCGAAGTCCCCCTGGCGCAGGCCGCGGAGGCCGCGGAAAAACTGTTAAATAATCAGATAACCGGACGAACCCTGGTGCGGGTTCGCTGATCCCTTCGCCCCGGTTTGTCACCGGGGCAGGTTTATCCCCATATTCTTCATTTTTCCGTTATCCCTCGCTGAAACTTCTTCCCCAGGCCATGCTCTAATATCCACAGACTTTGTCGAGAATTGCCCATGAAAAACGTTAATAAACTGTCTGAAAAAGACGTTACGCCTGAAAGCGTGTTCAATACCCGCCGCCGCGCGCTGTTAAAATCCTTAGGAATTGGCGCTGCGGCTTACACTCTGCCCGGCGTGGCCAGAGCCGACGTGCTTTCATGGTTTAAAGGCAACGATCGCCCGAAAGCCCCTTCGGGTAAGCCGCTGGAATTCAGTCAACCGGCGCAGTACCAGGCCGATCTGGCGCTGACGCCAGAAGATAAAGTCACCGGTTACAATAACTTTTATGAGTTCGGGCTGGATAAAGCCGATCCCGCCGCCAACGCGGGCACGCTGAAAACCACCGACTGGAAAATCACCATCGATGGCGAAGTGGCGAAACCGCTGACTTTAGATATGGATGATATCTTCAAGCGCTTCCCGCTGGAGCAGCGTATCTATCGCATGCGCTGCGTTGAGGCCTGGTCAATGGTGGTGCCGTGGATCGGCTTTGAGTTAGGTCAGTTACTGAAAGCGGCCGAGCCCACCAGCAATGCACGCTATGTCGCCTTCCAGACCGTCTATGCTCCGGACGAAATGCCCGGTCAGCAGGATCGCTTTATCGGCGGCGGGCTGGATTACCCCTATGTGGAAGGATTACGGCTGGATGAAGCCATGCATCCCCTGACCCTGCTGACCACCGGCGTGTATGGCAAAGCGCTACCGCCACAAAACGGCGCCCCCATTCGCCTGACGGTGCCGTGGAAGTACGGTTTCAAAGGGATCAAATCGATAGTTAAAATCAGCCTGGTTAAAGATATGCCGCCCACAACCTGGAATCAGCTGGCGCCGAATGAATATGGCTTCTACGCCAATGTGAATCCACACGTCGATCACCCGCGCTGGTCGCAGGCCAGCGAGCGCGTGATTGGGTCAGGCGGTATTCTTGATGTTAAGCGCCAGCCCACGCTGCTGTATAACGGCTATGCCGAACAGGTGGCTTCGCTCTATCATGGGCTTGATTTACGGGAAAACTTCTAAGTGATGCGCCTTAATGCGAAACAAATAACCGCCCTCAAGGTTCTGCTGCATCTGGCGGGTTTCCTGCCGTTCCTCTGGCTGCTGCTCTCACTCGATCAGGGCTGGTTCAGTGCCGACCCGGCGAAGGATATCCAGCATTTCACCGGCAGAATGGCGCTGAAGTTCCTGCTGGCCAGCCTGGCCGTGACCCCGCTCGCTCGCTACGGTAAGCAACCCCTGCTGATCCGCGTGCGTCGTCTGCTGGGTCTGTGGTGTTTTGCCTGGGCTACCCTGCACCTGCTCAGCTATTCCCTGCTGGAGCTGGGGATCGACAACATTGGCCTGCTGGGTTCAGAACTGATTTCCCGGCCGTATCTGACACTGGGCGTCATCAGTTGGATTATCCTGATGCTGCTGGCCGCCACCTCCTTCCAGAAAGCCCAGCGCCGCCTGGGTAAGCGCTGGCAAACGCTGCATTACACCGTCTATCTGGTGGCAATCCTGGCACCTGTTCACTATCTTTGGTCGGTTAAGGTGCTTTCGCCACAGCCGTGGATTTATGCGCTACTTGCCGCGATCCTGCTGGCATTTCGATATAAAACCTTCCGCAAGTGGTGGCCATGGTGACGGGTTACGCCCCGCAGATAGCGTGTTCTCTGTCACATCAGGAGAAGCGAACGGCGTTTTTTTTCACTGCGCGGTGGATCATCTTCGCTGATAAGACCAGTATTTAGCTGCTAATTGCGTTGATATCGTTATAATGCCCGACTTCGTTCGCCAGCCAGCATCAAATTTCATCTGAATGAGGTGACAAAACGGCTTTGGCGATGTATTTTGTGCGATGCCTCAATTATCGCAGGAGATAGCAGCAAGATGACGGATAAGTTTCATGTACTCCTTTTGAACGGTCCCAACCTGAATCTGCTGGGTACGCGTGAGCCGGAAAAGTACGGCCACACGACGCTGGGCGAGATTGTCAGCGATCTGACGGCACAGGCTGCAGCGCTGAACGTTACCCTGAGCCATCTCCAGTCCAATGCGGAACATGCGTTGATTGATCGCATACATGAAGCGAAAGGCAATGTCGATTATATCGTCATCAATCCGGCGGCATTCACCCATACCAGCGTAGCACTGCGTGATGCGCTGCTGGCAGTCAGTATCCCGTTTATCGAAGTTCATCTGTCAAATGTGCATGCCCGCGAGCCTTTTCGCCATCATTCATATCTCTCTGATATTTCTGCCGGCGTGATCTGTGGACTTGGCGTCGACGGTTATTCCTGGGCTTTACAGACAGCGGTAAAACGCCTGTCACCATCTAATTAAACAGAGTACGGAACCACACTTATGGATATTCGTAAGATTAAAAAACTGATCGAACTGGTTGAAGAATCAGGCATCGCTGAACTGGAAATCTCTGAAGGCGAAGAGTCAGTTCGTATCAGCCGTTCCCCGGCTAATGTTGGCTATCCAATGATGCAGCAGGCCTACGCTGCGCCAATGATGCAGCCGCAGCCCGCTCTGGCCGCCGCCGTTGCTCCTGCTACTGCACCGGCAATGGAAGCGCCAGCTGCTCCTGAGATCAGTGGCCACATCGTGCGCTCTCCAATGGTAGGTACCTTCTATCGTACCCCAAGCCCGGATGCCAAAGCCTTCATTGAAATTGGCCAGAAAGTTAACGCCGGCGACACTCTGTGCATCGTTGAAGCGATGAAAATGATGAACCAGATCGAAGCCGATAAGTCCGGCGTAGTGAAAGCGATCCTGGTCGAAAGCGGTCAGCCAGTTGAATTTGACGAGCCGCTGGTAGTCATCGAATAACGAGGCGAACCATGCTTGATAAAATTGTAATTGCTAACCGTGGTGAGATTGCGCTGCGTATTCTGCGTGCCTGTAAAGAGCTGGGCATCAAAACCGTTGCCGTACACTCCACTGCGGATCGCGATCTGAAGCACGTGCTGCTGGCGGACGAAACCGTCTGCATCGGCCCCGCTCAGTCGGTAAAAAGCTATCTGAATATTCCGGCGCTGATCTCTGCGGCGGAAATCACCGGTGCGGTGGCTATTCACCCAGGTTACGGATTCCTTTCTGAGAACGCTGACTTTGCCGAGCAGGTTGAGCGTTCCGGATTTATCTTTATCGGACCTAAAGCGGACACCATCCGCCTGATGGGCGATAAAGTTTCCGCCATCACCGCGATGAAGAAAGCCGGCGTTCCTACCGTTCCCGGTTCCGACGGTCCACTGACCGAAGACATGGATAAAAACCGCGCCTTTGCGAAACGCATTGGCTATCCGGTCATTATCAAGGCTTCCGGCGGCGGCGGCGGTCGCGGTATGCGCGTAGTGCGCAGCGACAAAGATCTGGAGCAATCCATCAGCATGACGAAAGCGGAAGCCAAAGCGGCTTTCAACAACGACATGGTGTACATGGAGAAGTACCTGGAAAATCCACGCCACATCGAAATTCAGGTGATGGCGGACGGTCAGGGCAACGCCATCTATCTGGCCGAGCGCGACTGTTCCATGCAGCGTCGTCACCAGAAAGTGGTGGAAGAAGCGCCAGCACCGGGTATCACTGAAGAGCTGCGTCGCTACATCGGCGAGCGCTGTTCTAAAGCCTGTGTGGATATCGGCTATCGCGGTGCGGGTACTTTCGAGTTCCTGTTTGAAAACGGTGAGTTCTACTTCATTGAAATGAACACCCGTATTCAGGTTGAGCATCCGGTAACCGAAATGATCACCGGCGTGGACCTGATCAAAGAGCAGCTGCGTATCGCTGCCGGTCAGCCGCTGTCAATCAAACAGGAAGAAGTGATCGTTCGCGGCCATGCGGTTGAATGCCGTATCAACGCCGAGGATCCGAACACCTTCCTGCCAAGCCCGGGCAAGATCACCCGCTTCCATGCGCCAGGTGGTTTTGGCGTGCGTTGGGAATCGCATATCTATGCCGGTTACAGCGTGCCGCCGTACTATGATTCGATGATTGGCAAGCTCATCACCTACGGTGAAACCCGTGATGTGGCGATCTCCCGCATGAAAAATGCGCTGGCGGAGCTGATTATCGACGGTATCAAAACCAATATCGAACTGCAGATGAAAATCATGTCAGACGAGAACTTCCAGCACGGTGGGACCAACATCCACTATCTGGAGAAGAAACTCGGCCTGCAAGAGAAGTAATCCTGCCTGCTCGTGGGCCTGCATCGTCAGGCCCATTCTCCTTCCCCGTAAGTCACTTCTGAAGGTATTGCCGGGTCATGAGCCTTTACTCTGCTATCCCTGCATGAAACAACCTTTGCCGTCACTCTGAGGAGATACGGATGGATACGCGTTTTCTACAGGCCAATAAAGAAGCGCGCTGGTCGTTCTGGCTGGCGGTTGCTTACCTTGCCTGCTGGGTGCTGACGGCCTGGCTGTGGGACGAACGCCCTGGCATCACCGGGCTACCACACTGGTTTGAACTCTCCTGCCTGCTGGTCCCCGGCCTGTTTATATTTCTCTGCTGGCTGATGGTTCGCGTGGTTTTCCGCGATATTCCCCTGGAGGATGATAGTGAAGCTTGAGATCGTTTTACCGCTGATTGGCTATTTGCTGCTGGTCGCCGGTTTGTCGGTGTTTGCCATGCGCAAGCGCCGCGAAGGCAGCTTCCTCACCGAGTACTTCCTCGGAAGCCGTTCCATGGGCGGCTTTGTACTGGCGATGACCCTGACCACAACGTATATCAGCGCCAGCTCATTTATCGGTGGCCCCGGTGCCGCCTATAAGTACGGGCTTGGCTGGGTGCTGCTGTCGATGGTACAGGTTCCTGCGGTCTGGCTGGCGCTGGGCGTGCTGGGGAAAAAATTCGCCATTCTTGCCCGTCGTTATAATGCCGTCACGCTCAACGATATGCTGTATGCCCGCTACCGCAGCCCGCTGCTGGTCTGGCTGGCGAGCCTGAGCCTGCTGGTTGCCTTCATCGGCGCGATGACGGTGCAGTTTATCGGTGGCGCGCGCCTGCTGGAGACGGCCGCGGGTATTCCTTACGATACCGGGCTGCTGATTTTCGGCGGCAGCATTGCGCTGTATACCGCCTTCGGTGGCTTCCGCGCCAGCGTGCTTAACGATGCCATGCAGGGCCTGGTGATGCTGCTGGGAACGTTTCTGCTGCTGTATGCGGTGATCCACGCGGCAGGCGGTATGCACAGCGCCGTTGCCCGGCTGGAAGCGATCGATCCCCGACTGATCACGCCTTCCGGCGTGGATAACATTCTGACCCCGACTTTCCTCGCCTCTTTCTCGGTGCTGGTCTGCTTTGGGGTGATTGGCCTGCCGCATACCGCCGTGCGCTGTATATCCTATAAGGACAGCAAGGCCGTTCACCTGGCCATCATCCTCGGCACTATCGTCGTCGCCGTGCTGATGCTGGGCATGCATCTGGCCGGGGCGCTGGGGCGAGCCGTACTGCCGGACCTGGCGATCCCCGACCAGGTGATCCCTACGCTGATGATCAAAGTCCTGCCGCCTCTGGCTGCTGGGATCTTTCTTGCCGCGCCGATGGCCGCGATCATGTCTACGATCAATGCCCAGCTGCTACAATCATCGGCAACGATCGTGAAAGATCTCTACCTGCGCATACGGCCTGAGCACATGGCGAACGAACGCCTGCTTAAACGATTTTCCAGCCTGGTGACGCTGGTGCTGGGTCTGCTGCTGCTGCTGGCGGCGTGGAACCCACCCGATATGATTATCTGGCTGAATCTGCTGGCCTTTGGTGGCCTTGAAGCCGTGTTCCTCTGGCCGCTGGTGCTGGGCCTGTACTGGGAAAAAGCCAATGCTGCTGGCGCACTGAGCAGCATGATCGCCGGTGCCGTCTGCTACACGCTGCTGGCCAGTCTGCACATCGAGCCGATGGGTTTCCATCCGATTGTGCCCGCGCTGCTGCTCAGCCTGCTGGCCTTTATTGCCGGCAACCGTTTTGGTCACTCTGCCGTTGAATCGTAGAAGACCTCCACCCTGTTTGAATAAGAGAATTGCTATGCCCTGGATACAGATGAAGATTAATACGACCGGCGCTCATGCTGAAGAGCTGGGTGACGCACTGATTGAAAACGGCGCGGTATCGGTGACCTTCCAGGATACACACGATAACCCGGTGTTCGAACCGCTGCCGGGCGAAACCCGCCTGTGGGGTGACACTGACGTGATTGGCCTGTTTGATGCTGAAACAGAAATGCCGGACGTGATCGCCGGCCTGGAACAGCATCCGATGCTGGGATCGGGCTTCCACCATAAGATCGAGCAGATCGAAGATAAAGACTGGGAGCGCGAGTGGATGGTCAACTTCCACCCTATGCGTTTTGGCCAGCGCCTGTGGATCTGTCCGAGCTGGCGTGATGTGCCGGACCCGGAGGCGGTTAACGTGATGCTCGATCCGGGCCTCGCCTTCGGTACCGGAACGCATCCAACCACCGCACTGTGCCTGGCGTGGCTGGATGGTCTGGATCTGGCGGGTAAAACGGTGATCGATTTTGGCTGTGGATCCGGCATTCTGGCCATTGCGGCACTGAAGCTGGGTGCAGCACAGGCGATCGGCATTGATATCGATCCTCAGGCCATTCAGGCAAGCCGTGATAACGCCGAACGTAACGGCGTTTCTGACCGTCTGTCGCTTTACCTGCCCCACCAGCAGCCGGAGAACCTGAGCGCCGATGTGGTGGTCGCCAATATCCTTGCTGGCCCGTTACGCGAACTGGCGCCGCTGATTAGCGTGTTGCCAAAAAGCGGCGGTCATTTGGGACTTTCCGGCGTGCTGGCGAGCCAGGCTGCAAGCGTCTGTGAAGCCTATGCAGAGACCTTCGCACTCGACCCGGTCGCCGAGAAAGAAGAGTGGTGCCGCATCACCGGTATCCGTCACTAAAATTTCGCTGGCACAGGTCATTAGAACTGTGCCAGCGCGTTCCTTGCGTCACATGTGCCAAATAACACCCAATCTGGCGTGAAAAATGTTGTTATATTGGTCACAAAAAAAGAAAAATCTTTGTATACAATTTCAGCATATTTTTTTAATTCATTGTTTTATATAAATTAAAAGAATCAAGGCCGACAGCGCAGTGCCCTTCGCAGGCCGCCTGCGGTGGATTGTTCAAAGTTTGGCCTTTCATCTTCCTGAAAAAATGCGTAATATACGCCGCCTTGCGGACACACTATGGTCACTTTTTTTTCATGCGCATAGGAAATCACCAGCTTCGTAATCGATTGATTGCAGCCCCGATGGCCGGGATCACCGACAGGCCGTTCAGGACCCTTTGCTATTCAATGGGCGCTGGAATGACCGTATCCGAGATGTTGTCGTCTAACCCTGAAGTCTGGGCCAGCGATAAATCCCGGTTGCGTATGGTACACAGTGATGAGCCAGGTATTCGTACCGTGCAAATTGCAGGTTGTGACCCGGAAGAGATGGCACAAGCCGCGCGCATCAATGCTGCATCTGGTGCGCAGGTGATTGACATCAACATGGGATGCCCGGCCAAAAAAGTGAATCGGAAAATGGCAGGTTCGGCGCTGCTGCAGCACCCTGAGCTGGTGAAGTCTATCCTCTCGGCGGTGGTCAATGCAGTTGACGTACCG
Organism: Erwinia sp. SLM-02; assembly: GCF_037450285.1. NCBI lineage: Bacteria > Pseudomonadati > Pseudomonadota > Gammaproteobacteria > Enterobacterales > Erwiniaceae > Erwinia > Erwinia sp. SLM-02. Next base: position 7,201 of record NZ_JAQISN010000003.1, on the reverse strand, counting down.
GTAACGTTAAAGATTCGCACCGGCTGGGACAGCGACAACCGCAACTGCGTAGAGATTGCCCAATTGGCTGAACGCTGCGGTATTCAGGCCCTGACAATTCATGGACGCACACGCGCCTGTTTGTTCAACGGCGAAGCTGAGTACGACAGCATTCGGACAGTTAAGCAGAACGTATCCATTCCGATTATCGCGAATGGAGACATTACTGACCCGCATAAAGCCAGAGCTGTGCTTGACTATACGGGGGCTGATGCCCTGATGATAGGACGCGCGGCTCAGGGAAGACCGTGGATCTTCCGGGAAATCCAGCATTATCTGGACACTGGGGAGCTGCTGGCACCGATGCCACTGGCTGAAGTAAAGCGCTTGCTTATCGAGCACTTACGGGAACTGCACGACTTTTATGGTCACCGCAAAGGATACCGTATTGCCCGAAAGCACGTCTCCTGGTATCTCCAGGAGCATGCCCCAAACGACCAGTTTCGGCGCACATTCAACGCCATTGAGGATGCCAGCGAACAGCTGGAGGCGTTGGAGGCATACTTCGAAAATCTTGCGTAATTAGAAATAAAGAGCTGACAGAACTATGTTCGAACAACGCGTAAATTCTGACGTACTGACCGTATCTACCGTGAACTCACAGGATCAGGTGACCCAAAAGCCACTGCGTGATTCGGTCAAACAGGCACTGAAGAACTATTTTGCTCAACTGAATGGTCAGGATGTGAATGACCTGTATGAGCTGGTACTGGCTGAAGTAGAACAGCCTCTGTTGGACATGGTGATGCAATACACCCGTGGCAACCAGACCCGTGCAGCCCTGATGATGGGTATCAACCGCGGAACACTGCGTAAGAAACTGAAAAAATACGGCATGAACTGATACTAATCAGTGATATGTTTGATAAAAGGCGCTCCTCGGCATGGGAAGCGCCTTTTTTAATGGCCCGACAAAATGCATAATTGATACCCTTGTCTGAAGGAACTGAGGCAATCTGGCAGTCCATTTTTCGTCGATAATTCAAAGACTGCGATCTGATAATTTTCGCTCTTAAAATTCTTCTCAGATTATTCGGCTTACCCCCTTCCTGTATGGCCTGTAACCTGTGTACACTCAGCGCCAATGGAAATGCCTTCGCAGGCCCGCCGCCCTCACCTTTCTGACCGCAGTGCGTAACGCCCCACGAATGTAAAGTTTTTGCCGGTAGTGGAAACCGGTTAAACCATCGTCCTGATTGGGTGTCTGAGTTACTGTACCGCAGCTATCCGTTTCTTAAATGCAATACAGATTCACCATCCCTTAACGCTATACGAGTAATTATGAAGCATTCACCTAAGTTCCAGAGGGGCTATCTGCACCCGCGTTACTGGCTTACCTGGTTTGGCGTCAGCGTACTGTTTTTACTGGTACAGCTGCCGTATCCGTTATTACACCGACTTGGCAGCTGGATGGGTCGCACCTCAATGCGCTTTATGAAGCGCCGCGTTTCCATCGCCCGCCGTAACCTTGAACTCTGTTTCCCTGACATGGATCATGATCAGTTGGAACGCCGTATCGTCGGAAACTTTGAATCCCTTGGGATGGGGCTGATAGAAACCGGAATGGCATGGTTCTGGTCAGATCGTCGCGTTAAGCGCTGGTTCAAGGTTAATGGCCTGCATAATCTTCAGGCAGCGCAGAGCGATGGCCGCGGTGCCTTAATCATTGGCGTCCACTTTATGTCGCTTGAGCTGGGCGGCCGGGCGATGGGCCTCTGCCAGCCAATGATGGCCATGTACCGTCCGCACAATAACAAGCTGATGGAGTGGGTACAGACCAAAGGACGTATGCGCTCTAATAAGGCGATGATTAACCGCCGCGACTTACGCGGCATGGTTCAGGCGCTGAAACAGGGTGAAGCGGTGTGGTTTGCTCCAGACCAGGATTACGGCCCGAAAGGCAGCGTGTTTGCCCCGCTGTTCGCTGTACCTCAGGCCGCCACCACCAGCGGGACCTGGATGCTGGCACGTATGGCAAAACCGGCGATGGTGACCGTGGTGCTTATCCGCAAAGAAGATGGCAGCGGATATGAACTGGTTATTCAGCCGGAGCTGAAAGATTATCCGATCGATGACGAACAGCAGGCAGCAGCCTATATGAACCGCGTGATTGAGCGCGAGATTATGCGCGCGCCAAATCAGTATATGTGGCTACATCGCCGCTTTAAAACCCGCCCGACTGGGGCAACGTCTCTCTACTGATAGTCCCCTCTGAAATCTGAAAGCCAGCGTATCCTCGCTGGCTTTTATCTATTCTTCTACAAAACCCTTACAGAATTGTTACCTTTCTCACAGCGTTTCCATATAGTGAAACTGTTTGCACCAACTGTGACCAAACCATCTATTTTCGCCCCGCTCCGGTGCGCGATATTAATAAAACTTTCAATCCCCTTCCGATTATTAGTAAAGCTTTCCAAGGAATTCAGAGTAATGCAAACCTGGCACTGCCTTTGCAAAGCTGTGAATAGCCAGACAGGCAAGCGCACCAAAGCGTGCGTTAAAACATAACAATATGATCCCGCCACACAGGATGCTTTATGAAAAAAATGATGCTCTCCACGTTGATTGCTGCTGCAACTCTGTTTGCCGTTGCCAATCAGGCCCACGCGGGCACCACTCTGGACGCCATTAAAAAGAAAGGCTTCATTCAATGTGGTATCAGTGATGGTTTGCCTGGCTTCTCCTACGCGGATGCCAGCGGCAAGTTCACCGGTATTGATGTGGATGTTTGTCGTGCTGCGGCCGCAGCGGTATTCGGTGATGCAGAGAAGGTGAAATACACCCCGCTGACCGCCAAAGAGCGCTTTACCGCACTGCAGTCGGGCGAGGTGGATATTCTGTCTCGTAACACCACCTGGACCTCCGCGCGTGACGGCGGCATGGGCTTTATCTTCGCCGGCGTTAACTATTACGACGGTATCGGCTTCCTGACCCACCAGAAAGCGGGCCTGAAGAGTGCAAAAGAGCTGGATGGCGCAACGGTCTGTATTCAGGCCGGTACCGATACCGAGCTGAACGTGGCGGACTATTTCAAAGCGAACAAAATGCAGTACACCCCGGTCACCTTCGACCGTTCTGACGAATCCGCGAAAGCGCTGGATACAGGCCGCTGCGATACGCTGGCCTCTGACCAGTCTCAGCTGTATGCCCTGCGCATCAAGCTGGGTAAGCCTGATGAGTTTATCGTTCTGCCTGAAGTGATCTCGAAAGAGCCTCTGGGACCGGTGGTGCGTCGCGGCGATGATGACTGGTTCACGATTGTGAAGTGGTCGCTGTTTGCCATGCTGAATGCTGAAGAAATGGGTATCACCTCTAAAAACGTCGATCAAATGGCGGCGAAGCCAACCACGCCGGATATGGCCCACCTGCTGGGTACCGAAGGCGATTTCGGCAAGGATCTGAAGCTCGACAATAAATGGGCTTACAACATTGTTAAGCAGGTCGGTAACTATCAGGAAGTCTTTGACCGCAACGTCGGCAAAGACAGCCAGCTGAAAATTGCCCGTGGTCAGAATGCGCTGTGGAACAGTGGCGGCATTCAGTACGCACCGCCAGTACGTTAATTCCTCCGAATACCGGGCACCGCTCCAGCGGTGCCCACATCAGAATTTCCGTTGCTGAGGTTTCAACATGTCTCAACGCCCAACCGTCAAAAGGGATTTTTCATTCAGCAATCCTGCGGTTCGCGCATGGTTTTATCAGATCGTGGCGATCGCCGCGGTACTTCTCGTTGCCGGCTATCTGATCCACAACACCATCATTAACCTGGCAAACCGCGGTATTACCTCCGGTTTCGGCTTCCTGGAGCGCAGCGCGGGCTTCGGTATTGTCCAGCATCTGATTGATTACAGTGAAGGCGATACCTACGCGCGCGTGTTTCTGGTTGGCCTGACCAATACGCTGTTGGTTTCCGCACTCTGTATTGTCTTTGCTTCTTTTCTTGGCTTCTTTATTGGCCTGGCGCGATTGTCTGATAACTGGCTGCTGCGTAAAATCTCTAATATCTATATTGAGACGTTTCGTAATATCCCGCCGCTGTTACAGATTTTCTTCTGGTACTTTGCCGTATTGCGTAATTTACCCGGCCCCCGCCAGGCACTAAGCGCCTTCGACCTCGCGTTTGTCAGCAATCGTGGCCTGTACATCCCCTGGCCTGAATATGCGCCGGGAACCTGGCCGTTCCTGATCGCTGTTTTGCTGGCGGTGGCAGTGACTGTGGCTCTCTTCCGTTTTAACAAAACACATCAATTGAAGACCGGGCAGCTGCGCCGGACCTGGCCTGCGGCTGTCGCCATGCTGATCCTGTTCCCGCTTGCGGTATCGCTGTTTGCTGGCCGCCCAATGCACTGGGATGTGCCTGAGCTGCGCGGCTTCAACTTCCGCGGTGGTTTTGTGCTGATACCGGAACTGGCAGCACTCACGCTTGCCCTGTCAATTTACACCTCTTCATTTATTGCAGAAGTCATCCGTTCGGGTATTCAGTCAGTTCCTTACGGTCAGCATGAAGCGGCACGTTCACTGGGATTACCCAACCCGGTGACGCTGCGCCAGGTGATCATTCCGCAGGCAATGCGGGTCATCGTTCCGCCGTTGACCAGTCAGTATCTCAACATTGTGAAGAACTCGTCTCTGGCTGCCGCGATTGGCTACCCGGATATGGTGTCACTCTTTGCCGGGACGGTACTGAATCAGACGGGCCAGGCTATCGAAACGATCGCGATTACCATGGGGGTTTACCTCATCATCAGCCTGTCGATATCGCTGCTCATGAATATTTATAACCGCAAGATCGCCCTCATTGAGCGCTAAGAGAACAGAAAATTATGACTGTAGTCACTCATGAAACTTCACCCGCTGCCCCCAACGCGCTTGCGCGTGCGGTGACCTGGGCCAGAAAAAATCTGTTTTCGAGCTGGGGCAATACCCTGCTGACTCTGTTTTGTCTGTGGGTAATGTGGTCGATTATTCCACCGGCGCTTAACTGGCTGGTCTTCCAGGCTAACTGGTTCGGCAGCACCCGGGCAGACTGTACTAAGGAGGGGGCGTGTTGGATCTTCATTCACGCGCGTTTCGGCCAGTTTATGTATGGCCTGTATCCGCATGAGCTACGCTGGCGCATCAACCTGGCCCTGATTATCGGGCTGGTATCGATTGTTCCGATGTTCATCAATCGTTTGCCACGCAGAGGACGTTATATTGCCGTCTGGGCAATCGCCTACCCGATAGTCGTCTGGCTGCTGATGTACGGCGGTTATTTGGGACTGGAGCGAGTTGAAACCCGCCAGTGGGGAGGACTGACGCTGACGTTAATTATCGCGTCGGTTGGGATTGCAGGAGCACTCCCGCTGGGGATCCTGTTGGCGTTGGGCCGCCGCTCGACCATGCCGGTTGTACGTACGCTGTGCATCCTGTTTATCGAGTTCTGGCGGGGTGTGCCGCTCATAACCGTGCTGTTTATGTCCTCGGTTATGCTGCCGCTGTTTATGGCTGAAGGGAGCACCATCGATAAGCTTATTCGCGCACTCGTTGGGGTGATCCTGTTTCAATCAGCCTATGTGGCAGAAGTGGTTCGTGGCGGCCTGCAGGCGCTGCCAAGGGGCCAGTACGAAGCCGCGGAGTCACTGGCGCTGGGATACTGGAAAACGCAGGGGCTGGTTATCCTGCCCCAGGCTTTGAAACTGGTTATCCCCGGTCTGGTCAATACCATTATTGCCCTGTTTAAAGATACCAGCCTGGTGATCATCATCGGGTTATTCGATCTGTTTAGCAGCGTTCAACAGGCCACTGTCGATCCCACCTGGCTTGGGATGTCGACCGAGGGATACGTTTTTGCTGCACTGGTCTACTGGATTTTTTGTTTCAGCATGTCGCGCTACAGCCAGCATCTGGAAAAGCGCTTTCACACCGGGCGTACGCCGCACTGAGGTTAATTAAATGACTCAAATTATTACCCCTTCTGACGATGCGATGATGATTACGCTCGAAAACGTTAATAAATGGTACGGGCAGTTTCACGTGCTGAAAAATATTAATCTGGCGGTCAAACCGCGCGAGCGAATCGTCCTGTGCGGACCTTCAGGATCCGGGAAATCCACTACAATCCGCTGTATCAACCATCTGGAAGAGCATCAACAGGGTCGTATTGTGGTTGACGGAACTCTGCTTAACGACGATCTGCGTAATATCGAGCGCGTACGAACTGAAGTTGGCATGGTTTTCCAGCATTTCAATCTCTTTCCCCACCTGAGCGTGCTGCAGAACTGTACGCTTGCTCCGATCTGGGTTCGTAAAACGCCGAAGAAAGAGGCGGAAGAACTGGCCATGCATTATCTGGAACGCGTCCGCATTGCTGAACATGCGCATAAATTTCCCGGCCAGCTGTCTGGTGGCCAGCAGCAGCGTGTAGCGATCGCACGTTCGCTGTGTATGAAACCAAAGATCATGCTGTTTGATGAACCGACGTCTGCGCTGGATCCGGAAATGGTGAAAGAGGTGCTGGATACGATGATTGGTCTGGCCGAAGACGGGATGACGATGTTGTGTGTCACCCATGAGATGGGCTTTGCTCGTACCGTCGCAGACCGGGTGATCTTCATGGATCGCGGTGAGATTGTCGAGCAGGCACCGCCACAGGAGTTTTTCTCTAATCCTAAGTCCGAGAGAACTCGCGCATTCCTGTCTCAGGTTATTCATTGATTTTGAAGACTTTACTGATTCAACAGGGCGAGTATCAACTTCACCTTACGACGCTCTGGTAGCATCAGGGGAGATATAATCTCCCTTTAGAACATCAGGTTACAGCCTGAGCCATGGGGCCATCCAGTCGGATGGCCCTTTTGCTTTATTGAGGTTCTGTAAGGCGCTCCACCGCTGCTCAATCAGGAGTTCAGCAGAGTCGGCAGAGTCAGTACATCATAATTCGGCTGAGACAGTTCAGTCTCTGCTTCCACGATGTTTTTGCCACGAGATTGGTTGAGGGTGGCTGAATTTCAGACAAAAGAAAAAGCCCTCTGCTTTCGCAGAGGGCTTCGTCTCTATTTGATGCCTGGCAGTTTACGGCCCACTTCCCTGTGGGCCGCCCTCCGGGTGTCGCGTTCGCGACATTCAAAATTGTTCCGGACAATTTTGTCCTACCGGAGAGTCGCTTACCGACAGACAGCGA